>CALIGI010000082.1 GCA_938021205.1 uncultured Pseudanabaenaceae cyanobacterium
GAAGATGCTCAGTCCTAGGTGGTCCAGGGAGTTGAGGGTCGATTGAACAAACCATGTCCAATTTCTACCTTGGCTGCGCGGTTTGGGCCTATCGCGAATGGCTGGGGGACTTTTATCCCAAGGGCAGTAAGGCTGGGGATTTTTTGCGGCTTTATAGCGATCGCTTAACGACGGTCGAGGGCAATACGACGTTCTATTCCATTCCCAGTGCGGAGACGGTGGAGCGTTGGGCCGGGGAGACGCCGGAGTCCTTTCAGTTTTGCCTCAAGCTGCCCCGCATCTACAGCCACGATGGCCCGCTGGTGCCTCACATTCAGGGAAGTCGAGCTTTTCTGGAACGAATGGCTCCCTTAGGGTCGCGTCGGGGTCCACTCTTTGTGCAGTTACCGCCTAGTTATAGCCCAGCCTTGGGAAAAGACCTGTTGGAATTTCTAGATGCCTGGCCGGAGCCTGGTGACCCGCTGCATATGCCGCTTGCGGTGGAGCTGCGCCATCCCGCTTGGTTTACCGAGAAGATGAGCGATCGCATCAACCAGCGCCTCCAGGAGCGGAGCGTAGGCCGAGTTCTGCTAGATACCCGGCTGATGTACGAAGGGCCAGATAATCCCCAGGCCCTATCCCAGCGTAAAAAGCCCAATGTGCCGCTCCAGCCCGTGGTGACAGCTCCCTTCACCCTAGTGCGATTCATTACCCATCCTAATCCCGAGCGTAACCAGGCTTACTTGGCTGAATGGGCGGTGCGGGTGGCGGATTGGCTAGCAGAAGGCCTTCAGGTCTTTTTCTTCGTCCATTGCCCCATTGAGGCCCAGTCTCCGGCGACGACCAGAAGCTTTCAGCAATTGCTAGAAGTCGAAGTGAAGAGCCGAGGGATTTCGGTGCCGCCTTTGCCTTGGAATGCCATTCCTGCCGAAGACATCACGCCGCCGACCTCCCAGCTCAGCTTGTTTTAGTGGGCTGCAACGATATGCTGGTTAAACCGAGTCGTGATAGAGCCAAATCTAATCTGAGTTCGACAGCCGAACAGCCCACCTCTCTCCCTAGCCCTTACTCCTAAAAGATCAAGGGAACCGAGCGCCAAGCCGGTACTTTTGAAAATGGATCGAGGCTGTTTCTCCCCTCTCCCTTAGGAGAGGGGCTGGGGGTGAGGATGCCTTGTCTCTTCTCGAATTCAGGCTAGTCCCAGACTTCAAAACAGTTAAGACAACCCGTTAAGAACGCATTTTCCATGACCCCAGTTCACACCATCCGCGTTCATGATCGCCAAAAAGGCGTTGAGCATACGGTCCGAGTCCCTGAAGATCGCTATATCCTCCACTCCGCCGAAAGCCAGGCCGTAGATTTGCCCTTTGCCTGTCGCAATGGCGCTTGTACGACCTGCGCTGTGCGTATTTTGTCCGGTGAAGTCTATCAACCCCATGCGATGGGACTGTCTCAGCCCCTGCGAGACAAAGGTTATGCCCTGCTTTGTGTGGCCTGCCCCCGCTCAGATTTAGAGGTAGAGACCCAGGATGAAGATGAGGTGTATGAGCAGCAATTTGGTCAGTACTTTGGCAAGGGCAAGGTGAGCTACGGTATTCCCTTGGAAGAAGAGTAAAATATGGTGCTGCGATCGCGGTGGGCTCAAGCTCAGACAATTCTCACAGCCCTGCACTCGCCAATAAACAGTGCTAAGTGTCGAGAAAGCCTGGAAATGTACCGTAGTATGCCTCGTTGGGCTATGGCACCGTTTATTGCGCTCTCATTGGGCCTTGCTCTTCTGCTTACGGGCTGTCAGAAAAATTTAGCCCCCCAGGATGCTTTAATGACCGCTACGGTCCAGCAGATCATCAGCGGTAACACCCTAGAAGTCATTGTGCCTAGACTGGCAACTAACCAAATCCAGCGCGTGCGTCTCATTGGCTTTGATGCGCCGACGCCAGCCCAGCGCCCCTGGGGAAAGGAAGCTATGGATTTTCTGCGCCAGGTGGATAAGGAAGCCATTCAGTTGGAATTTGATCAAGAGCGCCAGGATTCCTATGATCGTCTCCTCGCCTATGTTTGGCATAACGGCGAGCTGCTCAACCTGAGCATTGTGGCTGAGGGTCATGCCCTAATGGACGCTCGCCTGCCCAATATTCGCTACGAAGATGAGCTGCGCCGAGGGCAGGAATCAGCAAGGCTTCAAGGCTTAGGCATTTGGGATCCGGCTAATCCCATGCGCCAGACGCCGGACGAGTTTCAAGAGCAGCGACCCAAGTAAATGACGAGAATTAAATTAGACCTTCCCCCCCTTTCAAGAGGGATTGCGGGATTAATAAATCCTTGTTTCTAGGTGACCCTTAGGCTGTCACCCCCGTTCATCCCTTTACAACTCTTGCTTTAAAGATGCCTACCCCCGAAGAGCTTCAACGTTTTCTCGATATTGCAACAGAGGCTGCCATGGCCGGTGGCGCAGTCCTTCAGCGCTACTATGGTCAGCTGACTTCCGTGGAGGAAAAGGGGCGTAAAGGGGACTTAGTGACCAATGCCGATAAAGAATCGGAGGTGGCTATCCTGGCGGTGATGCGTCGCCATTTGCCCAGCCATGCAATCTTGGCTGAGGAGTCGGGGGAGAGCGCCGATGCTGGAGAAAATGATTACCTTTGGGCGATCGATCCGCTAGATGGCACGACGAACTATGCCCATCAGTACCCCTTCTTTTCAGTCTCCATTAGTCTTTTGTTTAAAGGGGAGCCTGTCGTGGGCGTGGTGTATGCACCCTTCTTTAATGAGCTATACCAGGCTGCCAAGGGATTGGGGGCGTTTTGTAATCGCAAGCCCATTCACATCTCCGCAACTCCCGATTTGGCCCAGAGTCTTTTGGTGACGGGATTTGCCTACGATCGCCACCAGACCGATGACAATAATTACGCAGAGTTCAATCGCCTCACTCACTTAACCCAGGGGGTCCGGCGCGGAGGCTCCGCAGCAATGGATTTAGCATTCGTGGCCTGTGGTCGCCTAGATGGCTATTGGGAGCGAGGGTTGTCGGCTTGGGATCTCGCTGCGGGAATAATTTTAGTAGAAGAGGCAGGGGGTTGCGTTACAGCCTACGATCAATCACCATTCCAAATCTTTTCAGGACGTGTACTGGCGACCAATGGCTCACTTCACCAGGAGCTGAGTCAAGTCCTTATGGAAACTCGCCCATTGGGTCATCCGGATCAGTACCGATATTCCTAGAGAAGTTTGGTAGCGTTATTTTACGTAATATGGGGATGGCTCTCATGCTTGAGGCCTCAGTACTTCAGCTCAAATAATTTTGCTCAAGTGCTGTTTTTGGCGTTGCAACTGTCAAATCTAAGGCGATCATTTGCTAGGTTCATCGCCTACAATGCTCCACAGGTTAATGCGTTCACTGTGTTTGTCAGGGCTCTTTATGGCTCCTGGGTTACCCGTTATGGGGCCGATAGATTTGCTTCTATTTCTATCTTAGGCAGAGTATAAGCCATTACATAGTTGGCAGTGGACAGCGACTGTTCCATCCCCATTAGATAATGGCTTGATGGGATGAAACCATTGAATGCCGTAGGGTTGCCCAGGGCGATCGCTGGTGCATTGATTGACTAGGCTCGCCAGCATCTAGAGAACTCCACGGTTTCACTCCAGATTCAGCAAGGGACACATAAATGTCTTTCGAGATTAAAAAAGGCCTCTACAACCTCGACACCTTTGAAGACCACCACGCTGCCCTGGGCCTGCCGGTGAATGCTGATGCTTCCCAAGTGCGGAAGCGATATTTGAGAATTGCTCGGAAACTCCACCCAGATAGCATGGTGGGCAGTAGTGCCCAAGAGAAAGCCCGTGCCACTGAGGTGCTTTCTAAATTGGTGAACCCAGCCTATGAAATGCTTTCTCAGGACAAAAATCGAAAAGAATACTTGATCCTCACCCGCCTCAAGGGTCAGCAAGTGAAGCAGCAAAAAGATAGCCTTACGAGTGGCTTAGGAGAAGAGGCCAAGAAGTTGTTTAAGGCCCCCAACGTGGACGGTGCTTACAAGCAGCTTGTCACGCAGCTAGCAGATCAGCAATTTGATGAGCTAGACAAGATTGTTGATGTGGTTGGCAGTCTTAGTGAGTTGAATTTGGTTTATCTTCTACGCCAGCAGGGGAATGCCATTCCCAAGGCGGCGGCCAAGTCTGCCAGCCCAGCTTCTCGTCCTGGACAGCCTCCTGTACCTGGCATGGGCCGTTCTCCCATGCCCGCTGCTAATGATAAGACCACCATCATTCAAACCCAGGCTCATCAGATGTCCTTGGCCGATGGCTACCTGAGGCGGGCAGAGGAATACTTGCGTAAGAAGGCGCTGTCCCAGGCCATTTTGGAGCTGCGTGATGGTCTCCGGGCAGCTCCGAAGGATAGTCGCTGCCATAGCCTCATGGGGATTATTTATTTGCAACAAAACCAAGCCACCATGGCAAAGGTCTCCATTCGCAAGGCTTTGGAGTTGAATCCCAAGGATTTGCGGGCGATTGAAGGTCGTCGTAAGCTATCCACCATGGGCCATAAGATTGAGCTGAGTGGTGAGTCAAACAATGTTCCCCCAGCGGGGAGTAGTAGTGGAGCATCTGCGAAGGGCCGCTCCAAGACCGGAACCAAATCTAACGCTAAGTCTAAGGGAGGTGGCGGTCTATTTGGCGGTATCTTTGGGGGTGGCAAAAGTAAAAGAAAGTAATGGTCTATCAGCCCCCTTTGGGAGCGCGGGATTTATTGCCCGTCGAAGTTGCTCAGCAGCAGTGGATTGAGTTGCGTTTGCGCTCGGTCTTTGAGTGTTGGGGGTATCAGCGTATCGTGACTTCGACGTTGGAGCGGCTGGATACCCTCATGGCAGGTGGGGCGGTCAAGCGCCAGAGCCTGTTGCAAGTGCTTTCGAGTGATGATGGTGAGCTTGGGTTGCGTCCTGAGCTGACAGCTTCCATCGCTCGGGCTTCGGTGACGCGCTTAGCTCAGGCTCCAAGGCCTTTGCGTTTGTTCTATCTGGCTAATGTGTTTCGGCGTCAGCAGGAGCAAGAGAGCTACCAGGCTGGGGTGGAATTGCTCGGTGCTGGGTCGGTGATGGCCGATGCTGAGACGCTGTTATTGGTGAGTGATTGTTTGGATGCGTTGGGTCTTGCTGCGTTGGATGGACCCAGCCCCTGCACAATTATTTTGGGTCAGGCTGCGTTAACGAAGTCATTATTAGTGCCTTTCCCCGAGGGTTTGCGAGGCAAGGTTTTGGGGGCGATCGCCCACCTAGACCGCCTTGCCTTAGAAACCCTAGACCTTAGCCCAGCTCTTAGGTCTAGAGCCCTGGCCTTGATGGATCTCCGAGGTCAGCCTGAGACAGTGCTGACAAAGCTCCAGAGCTTTGACTTGAATGATGCCCAGCAGGCGATCGCCCAGCGCTTATCCCAGCTAACGGAGTTGTTGGCGTCACGACTGGGTAATGCTGGGCCAGCCATGATCCTCGACCTCAGCCTGGTGCAGACGTTTGATTACTACACCGGCATTGTCTTTGAAGTGGCCTGTGGGTCTGGTGGCACCAATGATGTCGTGGCCCAGGGGGGACGCTATGACCAGCTTTTAGGTTTCTATGATCCCCAGCAGGAGACCTCTCCCGGCATTGGTTTTAGTTTTGAAATTGAGCAGCTTCAGCAGGCGTTGCAATTTGCTGGGACATTGCCCCAGTCCACAGGGACTGTTGATTGGTTGGTTGTCCCTAGGACAGAGAGTGATCAGCAAGCTGCCCTAGATCAAGGCGAGAAGCTGCGCGGTCAGGATCAACGGGTGGAGTTGTATTTGGAAACAGGCTCGGATGCGGCGGCGGTGAAGGTCTATGCCCGGAGTAGAGCGATCGCTAAAATTGCTTGGATTACGGCTGGTCAAGTGCCTGAAGAAGAGGTCTTGACCGAGCCAGTTGATGGCTAGATTTGGCAGCGTCCATCGGCCCCAGGCTGTAAGACTGCGATAGATTGATTAGCGAGAGGAAGACCTTCTAAGGGGGAAAGCACTTTGGCCTTTTCAATTGTGACGGATGTTTGTGAAGGAGTGGCAGATTGCGTGGATGCCTGCCCTGTAGCTTGTATTGACGAGGGGCCAGGTAAAAATAAGAAGGGAACTAATTGGTATTGGATCGATGCTGCGACCTGCATTGATTGTGGGATTTGTCTTCAGGTCTGTCCGGTAGAGGGAGCCATTTTGGCTGAGGAGCGGCCTGATTTGCAAAAGACACCTTAGGTTGTCTTTTTTCGAGGGGGAGTTGTGAGCGTTTGGTTGATTTCAGCCAGGCGCTTTTTTATGAATGGTGGATTGGAGCTGGGGGAGTTGGCTGCGATGGGAGCACCATCATTGATGATCTTCCATCCATTGCTGAAGGCTAAAAACATTGCAGGGAGAGGATTTTGTTTCGACACCGATTGTAATTAAACTGTCTGTCTTGGGAGGGAGGCTGGGCATCCTAGAGTTATCGCCAAAGCTGATCACTGCCTGCTTTTATGTGAGTGCATCTATTTCTAATGCTGCTTCCAGAACGCAAGTTTTGCGAGGAATCAGTTTGCTCAATTCAGCTACCTCACATCATTAGTCATGGCACTTATTGCCCCTGTTCCCACTCCCATGCTGACGCCCCAGGTCTCGCTGGATTTTTCCATTGTGATTTGCACCTACAACGGTGCGGCACGCCTGCTGGATCTATTTGAAAGATTACGGCATTGCTGTGGGTTTCGACCCGGCGAGAATGCAGGCATAGAAGCGTATCAACCCATCCGTTGGGAAATCCTGGTGGTGGACAATAACAGCAGCGATGAAACAGCAGCGGTAGTGCGCCAAGCCCAGCAAGATTGGCCTGAGGATTATCCCCTTCGTTATTGTTTTGAGGCCCAGCAGGGCGCGTCCTATGCCAGGGAGCTTGGGGTCCATGAGGCCCAGGCAGGGCTCATTGGGTTTTTGGATGACGATAATCTGCCTGCGCCTGACTGGGTCTACGAGGCCTATCGCTTTGCCCAGGAGTATCCCAATGCTGGGGCCTTTGGCAGCCAAATTCATGGCGATTATGAGGTGGAGCCTGCAGATGAGCTGAAACCGCTACTGCCCTTTCTGGCCATTGTGGAACGGGGAGCAGAGCCGCTGCGCTATGACTCCATGAAGCGAATGTTACCCCCTTCAGCGGGTCTGGTGGTGCGGCGGGAGGCTTGGTTGGAGAGCATGCCGGAGACTTGCATGTTGCGAGGCCGTAATCAGGACAGCATGTTGACCGGGGAAGATACAGAAGCCCTGACCTATTTGCTGCGCTCCGGCTGGGAGATCTGGTACAACCCAGCGATGCATTTGTGGCATCGAATCCCCCATTGGCGCTTGGAACGCAGCTATCTGATTCCCTTTTTTCAGGGCATTGGGTTAAGCCGCTATGTGACGCGGATGCAGGGGCTTAAACCCTGGCTGCGGCCTTTGGCTCTGCCGGTCTACATCTTGAATGATTTGCGTAAGGCGGTGGTTTTGATTCTGCGTCATGGTTTCCGCCTACGCGAGAACTTGACGGCTCAGTGTGAGTTGACGTTGATTCTATATTCGTTGCGCAGTCCCTTTTATTTTTGGCGCATGGGCCGAACTTGAATGGTTAGACCGGGCTGAATCTCTAGTCAGCTTTGGGTGGAACTGTCGGGTGACTGCTTGCGGAAAGTTTGTTTTGGACAGAAAACGATTATGAAGTTGACGATCGCCATTCCGACTTTCAATGGTGCCCCTCGCTTGGCGAAGGTTCTGGAGCATTTCCAGACTCAGGAGCTGCCCGAAGCATGGGCTGGGGCTGATACTTGGGAAATTCTGGTTGTGGATAACAACAGCAGCGATGACACTGCTGTTGCCGTGACGCAGCTTCAGGTGGATTGGGCCAAAGGTCCTTGGGGCGATCGCGTGCCGCTCCGCTATTGCTTTGAACCTACGGCTGGCTTGGCCCATGCGCGTCAGCGGGCGATCGCTGAAGCCAAAGGGGACTGGGTCGGCTTCATCGACGATGATAATTGGACAGAGCCCCAGTGGGTCGCTTCGGCTCTGACCTTTGCTGTGGCCCATCCTGACTTGGGTGCATTTGGGAGTCGCATCAAGGCAGCCTATGAGGTGGAGCCGCCGAAGAACTTCGAAGAAATCGAAGCCTTCCTAGCCATTCGTGACCATGGTGATAACGAGCATCCTTTTGACCCTGAGCATTTGCAGCTACCCCCCGGCGCGGGAATGGTGGTCAACCGCCAGCGTTGGCTAGCGACGGTACCAGCGATGATGTCCGTGGTGGGCCGCACTGCCGATACCTTGATTAGCGGTTCTGATTACGCAGCGCTGCTCTACCTTCACCGAGCAGGCCATGGCATTGCCTATAACCCTGGGATGGTCTTACACCATGCGATCCCAGCGAGTCGTCTGGAGCGATCCTATCTATTGCCCTTGGCCTATGGCATTGGTATGGCGATTTGTCAGCTGCGTTTCATCAATGCCCATGGGCTGCGCCGTTGGGAGATTGCTCTACGCACCGTTGTGGGGGGGCTTCGCCGCATCATCATGCGCCTCTGGCAGCATGGCCCAGGCTTGCGAGCCAACCTCAACTTGACTTTCTTGTTTTGTTTTTATCTGGGAGGGATGTTGAGTCCCCTCCTGGCTGTGGTTCCCCAGGCGGGAACCTGGCTCAATTATCAGCGTGCTCGTTCCTTCACTCATTTTCTCTTGAAGCTATGGCCACTGTCTCCATCATTATCCCGGCCTACAACGCCGCAGCCACCCTCCCCAGCACCCTTAAATCCGTCCTAGAGCAAACCTACAAAGACTTTGACGTTTGGGTGGTAGACGATGGCTCCAGTGATGGCACTGCTGCCTGGGTTCAGGCCCAGCCTGATCCGCGTATCCATTTGCTGAGCCAGGTGAACCGTGGGGCCGCTGCTGCCCGTAACCATGGTATTGAAGCTTCCGAGGGAGCGCTGATTACATTTTTGGATGCGGATGATCTTTGGACGCCAGAGAAGTTGGCTGACCAAGTGGCTGCCCTGGAGGCTAATGCCCAGGCCATCGTGGCCTATAGCTGGACAGATTATATCGATGTTGATGGACAGTCGCTCTATCCCGGTGGCCGAGTCAAACATCAGGGTGATGTCTATGCTGCGCTATTTCAGCAGAATTTTATTGAAAATGGCTCCAATTTGATGGTGCGCCGCTCTGCTATTGAGCAGGTTGGCCCTTTCGATCCTGACTTGGCTTCGGTTCATGACTGGGAGCTGTGGCTGCGTTTGGCGGAGGCGGGGGAGTTTGCCCTCGTCTCAAAGGGCCAGATTCTGTATCGGGTGATGCCGGGGTCGATTTCTAGCAATCTCTCTCGCCAGGAGCGCAACCTACGGCGGGTGGTGGATGGGGCCATGGCACGATCGCCTCACCGCCTCACCCCTCACCGCCGCGCCAGCCTCACTAATCTGTATCAATACCTCACCTTCCGCTCCCTCAGTCTGGGGCAAACGCGACGGCAGTATCTGCAAAGTCTGCGCTATTTAATGTTGGCTGGGTTCCATGGGCCGCAGATTATTTGGCAGCGATCGCGTCTCATGGCGATTACCTTGGCCAAGATTGCTTTGGGACTGGTTTTGTCTCCGAGGGTATTACGCGATCGCTTATCTCTGCATTAAATTGAGCGTTGCCTCGTTTGACATTAATTTGCGCTTAGGTTCTAATGCTTAGCTCTCGCTTGGCTGTTATTGTTTCTTAAGTGAAAAAACTGATACTGGGCAGTAATCCTGGTATCCCATCGGTTATTCCATCTTGTAAAAGCGGTCGTTACGAGTGGGGAGCAGCAGAGCCCGAATAAGGCTTGCTTGATTGAGATGCCAGTTGGTTCAATGCGACTTCTATCTCGATTATTCTCTTCGAGCTGGGCACTCTAGAAGCGAGTTAAGCGATGAAGTTGGCGAAATTATTCGCTTATATATCGTTGTGAGTGGTGCTCCAAAGCAGAATTTTGCTCCGTGACAAGACTTCTGCGCATTGAGCTTCTAGCATCTTCCCGTTGCTGATTGGTCTCGGATACTTCCAGCTGGGACCTCTGTTTTAGGACAAACCATGCGCTACTCTTCTATCTCTAGCGATGCTCTCCTCACTTTCATGACGGGCGTTTTGCTGACCAGCAGTCCTGGCTTGGTTCAAGCCCTGGAATTCCCCATTGAGGGGACTGGGATAGATGCGGCTACCCAAGCTGCTCTTGATGGTTTGGGACTCCAGGCTCCCGACTTTTTGCCCTCGGACAGCTTTGTCCCCGTCATTCTCGCTCCTGAGTTAGCTGCGCCTGAACTCTCTGAACCGGTGCCCGCTGCTCAAACAGAACCTCCTTCCATCGAACAAGCTCAACAGGCTGAGGCTGATACTGTTGAGCAGATACAGGAGATTCAAGCTTCAGAAGCGATTGAGCCTGAGGGTGTCCACCTTCCCTTGGCCGAAGTGTCTGCTGAAATCCTGGCAGAGAGTTTTCTTGCAGAGAATTTTTTTGCGCAGTCCATTCCGCTACCTCCTGGGACGCCCTCGCTTCCGGCTCCCTTGCCAACACCGGGTGAGCAGGATCGACCGTTTTCGACGGATGAAGTCATTGATGGGCCTCAAGCACCTGAGACGCTGCCTGATGAGCTCCCACCTTCCAGCGAGATTTTGCCAACGCCCTCTCCCATTCAACCCGACGATGAAAATGTTGAGGGTCCTGCCACGATCAATGTCACGGGTTATACCGTTGAGGGCAGCACTATTTTTGATGCGGAGAGGTTAGCTGAAGTTACTGCTCCTTTCACTGGCAACGTTTCCTTTGGTCAGTTGCTCCAGGCTCGCTCTGCGGTGACTGAGCTGTATGTGAAGAATGGCTATGTTACCTCCGGTGCCTTCGTTCCGCCTCAAACCCTAGAAGGTGGCCTGGTCAAAATCCAGGTCCTGGAAGGCAAGCTAGAGGATGTGCGCATCACTGGAAACCAGCGCTTGAAGCCGAGCTATGTGCGCAGTCGTTTGGAGCGAGCTGGGGCTGAGCCATTGAAGGTGGAGGACTTGCTAGAAGGCTTGAAATTGTTGCAGCTTGATCCGCTCCTGGAAACTATTTCTGCGGATCTACAGGCGGGGATTCAGCCTGGCACGAGTTTGCTGGATGTGAAGGTGTCTGAAGTCGATCCCTTTACTGCAACAGTCTCGCTGGACAATGGGCGATCGCCCAGTGTGGGAAGCTTCCGCCGAAAAATCTCCCTCAATCATGCCAATTTGTTGGGGTATGGTGATGCCCTGAACCTGGCCTACAGCAACACCGATGGCAGCAATGCTTTGGATTTGGGCTATACCGTGCCCCTCAATGCTAGAAATGGCACCCTGCGTTTTGCCTATGGTCGAACGCGCAGTGAGGTGATCGAGGAGCCCTTTAACCCGTTAGAAATTTCGGCTAGATCGGTTTACTACGAAGGCACCTATCGCCAGCCTCTATACCAAACGGCTAGTGAAGAATTTGTTTTGGGCTTAACTTTTTCTCGTCAGGAAAGCCGCACTGAGCTGGGTTTTGCTGATATTGGTGGATTTCCCCTCTCTCCCGGTGCCGATGAAGATGGCAGAACTAGAATCTCTGCCCTGCGATTCTTTCAGGAATGGAATAAGCGGAAGAGCAATCAGGTCTTGGCAGCGAGATCCCAGTTGAACCTGGGGACAAATTGGTTTGATTCGAACCAAAGCCCCGACGGTGGCCCCGATAGTAATTTCTTCTCCTGGCGTGGCCAGGCTCAGTGGGTGCGTCTGTTGGCTCCCGACACCTTGGCACTGGTGCGGGGGGATTTGCAATTTGCCGATCGCGTCTTAGTTCCCCTTGAACAGTTTGGTATTGGGGGGCAGAGTAGCGTGCGAGGCTATCGCCAGGATGCGTTGTTAACGGATAACGGTTTGCTGGTTTCGGCGGAAGTACGCCTCCCCGTGGCCGTGGATCGGCTGTCCAATTGGGGGACGACGCTACAGGTCGCTCCATTTCTGGATTTAGGTCATGGCTGGAATCGGGGGGGGAATAATCAACCGGTGGAAAGGACGCTGGTGGGCACAGGCTTAGGTTTTATTTGGCGTCAGGGCAATAACTTCTCGGCTCGGGTTGACTGGGGCTTTCCGCTGGTGGATGTGGAGAATGAGGATGATACCTGGCAGGAGAATGGAATTTATTTCTCGGTGAATTACAACCCGTTCTAAATTGCGATAGGTTGCAGCTAGCTAGAGGCGCTGGTGTAGAAGCGCAGGGCAAAGCGCCAGAATTGGTTTGCGGCCACTAGCAATACTGTGGCCAGTAGACCCGTTGCCATTAGCCAGGTGTTGCTGATTTCCCCTCGCAGGGTTTGGGCCGGAACGGTGGTAAGGAAGGCTACGGGCACAATGAAGGTGAAGAAGAATCTGTAAGCCGAGGGGTAGGCCACCATGGGAAATCGTCCGGCAGAGACCAGACCGCGCAGAACTTCTGTGACGTTGTAAACCTTGACGAACCAAATGCTGGTGGCTCCCAGGACAAACCAGAGGCTGTAGAGAATCAGGAAGCTAGAGGCGATCGCGGGCAAGGCCAGTAAATAAGCTGTAAAAGGCAGGCTCAGCTTGCTCCCCGCATAGGCAATGAGTAACCCTCCCAGTAAAAAATCTGGCAGACCCCAGAGGGAAAAGCTGCGGGTGGAGAGCCAAAATTGGGAGCTAATGGGCTTGAGGAGGACAAAATCCAGGGTGCCTTCCTGGACATGGGTGACGATACGGTTGAGGTTCGGAGACAAAAGCGTAGCCGAGAAGCCTTCTAGCAAGGTGAAGATGCCGACGACCAGGAGGGCTGCTTCCCAGGGCCAACCGTCGAAGCTGTAGCCTGTGCGATAGAAGAGGAAGAGACTGAAGAGGCTGCCCCCAAAGTTACCCAGACTGCCCAGGGCAGCCAGGAGAAAATTGAGTCGGTATTCCATCTCGGCGGCGATCGCCGCCCCCCAAAATCGCCCTAGCACTCTGAGATATTTCATCTTGCCCGTTGTCTAATACAAAACATAATTGTGTGCCGTGATAATGGGCTGACAATAACGGCCATGGCGCAGAATCATAGCAGTCTCTCTTTGCGCTGGCCCTTAGACCCTCGCCTTTCCTCCAAATGGTATCAACAGTTCCTGCTCCTGCTTCATCCCTCGCCACCACAGCCTTGCCCCACCTCGCCATTTCCATGGGAGATCCCGCAGGTATTGGTCCAGAAGTCATTCTCAAGGCCTTGGCCAACAAGGACGTGACCCAGATCTGCGATATCACCTTGGTGGGCTGCGGAGGTTGGCTCCAATCGACCTATCGCCGCTTGGTCAGTCAAGGGCAAACCGTGGCCGACCCCAACCAGTTCAAGCGGGTGGATATTCCTAGTCAGCAGGAAATTATTCTGGGTCAGCCCAGCGCTGCCACAGGAGCCGCTAGCTTTGATGCTCTGAATGGTGCAATTGATTTGGCCCTGGCAGGTAAGGCAGAAGCGGTGGTCACGGGACCCATTGCCAAGTCGGCTTGGAAATCTGCCGGGCATCATTATCCGGGACAAACCGAGCTGCTGGCTAGCCGGGCTGACTGCGATGACTTTGCCATGGCATTTCTGGGGGAGTCACCCCACACCGGTTGGGAGTTGCGATCGCTCCTCGCAACCACCCACATTCCTCTGCACCAAGTACCGACCGCGCTAACCCCACTGCTCATGACCCGCAAACTAGAGCTGCTCTTGCGCTTCCTCCAAGAGCGCTGTGGTCTCGCCCAGCCCCGCATTGGTATTGCCGGGCTTAACCCCCACAGCGGCGAGCTGGGCCAGTTAGGGACTGAGGAGCAGGATTGGCTGATTCCCTGGCTAGAGAAGATGCGCCAGCGTCACCCCCAGGCCCATCTCATAGGCCCGGTTCCCCCCGATACGCTCTGGGTGACCTCTGGCCAGGCCTGGTATGGCTTAGATGAAAAAGGTCAGCGGCTTGACCCCGGTCGCAAAGCGCCTCTGGCTCGGACCTATGATGCTTATCTCGCGCTCTACCACGACCAAGGTCTCATACCAGTGAAATTACTGGCGTTTGACCGCGCAGTGAATACAACTATTGGCTTACCCTTTGTGCGCACTTCGCCGGACCACGGTACTGCTTTTGACATCGCAGACCAAGGCATCGCTCGACCTGAAAGTATGGAATCTGCGATCGCTTGGGCCATTAGGCTTATTCGCTCAACAGCTTATATTCACTGAATCCTCGTCTTCTACGAGAACAAGCCATATCTATTTAAAGGAAACAACAAACTTCAGCCAAATCAACGGTTCTGCGATGACCGAGACAGGATCTCATTCCTATAATCGCAGTAGACGTTGAGGGCGCATCGTCGCAAACCATCCGTGCAATTTCGGGCATCTTTCAGCACTGTAGAAGCTGAGACAAATACGGAAAGTATTGGTTTCTCAGAAACATTCCATCGCCAGGGTAAAGCCCTGAGTTGTCTAGGTCTCTATGAGAGAGCTTTGACCCGCTATGACAAGGTTTTGGAGCAGGACCGCCATACCCCCGTGGTGTGGTGCGATCGTGGCTATACCCTAGAAAAGCTGGGGCGCTACGACGAGGCTGCCTATAGTTTTGGCGAGGCCATTACCCTTCGCCCGAGCTATGCCAGTGCCTGGCTGGGGCGAGGGATTATCCATGCCCAGCTCAATGAATCTGATCAAGCTCTGGACTGCTTTGATCGGGCGTTGCGGTTTGCTCCCAAGGACTATCGCTCCTGGTATAACCGAGGACGGGTATTGGTTATTATGGGTTGCTATCCAGAAGCGGTGGAGAGCTTTGACCAGGCTTTGGAGCGTAAGCCCCAAAAGCACCAAGCTTGGTATCACCGTGCGGTTTGTCTCTTGGCCCAAAACCAATGGGCTGAAGCGCTGTCCAGTATTGATATTGCCCTCACTGTGAAGCCTGACTGTTATTACGCTTGGAACTATCGCGGTGCGTTATTCCAACGGATGGAGCGTTTGCCTGAGGCGATCGAGAGCTTTAAGCGTTCCCTGTCTTATCGCGAAGTCAACCTGGATGCCCAGTGGGGATTAGCACGCTGCCATTATCGTCGGGGTGAGATTGACCAGAGCTTAGATGCCTTGGCAGCAGCTTTTGAAGTCAATCGTGAGCGCTCCTTAGATCGCTGGCAATCGGACTCAAGTCTTCAGGCCTTGTCCCAGCATCCCCGCTTTAAGTCATTACTAAAGGCTTCTCCGGTTCGCGAAGAGGTCACTTTTGGGAGTCGTGGCGCTTAGGCTGTTAGTTTTTGGCGCTGTTAGTTTCTGGCATGGTTGCAGGTACATCATTGAAGCCTTTCAATTTGAGGGGACAAAAATAGCAGTCTGTCTTGAGAACAGCAATTGTCTGTCCTAATGAGAGGTTTTGGTTCCCCGTTGGTCGATTGCTGTTGAGGGCCTGGGAGACAGGGCTATGGGGGACGGTGGGCAGCCGTCCATGGGGGTAGAACTGCCTGATTAAAGAGGGGTACTAATCCGGATGACCAATTTGCTTGAGTGAAAAATAATACGGTTAATTGAGCCCCGTCTGGGTTCGACATCAGGTTGAGTTTTGGTTCTGCATCTAGAGAGGTTTTGTCTTTGCTCTAAGCACTGATTTCAGATTGACCTTTCCAAGCCAATCCGTTTTGCCGCAAGTAGAACATTGTCTCGGGACCAGGTTGTGATAGATTCAATCGCTTGGATCAATTCCTCGACAGTGGAGGTGTTTTTGGTTTATAAGCGAGCCAACTGCACTTCGGGCGAGATTCCCAGTCCATGCCTCCTGATGATCCCTTTGAACGGGCCGACCAAAAGCGGTTGCGTTTGTTTCTGTATTTAATACCATTGGTCGGAATTGTACCGGCGGGGGTCAATCTGTACCTCCAACGCCGCCAGTCTTTGCCCAATCCGGAACAACGTCGTCAGCGCCAAGATTTGCAGGTGAGCCGTCAGGCCGTCAGCCTTGCAATGGCTTGGCTGTTAGCCCTTGCTTTAGTCAACCTGGGTGGACAGCTGGGCGAGACCCCCCAGCTTGGCATCATGCTGTTCAACAGTGTGCTAACCTCGGGCTATTTCATGGCGAGTTGTTGGCTGATGCTCCAACTAGGGCGAGGCAAGCGCCCAGAGTTGCCAGGATTAGATGCCCTTGGGAATCGACTGCCCTAACCCTTACGAGATAAAAGGTGTGAGACAATCTGTGCCCGTAACTCATAACGCTCGAAATCGGGCGGCAGGTTCCCCTCGCCGGATGAACCCTAAGACTTCGACACAGAAGTCTGTGGTGTCTCGGAAGCCTAGCCAGTCTTCGTTGGGAACAGCGGCGGCTTCTAAGCGATCGCGTCGTATTCCTTGGGTTGGCATCACCCTGGCTCTGACGGCTGCTTCTATGGTTTCTGCCACGGCAGGCGCTTTGTTAGCGGTCTCCCTGTCCAGTACACCGCTACTCCAAAGCCAGCTAAGCGCCGAGGATGCTGCGTTCTTTGAGAAAAATGGTGGCTCTATTGCCTCGGGTAATTTAAATCTTCCTGGCCTCAATCGTCCCGTTAATATTCTGCTACTGGGGACGAAGGTTCTCACCTCTGATATTCCTGAGCTAGAAGGCAAGTCTGAGGAGCTGGGTTACCACGCCCTCGTGAATACGTTTGAGGGACTTAGCGATACGATGCTGCTGCTGCGCTTTGACCCAGCGAAGGACAAGCTCACGTTGCTGTCTATTCCTCGGGATACGCGAGCCAATGTGCCAGGCCTGGGCCTGGTCAAGATGAATGAAGCCAACCTGGAGGGAGGGCCTGCTCTGGCTGCCCAGGCGACTAGTGACTTGCTCAATGGGGCTGGGATTGATCGCTATGTGCGGGTGAATGTCCAGGCGATTGAAAAGCTGATCGATGCCATGGGTGGGGTCGAAGTCTATGTGCCCCAGGACATGAAGTATCAAGATGACAGTCAGCATCTCTACATTAATTTGAAGGAAGGGCAGCAGGTTTTGGATGGTGATAAGGCTATGCAGTTCCTGCGTTTCCGGTATGACAGCAAAGGGGATATTGGCCGAGTTCAGCGTCAGCAAATACTCATGCGTGCCTTTATTGAGCAGGCCCTGACGCCTAAGACGTTAGGCAAGCTGCCGAAGGTTTTGTCTATCGTTCGCTCTCACTTGGATACCAATCTTTCGGTTGAGGAGCTGTTTGCGCTGGTGAACTTTGCCAGCAAGAAGCAGCGCAGCGATGTACAGATGGTGATGTTGCCGGGAGCCTTTAGTAGTCCCGATGACTATGATGCGAGCTATTGGTTGCCCAATTACGACGAGATTGACACCATTGCCGAGGGGTATTTTGATGTATCCCCTTCTCGAAATGAGGATTTGTGGGATGACTACTATGGCGATCGCGGGGGCTACGGGAATGGCCGCAACAATGAGTACGGTGGCGAGCACCAGTTCCGCAATGCGGATGCTGAGCCCAGCGATGAGCTAAGTAATGAGCTAGGCGGTTGGGACTTGGCAGAATATAGCGAAGGCATACCCACGAACCTGCGCATTTCCATCCAAGACAGTACGGGCAAAGATGCGGTCATCGATACCGTTCTGGATCAGCTTTATGACGAGGGCTATAACAACTTGTTTGTGCAGTCCGATTGGTCCGAGCCATTGCAGGAGACCCGCATTATTGCGCAGAAGGGTGATATTGCAGGAGCAGAGGCGGTGAAGCAGTCTCTGGGCTTGGGCAATGTGCGGGTGGACAGTATCGGCGACATTGATTCGGACATTACGATTCAGTTGGGTCGAGACTGGTTGACGAAGGTCAACCGCCGCTCAGCTTGGCGCGATATCCCAACTGAATAAGCTTTTCGAGTAACTTTTCGCGGTGGTCTCCTTGGATTTCAAGGCGGTCCTCTTTGGTGGCACCGCCGGTTCCACAGAGGTTCTTGAGAGTTTTGAGGAGTTTTTTGAGGTTTTCGTCGCTGAGTTGGAAGGGGCCAATGAGGGTTACGGTTTTGCCTCCTCTGCCTTTGCGGGAGGTTTGGATGCGTAGGTCATGGTCTTCGGGAGTAAGTTCTTTGACGGGTCGCTCTAGGGCTTCTTCGTTGCCGAATTCGCGGTAGACGGTTTTGTCTCCTGCTTTGGCTTTTTTCTTTTTTCCCATGGTTTGCGTTCGTGAGCTGGGGCTGGTCTGTGACTATCGTATAGCGGTTGCTGTGTGCATCTGCTTCGAAAAAAAGTTAGAGGCAAGAAGGCAAATCCTTGGGGACCAGTCCCCAAACCCCAGCCTTAGGGACGGAAGTCGTCCCTGAAGGGTCACCCTCCCAAGCGTTGGGTTGCTTCGGCATGAATCCTTTGGCGTTTGACCCACTGTTTGCATGGGGAGGCGGATTAGGTCGTGTTTCTAGGGGGAAGACAAAAAAAGAGCGATCGCCCTTAGGCGATCGCTCTTCAAAAAATGGATTCTCAATTGATCAGCTAAAAGGCGAAGAATCGCATTTCAATTGATCGATGAAGATCGCCTAGGCGTCGACTTCCACATAGAGGAAGAACAGACCCATGGAAGCGAAGGCTGCGATGGCGCAAAGGGGAACGAAAATGCTAGGCAACATTGACGACATAATTTTCTTAAACCTGGAGTACGGCAAAAGGACGGTCATTAATTAGGAGTCTACTTCGAAGCTTTCTGGACTAGGGGCAGGATAAAGATTCTTAACAAAAGAAATCTTAATAATCAAACCATTGAGGAATCTGTTTAAACTACGCTACTGCTTAGGATTTCTTCACTTCAAGAGAGGTCGTATTCGCATGACTCAAGACATGGTGACCCACCCCGGTGATCCCTTTGTGGGCAACCTGGCCACCCCCCTTAACTCCTCGGAATTTTCCAAGGCGTTTATCCGTAATTTGCCCGCTTATCGTAAGGGACTCTCTCCTAGCCGTCGTGGCTTGGAGATTGGTATGGCCCATGGCTATTTCCTCTACGGTCCCCTAGCATTGCTGGGTCCCCTGCGTCATGCTGACGTTGCGGCGACTGTAGGCATCATTGGCACCGTTAGCTTTGTGATGTTGTTGACCATTGCCATGTCGCTTTATGGCGCTGTGACCACTGCGCTTCCTGAAGCCACGGTCACGACTCCTGAGCCTCCCGCGCTAGATCGCGATGCTTGGAGTGAGCTGGCAGGTGGCTTCTTTATCGGCGGTTGTGGCGGTGCTGCTTTCGCTTATTTCCTCTGTCAGACTCCCCATCTGGACCTGCTACAAAGCTTGGCCAGTGGTGTCTGGTCTTCGTAGGACTTTCTGAATGATGAGTTCGAATTGTCAGTGTTTGAAGATAATCTTGGTCAATTGGATAGAGACGCATTTTTAAGGCTGGTCTACTAAGTTTCCTGGGTTTGTGGCCCTTTGAGGGCTGAGTTTCGAGCTCGTTATTTAAATCCCAGGAGAGGTCTTGCCTTTCCTGGGATTTTGCTTTGGTGGGCCACTGGAATGGTCGTTACAAGGTATTGCTTTTGATGTTGGAGCGATGGCTTTTGGCGTGATTGCGTCTGTTTAGCCTTCGATGTGCATGGAATTGGCCTGGGGGCATTTGCGTTTGGGATTTTTTGTGTTTACATATAGCCCTGCCGACGATTTAGGCCAATGACTTAGGGGGAGGTGAGCATATGGTGATTCTGTGCAGTTTGTTGCTGGGTGCTGGATTAGGTGCCAGTGCGGTCTATTGCCTCTTGGACAGTCGTATTGATTCCTATCGAACTCGCAATCAAGATTTGCGCCATCAGCTCAACGATATGCAGCGCAACTTTGGCGATCGCCTCCACGACAATTTGAGCCAGCAACGTTTTGACTATGAAGCGGAGATCAAATTGCTTAAGGGTCAGCTCTTCCGCGCGAAATTCCGTGGGAACAAAGGTACAACGGTGGATGCCAAAGCAAAGGTCAGTTAATTCATTTTGCTCGCCCTATTGATAAAGCCCCGGTTTCCAGCGCGACAGATCTGCTGGGACCGGGGCTTTGGTTTGGATGCTGATAGCTGCTGTAAGGCTGATAGCAGCAATGGTGGGGCTATTGGGCATTTCCCTTAAGGAAGTCCACCAGACTCTCCAGGAAGCTCTCGCTGAGGTCATCGGCCTCATTCTCAGTGGTTGCTTCACCCATGAGGCTGCGGCTGGCTGCGGCTACCATGGGTACTTCCTCAGCAATGCCTACCAAGATGAGGCGGAAGGCGATGCGACGGACTTCATCGAGATCCATGCGCAGTTGTTCAGCAACGCTGGAGAGAGACACCGTTCCGTTGGTAAATTCCCACATTTGCCATTCCAGTTTATTGAGCTTGAGGTGGGGCTTACCTTCAATGGCGCTCTCTAAGGTCGAATTGCCCTCCGGCAGTTTCTCTTCTAGGGCATTCCAGTTCTTTAGGACTCGCAGGGCACCTAGGGTGACCTCTGTGGGCAGCATCATGTGCCCTGTCATCTCCTGCATGGGCATTTTTACGCCGCTCTCAAACTCAAACTGGCCCTGACTATATTCAAATAGGGCACAGACCTGGCGCATAACCTGGGTGTAAAAGGTTAGCTTGAGCTGCGCTGGACTGACCTGTTCGCGAATCTTGAGGTAAACCCCTAGAGGGACGACGAGGGCACTAAATTGTTGGATTTGCTCCTTCGTAATATTTTTCAGAAGGTTCTTGCGATGAAGCAAGCGCAGCAGACCATTGCCATCGCTGTAGCTGGAGGCGGAGACAATGCGGCCTTTTCGCAGCCAGATGTAGAAACTGCGAGCAGGTTTGCCGTCACCTTGGGCAGTGGTCTGGAGGGTGAGCTGTCCCGTTTTATTGCCCTGTTCTAGGAACTGAAATAGCTCCGGTAAGGAAAATTCTGCAAGTTGCCCGGTAATGGCCATGGCGCTGACTTAACTCCGACTGCGTTCCGATACTGAATTTTTGCGGGGCGATCGCTTCACAAGCTTCCGCTGGAATCGCCATGTTCCGGTAGGACTAGGCCCCGAAAACTAGCGAAATAGCAATGTCAATGTAAGCGCCCCCATTGTGGGCTGTGGCCTTGGGGCTGACAAGGGGTTGGGCTAGAAATTAGGTCGGTTTTACGGACTCTTTGGATCTAGGGTCAGTTCCTGTGGAGATTGGTTGAATCTCCCGATTGCTGCCACTGACCAAGGGGAATCTGCTGGGGAGCAGGAATTTACCTTGGCGCGTTTACGTTGAGGTCACGATAGCAAACCCATTCCAAAAATTGGGAGATCTGTGCCCAAAAACTTCTGAGGGGAGAGAACTGGGCAAAGATATGGGGTTGTAGTCCCTCGCGATTTCTAGTTCGGTTTGCGAAGCGATCGCTTGGCTATACCGCAACGCCCTGCATCAAATGCTGAACCAGCGCAATGATGGCCTGGGCGACGGAGCCTTGTTCGTTGGCGTTGACGATGACGATGGGGGGCTGGTGCTTGGAGTCGAGATAGCCAAGGGCCAAGGCGACGTTCTCCGGTGCCCAGGCCCCTTCGCAGTCCGTGTGGGTCATGCCGATGATCATTGGAATATGGGCGCGCTGACGCATGAAGCTGAGGATGCGCCGGGCATAGCGGAAGTCCTGGGGCCTATGGGCGGCTACAAGCAGGATGTAGGCATGGGCCTTGCGGATGAGGATGTCCCACATGAAGTCAAAGCGAGACTGACCGGGGGTGCCGTAGAGGTGCAGGGCCATGTCCGGGGCAAATTGCAGGCGGCCAAAGTCGAAGGCTACAGTGGTGGTGCGCTTCATCAGGGCAGTTTCGTCGGTGGCGGTGCGATCCGTATCGACGACTTCGATTTCGCTGATGGTGCGGATGAAGGTGGTTTTTCCGGCTCCGACGGTGCCGGTGACCACAAGACGCATGATTTCCATGGCAGGCCCCTTAGTTCGTGACTATGGTTGGGTAATGGGAGGGTTGGGGCGATCGCTTCGCAAACTTTCCGAGGAAGCCACTGTCCGCCATCGCTTATGGCAGACTGTCGCCTGCGTAAGCTTCTGCAGGAATCGCCCAGGGGCGGCCCGAGATTCGGCTTGACGTCAGAATCTAGCTAGGACCGAGATGCGCTGAGGATGAGAGAGGAAAAAGGCTGAGGAGCAAGGGGCTACATCAGGGCTAGCTTGAGTTCCGCAAGGGCACGTTTGATTTCTAACATCAGTAGACCTTGCTTGGCCGCCTGGCTAGCCAGGACCAGGAAGACCGCATCTTCGCCGCAACTCGTGAGTACGCCGTAGCCCTGGTCGCCTTCCACGTAGATACGATCAATCTGTCCACGGGATAGCTCCATGCCAATGCGCTCGGCTAGGGAAAGCATGGCAGCAGACATGGCCGCGACCCGTTCCTCATCCATGCCCGCAGGCAATGTGGAGGCCAGGGGTAAGCCATCGGGAGTCACAAGGGCTGCGCCTTGGATATCACTGGTGGACGTTACGAAGTCTTGGAGAACGCTGCTCAGCTTTTGGGTGTTGATGGCCATGGTGGGTCGGAGTCAAAGATAGGGCCGTCTGGCTCGGGCTCGGGATGCGTCGCAGACGTGGCGATGAACCGGAAGACTGGCTGACAAATAGAGAAGGCCGGGCTAGGGAATGCCCTGGTTTCCCTCTGATTAATCAGGCTGTCTAGATGACTCTAAAAGTCGCGCTTACAACTACTCAGGCTAGAGTCGCCTATAGGATGCCTTTAAATGCTCCGAAAGTATATAGGACCGGAGAATCAGCAGTGATTCCTCGGTCAGCTTGCGAAGCGATCGCACTAAGCGGACAGTTCTCCTGATCATGCCCAGGCTGGGATGGCGATGCGACGTGAGCCGAGATACATATGGCTAGCGCTTACAAGAGAGGCTGGCTTTGTAGGGAAACGATGAGCTGGGATTGAACCATTTGCTGAGGTTGTCAGATGAGGTTTATGTGACCTATGGCGACATGACCGATAATGTTGGAAATAGTATTTGGATGCCTTTCCCATGACCCTATCCGTCGGCACTCAGGCCCCCAACTTTAGCTCCACTGACGAAGCAGGCCAACCCATTTCCTTGGCAGACTTCAAAGGTAAAACCGTCGTCATGTACTTCTATCCCAAGGACGACACACCGGGCTGCACCAAGCAGGCTTGCAGTTTCCGCGATGCTGAGGCGGACTATTCCAGCAAGGATATTAAGGTTCTGGGCGTGAGCATGGATGATGCGGCTTCTCACCAGGCTTTCAAGGAGAAGTACAGCCTGCCTTTCACCCTTGTTGTGGATAAAGATGGTGCAATTACCAAAGCCTATGACGTGGAAGGCGGTGGTTATGCCAAGCGCGTTACCTACATTATTGATGGTGAGGGCAAGGTTGCCCAGGTGATGGATTCGGTGCAGACCGCGACCCATGCGGCGGATGTTTTGGCGGCGTTGGGTTAGAGGCAAGAGGCGAAATTAGATTTTCCCCTTTGGTGAGGGGGATGTGAGGGGGATCGGCTGTTGGACTTGCCCTAGCTAGATCCCCCAAACCCCCCTTGGAAAGGGAGAGCGAGTCAAAGGACAGGATTAATAAAGTCTCTTTTTTTAAGTTGGCAGGGTGCCAAAGAGCCACAGCGATAAGACAAAATCTGCCATAAAGACTCCGATCCAAATCATCACAACCGCTGAGGTGGCTGACTCTCCAACGCCCTTTGCGCCGCCCCAGGTGGTGAGGCCCCAGCTACAGCCCACCACCGAAACAATCAGACCAAACACCAGTGCTTTGAGCAGTACCGCGAATAGATCGCCCAGGTTTAAAAACGAGTTTGCAGCCCCCAAAAATGTTCTGGGTAGTTGTCCATAGGCTTGGTAGGCGATCGCCGTTCCTCCCAGCATTCCAGCCGCGATCGCAAACATCGTCAAAATTGGCAGCATCACACAGGTGGCCACGACCCTGGGCACCACCAGATAATCCACCGGATCAGTGCGCATCATCAGCAGTGCATCGATCTGCTCCGTGACCCGCATGGCCCCCAGCTCCGCTGCAAAGGCCGCGCCGACTTGTCCCGCCACCACCCCCGCTGTCAGGACTGGGGCCAGCTCCCGGCAAAATGCAATGGCAAAGGCTCCCCCCACGGCTTCTAACGCGCCTAGCCGCGACATCTCGCGCGCGGTTTGCACCGTGAAAATCATCCCGGCAAAGCCATTAATCAGCAGCACTGCCCCGATGGCATTGGGTCCTACTTTGACTAAATGCTCCATGAGATTTCGTCGTTGTAGCTTGCCCTTGATCAAGCGTAGTAAAACTTGGCCGCCTAGCAATCCAGCTATTCCTAGCCTTCGGAGTCCCTTTGGGGCAGTGCCTTTGAGGCGGGGGGCGGGCGGGAGATTGGGGGAGCGATGTGTCTTGTTGGGGCGAGGGGGGCGGGGAAGTGCCATGGCGATCAGGCTGGAAGCCTATGGGGCAATTCCGCAGGGAACTTGCCTAAGAAAAGGAGATTGATGAATCTTGTGATTTGACTTGCTCCCCCTTTCTAAGGGGGCTTGGGGGATCTGGCTCGGGCTATGTCAACAGCCGATCCCCCTCAATCCCCCTTGACTAGGGGGAAGGATGAATGGTCGCTTTTTAAGGGCGATCGCGGTTTAGTCTGTGGCATCTCCTATTGCATCTGCAGTGGCGGTCTCCTCGCTCGTTTCGGCAGATGCACCGTGGTTGCTATCCGAGGCAGTTGCTGAGGTTGAAGTTGAAGTCGCCATGGCAGCGGCTGTATTGACAGCTTTTTGGTCTTTCCACTTCTTGAGATAGGTCGTCCCTACGACTAGACCAATGATGCCAAGACTGTAGAGACCTAAGGGGCTAGGCATCCAGAAGTACCCTTCGATGTGGTTGAGCTGACCGGGTAGCATGTGCCACACCATGCCGTTGGGCAGCGCTTCACCGGCGATCGCATTGGGACCCCGCAGTTTGTACTTCGCTCCCCAGGGAGCATCGACATGGAAGTCCAGGTTGAGCAGATTGCCAGGATTGACCAACATGCCTTCATCTTCTGAGCTGATGCCTAGACTGCTCAAGTCCACGTCTAGGGTGAGGTGATTGCGCAGGAGAAGGAGCCAATTGGCCTGTTGCAAGCTCACTTGGGCACGGACATTAGGAGTGTCGATTAAGTCTGAGGCGGCGGGCTGACCTTCAAAGAAGCGATTGAATTTTTTGACAAAGTCCTTGTCGGTGGTGAAGGGGATGTTCACCTGGAGTTCGCTATTGGAGATGCGTTGGGTGTTGCCCTGGAGCTTGCGTGCCCGTTCGTCCAGGCTGTCGAGCCATTGCTGGGCGCTGATGCCGTTGATGGCGGCAAGGCGATCACCCAGCTTCACGGTTTGGGTAATTTGCCCGGAATGCTGGTTGTCGAAATGAATGCCCACGTCATAGTTGACGCAGCCGGAGAGCAGCAGTGCGACTAGGCTGACTAAAATGAAATTTCGCAGCTTGACGAGTCGCTTCAGGGACAGTTTTACGTTCGACAGCATGGGCATTGGCTCGGTGTTGGGTCGAGCGGATTGGGGTCAAGTATGCTCGCTTTGTTGATTATTACCTATGGTGATGGCGACCTGGGACTGGAGTTGGCTTTCGTCATGTTTATTGTCCCGCTGGTATGACTGGGCTGGCTGATGGGGTCGCTACAATGCCATAGAACAATGCCATAGACGGTGAGTGAAATTTCAATGCCATGGCCCACGGCAGGAACAAGAAAAAGAAGCCGACGAAGTCGAATTTGCCGAGTAAGGTTTGTGTGGTGTGCGATCGCCCCTTTGAATGGCGCAAGAAATGGGCGGACTGTTGGGATGAAGTGAAATATTGCAGCGATCGCTGCCGGAGACGTCCAGCCCAAGCGGAGTCCGATGATGGATGACTGAGGGCGCGAGTTTATTTTTTTGAGACTTGAAATAGCCGTACAAAACCGCTTCCGTAGGTTCTGAGTTTATTTCTGTTGCAAGGAACACGACGGCTCTAATTTTAGCTCGTTACAATCTCGGCATATGAGTTCGGAATATGAGCCATGTCTTCCACCCCAAAGTCTCTACCCGCGAATTGTCAAACTTGTCAGGTCTGCGGTGCGTCCATTGATAGTGAGGACAAGGTTTATTTTAACTATGGCCCGACCGGGAGTCGGGAGCGCCTCTATGCTAGAGTCTGCCGATTTGCAGCGGCAGCAGGCTGTATTAATGAGGGCGATCGTCAAGTGACGGCTGATGATAATTATGGCAAAGCAGGTTTTGGCCTAGCCCCCCCGGTCTCTGAGCCGTTCGATATTGATCGGCGGGCGGCTTAGGAATGAGAATGACATTAGACCGTTAGGCTGTGCAAGCGACTATACGCCAAGCTCTCCATGGCATTGTGGAGGTGGTTTATGTTCAGCTTGTCGCTGGCTGTAATGCTCAGACTGCTGCGCTCTAGGGTTGCCGTTGGCTTGAGGATAATCCCCTCTTCAACAGTGGCACGGGCTCTGTACTCCAAGCCGATGGCCAAGTTCGTATGAGTGCTGGGTTCATGGATGGCTCGGCTCAGCGGTTTAGTGGCATTATCAATATGAGCCAAATTCAGCATCCGATTGAGTTGGCCCAAGTACTCCCATTGATGAATGCTTGGCGGCCAGGATTGTCGTTCGGCTTATAGTTGGGTTGTCTCTACAACAATTATTTTGAAAGTTCTTGGCGGAATGCGAACAGCGACAGCGGTATCTGAGTTGCGTTGGCATTGCAGCGGATGGAACGATTTGTTGGGGTAAGACCAGTGAGGTTTTGCTAGGGGTGTTTTCTGGAGGCCAGCAGATCGGCGATACGCTGGATGCACTGCTGGGACTGGTGACTGTCGATCTGTAAGTGCTCCAGGGTCTGAGCAGGGCGGTCAAAACATGACGTTGTGCGACAGCATCGGTCTGCCTCGTTGCATTTGCAGTCGTCTCTTTGGAACAATTGATAGGCGTTTGTTTGTTCTACTTTTGCCGCAATGAGTTTTGTGCAGCCCAGCCCTAATCCATCCCTTGTCCTCTCCGTCGCAGAGCTGAAGGTTTTGCTGAAGTTACTGGGGCAGGTTGATTATTGTGCGCCTCTGGAGCAGTTAAAACCGAGCGCTAAAGTGGCTAAGCGTGAGCTGATGGCGATCGCTCAATCCCTACAAGCTAATGCACTGATCGTCTACCTCAGCCAAATTGAACGTTTTGCCATAACCCAGCGAGGGCGGATGCTCTTTCGGCTGGAGATGGCAGCCCGTCCCGTGACACCGGATGAATGGCGGGTGATGCAGTCCTGTCGAAAAGGAGCGATCGCGGTGGAGCAAATTTCGGCGAAAGTTCCCCAGTCGGTTCGCCAGGAGTTGTTGAAGAATCTGGAGCAGCGAGAGTTCATTAAGGTGACGGAGCGAGCGGTGGCGGATGTTCAGTTGACCCAGGCTGGGCAGGCTTTCTTGCGCAGCTATCGACCCTGCGGTGGCCAGGCTGTGTTGAGCTTGGACTTGCTGACAAATTATTTGAACTTCATGTCTCTGGCTTTGCCGGGTGATGGTGAAACTGAGTTGATGCCCCAGACTAGGGCGATCGCTTGAGGTCTGCTCTTCTCCAGGACTCCTGAGCTAGAATGAGTCTTTGTGAAGTCTTGACTGTTATGGGATTCAGCTTCCGTAGATATTGGCTAAGCTAGCAACTACAAAGGGTTACCTAGGAGATTTTAAGCAATGCCCATGTTGTCCGCAGCTCAGTCTCAACCTACCGAACGGGCTGAATTTATCCGCAAAACTTACATCCACCTGGCTGGTGCTATCGCGGCGTTTACCTTGCTGGAAGTGATCTTTTTCAATACCGGCATTGCTAACCTTCTCGCAAATCTCATCTTTGCCAGCGGTGGGATCGGATGGCTGGCTATTATGGGAGGCTTTACGCTCATTGGCTGGTTGTCGGGGGGTCTAGCTCGGCAGGCCAATAATGAGGGCTTGCAGTACCTTGGCCTAAGCCTATACGTATTGATTTACTCGTTAGTCTTTATTCCGTTACTGTTTGTTGCCACAAATTATGCGGATAGCTCGGTATTGCCAACGGCTGTCATTCTCACGCTATGCCTGTTTGCTGGCCTCACGCTAATCGCTTTTACCACTCAGAAGGATTTTTCGTTTCTGGGTGGTTTCTTGCGAATTGGTGGCTTTGTGTCGATCGGTTTTATCGTTTGTAGCGTTATCTTTGGATTTCAATTGGGTCTACTGTTCTCGTTGGGGATGGTGCTTTTTTCTGCGGTCGCTATCTTGTACGACACCTCGAATGTCATGCGCCACTACGCTGTCAATCAGCATGTAGCGGCTGCACTGAAGTTATTTGGTTCTGTTGCGTTGTTGTTCTATTACATTCTGAGCATTTTGGTGAGGATGAACCGCCGTTAAGCGACGGCTTGCTCAAGGTTTGTAAAAAGCCAGGCAGGAGAATTCTCCTGCCTGGCTTTTTTGTTCTTGTGCTTGTTGTTTCTCAGTTACTCAAGGCTTGAGGGCCATTCCATTCTTTTCTCGGACTTGGGCATTAGAGTCTTGGGATAGTGATTCAGGTAGAGTTTGCACCAGGCTATAGTCCACGGGCGATCGCGTCAAACTGTCCGCATAATTCTGATTGAGATAGTCACTGTATTGCGCTTCGCCTCGCAGGTGGCGATTGAAAAAGGCCAATCCCATGGCTTTGAGCCCTGGCTGGGCGAGCTTGTTGTTGGGACCTAAAAGACTTTCGGGCAGGGCGACAACTTCACTGCTGCCGTCATCTCCAATGAACGTGAAGTGGGTCCCGTTATTGACGAGGAGTAGATATTTATTGGGGGTTTTCAGCCATTGAAAGGGCTGAAGCTGTTCGGGTAAGGCTGGAGCCACGTAGTCATGGGTACCTGCCACGAGCATCACGGGAATATTCAAGGGTTCTAGGCCAGCGCGGCCAAAAATCTGGCTGGTGAGGGGGTTGATTGCCAAGACGGCTGTGACGCGCTTATCCCTCGTTTCCAGGGATATGTCTTGGGGGAGGTCCAGGATGCGGCATTGAAGGGGGATGGAGATGTTGAGGCTAAATCGGCTCACTTCTTCGGGACAGTAGCGGTTAAGTTGTGGTCGATTGATTTGTGCTCCCCCTGCAGCGAGGGCGGTGTAGCCTCCGAGGGATTGACCTGCTACGCCGACTGCTTCTAAATCGAGATTGGCTAGGGCAGGGTTTGTTTGAGCCCGTTGGGTGAGATGGTCTAGGGCTGCGGTGATATCTTGGGGACGCCGCAAGAGTTCCCTGGCACTGGGGGGAGCTGCCAGGCCGCTGAGGAAGCGGCTGAAGCGATCGGTACTGGTCTCGTTGTGCTCAAGGACTAGGACTGCATAGCCGTAGGAGGTCCAATGCTCGGCGAGGTAAGCGAAGGTGCGACGGTTGGAGCCTAGTCCGTGGGAAAGCACGATGATGGGAGTTTTAGGAGCCGCTGTTTCACCATTGATGGAGAGCGGGGAGATGGGTCGTTTGGGGATGTAGAGGTCTGCTAAGGAAAAGCTAGGACGACTCGGTGTGCGAAAGGTGAGGGGCTGCCTGCGCCAGGTGAGGGGGCCGGGCTGGGTGAGGTTCTCGAAGCGGCGGGCTGTGGGGAGGCGATCGCGATTGGCCTGTTCCTGGATTGCTCGAATGACCTCAGGGCGGCGGATGTAGAAGTCAGAGTTTTCGCTGATGAGTTCCAGCGCTTGGGAGACATCCAGGGTAAGACGCTTCCTGGGATATTGCCGCACGATGTTGAGCAAGCTGATGCCATCGGGATGGACCGAGGCTGCGAGAATCGTTTCTTGAAGTAGTTCGGTGCTACTGCGAGGGGTAGCCCCTGCGATTGAGTCATTCTCGATGATTAAGCTGCCTAGGCGGGCTAGTAAAACATCCCCTTCAGGTAAGGCCAAAAATTGAGATAGGGCGGTGGGATTAAAGTCGAAGCTGGTCTGGAGAAGGGCGCGCAGAGATTCGATTTGGCCAGGTTTGCTGGCAGCTTTGACAAAGCCTAGGTTGGCAGAAACCTTGCCTTCATTGGCGAGCAGTTCCAAGTCGGCCAGGGTTATGTCAAAGGAGATGGACTTGAGGGTGATGTTGATGGCTTCGGCGGCCAGGCTAGGGCAAGGTATGGCCAGGGCTAAGCTGGCAAGACTCGCTCCTAGGAATTTTCCTAGCGCTTTCCTGGGGGCTAGGCTCAGAAATTTTGTCAATGCGAAATTCTCCTGATCTTTCTCCTGACTTTGGAGTGCGAGGGAGTTGGATAAATGGGAAGAGAGAAGCTGATGCAGCGATTTCTGGGTCAGCTTTCGAAGCGATCGCGTCATCGGTTGAGACCTGCTGTGAAGTCGCCTTGAGGTGCCTGAGTTTGGAGGGTTCCTATGGGATCTAAACCAAATAGGTCACAGATGTAGCAATAGGAACGGACTAGTCGTCGTCGGGCTAGCTTGCGGCGATATAACCTAAATTTCGATCTTCTCAAACTTTTTCCCCATCGTCACGAGCAAATTTTTTGTACCTGGGAGTTTTTGTACCTGGGAGCTTGGGGCCTTGATGCCCTCTCAATATGAGTACTCTTGATCGCGGATATCTGGACCAAAAAGCCCACCGCAGGTTGATGTGGTGGGCTCAGATTAGATGACGCCTATCTCTTGGGATGAGCTACGGCTGTGATTAGCGACAGGTCCAGTATTGGGCGCATCTCCATTCCGTTGTGGCTTGATTAGCTGCCGCTAGCAGGCTCAAAGCGTAGGGAGACGCCATTCATGCAGTAGCGCTGCCCCGTAGGCTTGGGACCGTCTGGGAAGACATGGCCGAGGTGACCACCGCAGTTGCTGCAATGGACTTCGGTGCGGACCATGAAGAGGGTGCGATCGCTCGTGGTCCCCACTGCACCCTGAAGCGGGTCGTAGAAGCTAGGCCAGCCCGTACGACTGTTGAACTTTGTTTCTGCATCAAACAGCTTTTGGTCACAGCCTGCACAGTAGTAAGTGCCAGGCTCATAAGTTTTATCGAGGGGGCTGCTGAAGGCGCGCTCGGTGCCATGCTTGCGCAACACACGGAAGGCTTCGGGAGACAATTCCGCTTGCCATTCCGCCTCGGTTTTTTGGACGGGATACTGTTCGTTGTTGTCTGCCATGAAGTTGAGAAGGTTAATGCGCGGGACGGTTCAGGAATGAAGGCTGGGTAATGCGACAAAAGAGAACTGTCAATTGGCAGTCTACTCAGCAGCAATCCCTTGCTCTATCTACGTTGAGTCTAGCAGGCGTGGCTAATCTCTGCCCGGTCGAAAACCGGAATGGACTAGGGGCTTATTACTAAATCTTTGAGAAAAAATAAAAATTGCCAAAATCATCTCAGGGCAAGTTTTTGAAGAAAAGGATTTAATCCTTCACCAGAGCGTTTTTTCCTTATTTCCCTTGGGCAACCTGCAAATAAGGCCAGTTCACCTAAGGGACGTTTTATCTAAGTAGCCAAGCGTTGGAATGGAGACTCTTCGCCCGAGATTCATATTGCGTTTTGTGTGGATTTTGACTCGGATAGGCATCCTTGCGACAGCTCAGCCCCTTATGCAAAAAAGTCTCTAACCGCCATTACAACTTTGCCAGTTGCAGTTGATTTTTCTGCTTGGGAGCGGTGGCGGACAGCGAAACATTGGCTCAGGTTCCTCCTGTAGAAGCATTGCCCCATGCTGTTTCAGACACCGCCTTTTCTAGGTGTGTTGAGGTCCTTCTACACAAGTTCTACAACGGCTTTTTTATCCGGTATTTACGCTATGTCCTCCCGGTCTATCTCCCTCGCTGCCCTTTCCTGTTTGCTGCTGGTTAGCGGTACGGGCTGTTCCCAAATCTCCAACCTGTCTTCCAGTAAGGCGTCGGAGTCCCTTGAGGGGGCGCTGACCGAAACGATTGAAGAAGCTCAAGCTGCTACCACTGGGGTAGAAGCGGTAGAGGAAATCCCTGAGGTGATTTCCCAGGCTGGCTACGTCAAAGCTGCTGAGGAAGCCAGTGCCCGCGCCCAGAACAACGCCAAGACCGCTGTGACCCGTGCGGAATGGACCCAGGTGGATGGGGACTGGCAGCAGGCGATTAATAACCTTGAAGCGGTGGGTGAGGATGCGGCTGAGTACGGTGAGGCCCGTACTAAGTTGGCCAGCTATAAGAATAGCCAGGCTGCCGCATCCAAAAACTATCTGTCAGCGGATGAGGCCCGTTACGACATCTTGACTACTTCTCCGGTTAACGATGCGGCTAAAGCTGGGACCTTTGAAGCAGATGCTCGCCAGGTTCGTGAATGGCTGTATAAAGGGGAATTTAAGAAGGTCAATACGCTGCTGCGCAGCAGCGTGAGCAGCAATCGCCGCACCAGCAACGGCATGATGTACGCGGATGCTGTGTTAGTAAATGTTTTTAATGGCCCTGGCGTTGTGGCTTCTCCCAAGTTGATGACCCAGCTCAACAAGTGGGTTGAGGCTGAGCCTGAGAATGCCATGGCCTATGCTGTTCGCGCTTACTCCAATCAGGCTTCCATCACCTGGACTCGTCTCTTTCTGGTGCGTCCCGATGACTCCCGTGAGAGCCTGGTTCCTGAGATTTCCGTTCAGCCACTGACGGTTAGCCTCATGGATGCTGAGGTTGCCTTGGAGCTAGAGTCTGGAAATCGCTTGGCGCATCTTGCCAAACTGCGAATGGCAAAGATTATTGGTTTAGGCCAAGAAGAGACAGAAGGAGCAGTGGAGCAGGCAGACGAGTTCGCCTTTTTTGAGCCCAATTACTTCGAGACTACGTTCAAAGCAGCGAAAGCGGCAATGCCCAGTAGCTACGAAGTTGTGCAAGAGAAGGCACAGTATTTACTAATTCTGGACCGCTCCGGGGCGCGTGCGCTGGAATACCTACGACCCGTTGCAGCCTCTGCGCCTGCAAATAGCGCAGTTCCGATGCTAATTCCTATGATCCATTTCATGATTGGCAGCACCAATGAAATTATGGCTGAGCATCTCCAGAAGCCTGATGTTTGGGATGAAGTCCAAAAGAATGCGGAACGTGCCATTTCGGGTCTTCCAGAGTCTGGACTTTTCCCCGCTTGGTATGCTTACATGGCATCCCGCTCAAATAATAGCGAAGTTGCTAATAAGTATATGCAGATTGCCATGAACAACGGCGGCGAGAGCCCCTTGGTTCAGTCCTTCCTGCGCATGATGATGTAGTTGCAACTTATGTCCCTGCCTAAGTCGTCAGCTTTGACTGCTTAGGGCGATCGGTTCCTGGCTTTGGCTGGGAGCCGATTTTGTCTTACGACTGCTTAAACCGCTCCTTCGCCTCATCAAAGGCCGAGCGCATCACCCCCTGAATCTTCTCGGGGTCCGGCGTTTTACCGCCCATGAGATCGCCGAAATAAACGCAGGCGCTCTCACCCAAGGCCCAGGTATAGGCCGCAGCCCAGGATGCTGCTACAACACTGCCGAAAACCGGGATAAACTTGACCAGCTCCCGCCCGATCACCTGGGCCAGGAATCCTCCGGCAATACTGCTAACCACCCCGCCCGCCTGGGATGGGCTAAGGGTTTGGCCGTAGAGTTTGCCGAGTAATCCCACCATGGAAACCTGGAGGGCTGTGAGCACTGGCATGGTGGCGAAGGGCAAAGGCACGGCGGCGGCGGTGGCGGCCATGATCGAGAAAGCTGATATGTAGCGGCGGCCTACGTTGCGATAGAGGCTACCCAGTTGCTCATTGACATCAGTCTGTTCGTTTAGCAACTGCTCTAGGGCACGGGATTCGGCTTCGGGGAGTAGCGCTGCGAGGCGATCGCGCAATTGCTCTAGTCCATACAAAGCTGGAGTGTATTCGTCCTCTTCTAGAGTGAAGTCCAGCAGTAGTGCCTGGTCGTAGAGCCCGGCAAAGTCTTGTTGGATGGCTGCGAATGCACGGGTGACTGCTTCAAAGGTTGGCGGATAGGCAGGGTGATCGTCCCGGGGACTGGGGTAAAGTTCGTGGAGGCAGGTGACGGCTAGGAAGATGGGAATGGCGGGGTAGGTTGCCCGGAGGGTTTGGGCGATTGCTCGTAGGCTATCCGTGGCGAAGTCGTTGATCTTAACCGTCAGAATCAGAATTCTTGCGCCTTGACCTTCGCCTTCTAATTCCGTTGTCAGTTCCCCGAGGATGTCCTCGGTGGACTGGCTGGCATCACCCAAGCCCACGGTATCGGTGAAGATCAGCAGGGGCAGCTCGTCTGAGGGGTAGGCGTAGCGTTGGGTGTGCTGGGTATGGGGTCGGTAGCCCTGGCCGATAATTTCGGCAGAAACTCCTGTGAGGCCTCGCACAATGGAACTTTTGCCGGTTTGGGGCTTGCCGATGAGTAGGGCTTCGGTGGTGGGTAGCTCGGTGCGGACAGCGGCTAGAATCTCGGCGACTCTGGCTTCACTGACATTGAGATAGTCGTTGAACCAACCACTGGCACTGCCACTCACTTTTTGCGCAGTACTGCCGACCTGTTGGGCAACTTCCTGAGCCTGTTTGATAGGGAGGCGTTTCTTGAGCGCTGTTGGGATTGCGCCCAGGGGAGGGATTGCCTTGACGATGAATTTGCTGAGTTTTTGCCAGGTGGCGGGTGGTTGACCGGAATTTGGACCAGAATTTGGACCGGCATTGAGACTGGCATGGGGGCTAGGTTCGGTGAGCTCCTTAGATGATGAGGGCTCGGAGTTCATTGTGTTCTGGGAAATGTCTTCCGTCATGACAGCCACGCTAAGAGCCAAAATCCTTATTCTGATTATCGGATTTTGGTCTAGGTCTGGCTAGGGGGCTTATCCGAATTGAGGAGGAGTAGCATCACGAAAATTTCTATGGTGCTAATCACGGTAATCAATCGCAAAGGAGGCCTGGAGATATAGATATCCCTAATCTCGGGGGTGCCATCACAAGATCTTCACATTGGTTCTTTAAGGTGGACCCATAACCAAAGAGAATTTGAGAGCAAGAGCCATGTCTGGTTATCCTGATTGCCCTTGCTGCTCCTATGAACTCCTTCGCCATGTGAGCGATCGAGGAACGGCTTGGTTCTGTTCCCATAGCTATCAAGAAATACCTGTATGGAGCCTATCCGATGGCTTGAAGATCTCTGCTATTGGAGCATCACGAAAAGCATGATGGAATTACGCCCCTGCGATCTCACCCGGCAGCCGACTACGCTCGGTCAGATCGTTGATGAATTTGTCAGTAGTTGCCCCACCCCCATCTATGGGGATATCTTGGCTCGTCCGGTGGTGCGTCGCTATTTAATTAACTATGTTTTGCAGCGCATCCAGTGGGAGCTGCCTCCGGGGCTACTGCGGGTGGATGAGACCCAGCCAGAGATGGCACGGCAGGATGTTGTCGCCTTTCGCCAATATGTTGAATGCGCGATCTACTGGGGCATGGAGGAGATTATTCGCGATCGCCTCGACCTATCCCTGAGTGAGAGCCACAACAGCCTCGCGATCGGATCTGGGGGCTAACCTTTAACCCGTTCTCTCTCTGGTCTACCGCTTCCTAACGTTGCCAATGCCAAGGAGTTGAGGCTGAACCAACTAAAACCTGCGTAGAATCTGTTCGCAGTTCTCTGGGCTTGGTGAATTTAGCGACTCTACCCCCTGCCAAATCCCTTCAGTGGATATTTGAAAAGCGTCTTTGCTCCTAGGGTCAGTCAGTTGAATACGGAGTCTAAGCACCCTTGGGGAGAGAGCGACGACTTCTCGCAGTGATTGTGCAGTTTGGCTAGCTTCCCCAAACATTCTCTAAAACTAAATTTGCTGAGTAGAGCCCCATGAACATTGATCAAGAGCCCACCGCAGCAGCATCCTACGCTCGCACGTTAGTTGCTCGGGGCTGCCCCCAAAGGCTTGCTATTGTGGTTGGCACCATCTTGGCGAGAACCGACAACGCTCTGGAATACACCCGCCAAGAAAAAGAACTGATTGGCCAAGCCTATGGGCATTTGGCTCGGTAGTTGAGGCCCGGTGAGCTGTTCTGAAGAAAGCAACATCTGGAATTACATGAGCCCATTAAAGTCAGACAATGTGAGTGAGCTTCTTGTGACGTCCTAGTCACGGTGGGGACCTCTTGATCAAATGTTGACGTTCACGATAGAGCTAGTGAGGCTGGATCATAGGCTTGGAGGCTGTCAAACCTATGCGAGTTTAGAGATCTCTACACTCACAAAAGAAAGGGCCAGTCTAAGGAATTAGACTGGCCCTTTCTTTATATTCAATAGCCTATATAGTCCAACGATAAAAGTTGGGATGGCTAGTGGGATTTATACAACAAACAGTCAGTAAGTTAGCCGTTTTATAATCCTCAAAAGGAGGTTTGGCCAACAAGATTTAAACAGTTGATTTGTCTCTTACCTATTGAACCTCACGCAATGTGAAGATCTTGTGAATAGGCCAATCTAAATGCAGACCATCGAAATTTCATGGGACCGGAGAGACTGGTACCAAACTCGCTAGGGGCTGGGGATGACCCGGCTTTATTGAGCCAAGGTAGAGTCACGGCAATGCGGTTACATTCTTAAAACTACATTTAACTTCATGTTTCGTAGTGGGTTTGTGAGATTTCTAGACGGATACTTAAAACAAGCTAAATAATTTGGCTCCTATGAAGATTCTGGTAGTCGAGGATGATGAAGCCTTTTCTGCTTTAGTTGAAGCTGCTCTAGAAGAACAGCATTACCAAGTGGATCGGGTGACTGATGCCCAATCTGGGTGGGATTGGTTGGATGCCTATGAGTATGATTTAATTCTGCTGGATTTGATCTTGCCCGGTAAGGCAGATGGACTTTGCTTTTGTCGAGAGTTGCGGGCCAAGGGCGATCTTACGCCGGTTTTATTGATGACGGCGAATGAAGCCCAGTCCATTAAGGTTCAAGGATTGGATGCGGGGGCTGATGATTATTTAGTTAAGCCTTTTGATTGGGCTGAGTTGTTGGCGCGAGTGCGTGCCCTATTGCGTCGGGGCCAGGATTCCCTGTCTCCCCTATTGGTCTGGGGGACTTTAGAGTTGGACCCCAGCAGTTGCGAGGTGGTGTGCCAAGTTCAGCCGAATCTGTCCGGGGCAACTTCAGTGGGAACGGGGCCAAAAGTGCTGGCTCTCACGGCTAAGGAATATAGCCTGTTGGAATTGTTGCTGCGTAATCCCCATCGCATTTTCAATGCGGGAGCATTATTGGATCGCCTGTGGGATTCCGAGGAGGCTCCATCGGAAAATGCAGTGCGAGCCCATATCAAAGGACTCCGCCGCAAGCTTAAGCAGGCGGGAGTTGGAGACCCTGTGGAGACGGTGTATGGCCTGGGCTATCGTTTGCGGGGGGCTCCATCCCAGGCGGAGGAGCCTTTTGCTGGGGCAGAGCAATCTGGTTCAACGGATCTTGCGGCGGAGTCTCCAGCGGGACAGCCTACTCCGGAGCCTTTTCAGCAGCAGCTTGAGCGGGTATGGCAGCGAGCCAGAAAAACCTATTTAGAGCAAGTGACGGCCTTGGATGGCATGGTGGAGCGTTTGCAGCAGCAGTCTACGACATCCTCCCTGTTCTTGACTCCAGAGGATTGGCAGCAAATGCGCCGTCAGGCCCATAGTCTTAAGGGGGGGCTGGGTAGCTTTGGGCTTCATGGGGCGGCGGCGGTGGCTGCCCAGCTCCAGGACTTAGTTGAGCCTGCCCTGGATGAGGGTAGCAAAAGTAGCGATGACTCAGGTGCTGTACCTCCTGCAGGTGGAGTACTACAGCCTCTCTTACTCCAGTTGCGTCAGGCGCTGGAAGCTGCTGTCACCTTGCAGCTAGAGCCTTTGGCACCGGATCCTCCAAGCCCCCCAGAGCCTTTAGGCCAATGTTGGTTGGCCACGACTGATGCTGCCCTAGTAGAGCGCTTGACGGCGATCGCGGTCAGCTCAGGTATTACCCTAGATTTCCTATCATTGGAGGATTCTTTGGAGCGTTGCTTGCTCCCTCGGGAAGATGGCCTCTCCGCAGGGGGGGGAGCTCCACCCCAGGTGGTGATCTGGGATTTGGCGACAGTCCAGAGTGTTGCTTTAGAGCGTTTAGGAGGATTGCCTTGGATTGCCTTGATTGAAGGAGATTCTTTGCCCCAGCGAGTCAAGGCAGTCCAAGGCGGTAGCAGTTGCTGTGTGGATCGCCTTGCTGGCAGTGAGGCAATCATGGAAGCAGTCGCGGCTCAGTTGCAGCGGCTACGCCAAAAACAGTTGGGGGCGGCTAAGCTGCTGGCAGTGGATGATGATGCTCCGCTATTGAATCTGTTGGAAGGGATGTTGCAGCCCTGGGGGGTGGAGGTGACGCTGCTGAGCCAGCCTGAGCAGTTTTGGCAGGTGCTCCAGAAAACCCAGCCGGACCTGTTGCTGTTGGATGTGGAGATGCCTGGGGTCAATGGTTTAGACCTCTGCCGAGTGGTCCGTCAGGACCCTCAATGGTGCCGATTACCGATCTTGTTCCTCTCTTCTCGGCGGGATGGCCCCTTGCTGGAGCAGCTTTTTGCAGCGGGGGCCAGTGATTTCTTGAGCAAGCCAGTGACGGGGGAGATGCTGGTGGCTAGGGTCAGGAATTGTTTGGAGCAGTCTGCATTGGGTCAACCTCAGGTGCTGCTGTCATGATGATTTTAGGAGGAGGGTCGATGTTGAAGACGGGTGATGAATTCAATGGCAGTTTTGGGAGTCCCAGGAAAAAGGGCTTTTGAGATGGGTCGGGAGAGCAGTGGATGGTACGAGCCTGTGGGCTCACCTTGTGAGACCTGCCGTTGCCATTACTGCTGATTTTTGGGCTCTGGTTTTGATGATTGATGCGCTATTTTCGCTTTGGCTTTGGCCCGTCCCCGTAAAATCCTAGGGTGTCTATGGCTCTCAATGAACCCAATCAAATATTTGCGAATATCGCCTTAAAGATCCGCCAGTCCTTGAATTTAGAGGACATTTTGGAGACGGCGGTGGCGGAGGTGCGCCAGTTGTTGGGCTGCGATCGCGTGCTGATCTATCGTTTCTATCCCGACTGGAGTGGTGTCATTGCGGTGGAATCGGTGGCGAGCGCTGAGCTTTCGATTTTGAGCCGTGTCATAAAGGACCCTTGTTTTGAGCAGAGTTGGTTGAAGCCCTATCGGGAGGGACGGCTCCAGGCCACCGCAGATGTTCAGCAGGCGGGCCTTCGAGATTGTTATGTGGAATTCCTAGGGGAGTTTCAGGTGCGGGCCAATCTGGTGGTGCCGATTCTCTTGGGCGATTGCGCTGAACCCCTGTGGGGGCTGTTGATCGCCCACCATTGTCAGAAGCCTCGTGTTTGGTCTGAGGAAGATGTTCAGTTACTGAAGCAATTGTCGGACCAGATGGCGATCGCCATTCAGCAGGCTTTGTTGCTCCAGCGCACCCAGGCTGAGCTGGTCGAACGTCGCCTGGCTGAGGCCAATTTGGAGGAGAGTGAGGCGCGCTTTCGTCGCCTGGCGGAACAGGCCCAGGATGTGATCTATCGCTATGTGTGGCAGCCTGAAGCCCAGGTGGAATACATTAACCCAGCCATTACGACCTTGACGGGCTACACCCCTGGAGAATTTTATGCCTCGCCGGAGTTGCTGTTTTCTCTGGTGCATCGCGAAGACTTGAAGCAGTTTCGTCAGCAACTTTCGCCTCAGCTCCAGAGTGCCGATGATGATGTGGAGCCCCAGCCCCGGTTGATCGTGTGGCGCTGCCTCCATAAGGCAGGCCACGTGTTGTGGGTTGAGCAGCGTTGTACGCCCCTGCGGAATGAAGCGGGAGAATTGGTGGCGGTGGAAGGGATTGTGCGGGATATTCGCGATCGCATGGTGGATTTGACTCCTTCGCCCGCTGCCTCAGTGACTGAGGCCGGCTTGTCTCAGCTTGGGTTTGGTGCGGACGCTAGAAAGCGGCTGTGGCAGAGTCTGCGGGAGCCATTTTCTAGCCTAGCCCTGTCTCGCTATGCCAGTGCCAGCGTTATGGTGGGCATGATTTTTCTGGCGGAGGGGCTGCGTCAGGGGGGGCTATCGGCTGCTAGCCAAATGCTGGTGCTGTTTGTCGGGCTGGTGCTAGCAGCCAGTGGAGGAGGATTGCAGGCAGGGGTGATGGCCACCCTCGCCCTCTGGCTATATCTCTTGGTTACGCTGGTGTTGGATGGAGCCACGGGGCGGACGGATTGGCCGCTATACCTGGCGATTTATGGGCTTGCCACGGCCATCGTGGCAGTGGTGGTGGGGCAGACCAAGGATCGCAGCCTTTCAGCCGATCAGGCCTTGAACCAGGTGAATGAAACTCTTGAACTGCGGGTGCAGGAGCGGACTGCAATCTTAGATCGCACCAATAATCAACTCCGAGAGGAAATTGAGGAGCGGCGGCGAGCCCAGGCGGCTCACCAGGCCGCAGAAATAGAATTGCAGCAGCTCAACCAGGTTTTGGAGAGTCGGGTCTTAGAGCGTACAGCGACCCTGGCAGCCTCCGAGGGACGGTGGCGCAATTTCATTGATACCGTGCGCTTGTTGGTTGTGGATATCGGTGTGGATGGCCGAGTGAACTATGTCAATCCCCATTTCCTGACCCTGACAGGCTATGAAGCTGAGGCTGTGATTGGCTGCAATTGGTTTGAGACCTTTGTGCCCCGCCACCAGCTCTCCCAAACTCGGCAGATTTTTCAGGAGTTCCTGGATGAGGGCTTCCATTCCTATTTCCCCACGGTTATTTTGACGGACTCGGGCGAGGAGATCGTCGTGGCCTGGAATAACACGCTGCTGCACGATGCTGCTGGTCAGGTCCAGGGCAGCCTCAGCATTGGTGAAGATATCACTGAACGCTATGCTGTCTCCCGGATGAAGGATGAGTTTATTTCCGTGGTGAGTCATGAGTTGCGTACACCACTCACCTCCATTCATGGTGCTCTGGAACTGTTGGATTCTGAGGTGGTGCCGCTGGAGTCGGAGCGGGGCCGTCAGGTATTGGCGATCGCCGCCGAAAATTCCCAGAGGCTGGTGCGCCTCGTCAATGACATCCTTCAGCTAGAGCGCTTGGAGTCGGGCAAGATCAACCTGAATCAGAATGTCCTGTGCAGTACTGAGGTCACGGCCCGAGCCCAGGAGCTGATGCAAATGCTCCTAGAGCGCTCTCAAATTCAGTTGGTTGTGGAGGATCCTGGTCTAGAGTTGTGGGCTGATGGCGATCGCATCATTCAGGTGCTGACTAATTTACTAGATAACGCCATCAAGTTCTCGGAAGCGGATGGCCAAGTGAGCCTTACCGTGGAAGCGGCAGCTTCCCCCACGGTTCCGGGGCAAATGATGGTGTTGTTTAAGGTGAGTGACCAAGGTCGGGGGATTCCCCTAGATAAGCTGGGCAGTATCTTTGAGCGCTTTCACCAAGTGGATGCCTCGGATTCCCGTCGGCGTGGCGGCACGGGATTGGGATTGGCCATTTGTCGCAGCATTGTCCAGCAACATGGCGGGCAGATTTGGGTGAACAGTACTTTGGGCCAAGGGAGTCACTTTTATTTTGTTTTGCCGTCGCAGCCTGAGGGAAAAGGCAAAATGCTGGAGGGCCAGAGATCCCCACCAAGCTCTACCTAGGCCCAGAAATGCTCCAAGAACAGCCTAAAAACTGCCCAGAAACCAGCAGAGCGTGGGGATTAGGACTGTTGGACGATTGGCCAGGGGAGCATTCCAGGTATAACGTGAGTTCGATAATTCTTGGGCTGTCCTCACCTGGGTTGAGCTCAACAGGAGAGCCCCTAGTCCTTGGGGAAAAAGGAACGTCAAAATCTCTAAAAGCCTTGTGATTTTGCGTTCGGCTCCCTTCTCTCGTTGGAGAAAGGCTTAGGGGATGAGGTTGTTTCTGTGTCTGTCGAGTCGAACTCAGGTCGGAATAGAAATCCCATGCTTAGAGACTGCTCTGAGCATGGGAATGGGGTCAATCAATAGAGGTTAGAGGATAATGACAAAACGAATCTTGATTATTGATGACGATGATGGCATTCGCGACATCGTTGCCATTTCGCTGGAGGCTTTAGCTGGATGGGAAGTCCTCAAGGCAGATTCTGGGCCAGCGGGGGTGGAACTGGCTCGTTCGGCTCAGCCCGACGGGATCTTGCTGGATGTGATGATGCCAGGCCAGGATGGTATGGAGACCTTGAAGCAGCTCCAGGCTCAGCCTGAGACCTCTGCCATTGCGACGATTTTTCTCACGGCGAAGGCTCGCTCCAGTGAGCAAAAGCGATTATTAGATTTGGGCTGTGTGGGGTTAATTACGAAGCCCTTTGAAGTGCAAAAGCTAGTTCCGCAGATTTGTGAATTGTTGGGATGGCTCCTGCCCTAGGTGCTCAGGTACCGCCGCCTTGGTCCGAATGGCTTTCCTGGCTGGCCTACTGAATCTAGGCGTATATGTCAGTGCGGTTGGGATCACAAAATCCTCACAATCTTTTTCTAGGCTGAGGATTGTTGTGTTTCTTAGGGCAAATTTTTGGTAGAGGGCAAGTCACAAGCTCCGTTTCGCTTTGAGCGAGAAATGACGATCTCGATATTGGAGAAGCAAGATGTAGCTGCACTGCAGGCGCTGAAGCAATTTTTGCTAAATATGCCCGGACCGAAGGCGATTGAGACTGTTTTGGTTCAGGCTGTTTGCTACTGCGCGGAGGAACGTCCAGAAGCTTTTAACTGGGTCGTTGCCCATGCTGCTCAGCTAGAGCCAGAGCTGCGACTGGAGCAGTGGGCTTACAACTTCGTGGTGAACGCCTTGGCGCAGAAGGGCTGTGTTGTGGGGCGAGAGTTTCGTTTTGAGCAACAGTCGGACTCCAGTCAGTTGCAATTACATCTAGAGGCTATGGTCCGACAGATTCTCTGGGAGAACTGCTCCCAGGGGGAATGGTTGCTGCTGAATCGTTTGTTTGGGATTGAGTAAACTCAGGTGAGTTTTAGAGGGATAGTCGGTTCAGCACTATGGCTGACAGAACCATCACAGGATCTTCACATTGTTTCTTTATAGTTCAGTTAAGAACAAAACGAGATGTGATTGGGGAGAAAGTTTATATGTCTGGATATCCTGCTTGCCCCTGCTGCTCCTATGAGCTTCTGCACCGTGTGAGTGCTAAGGGGTCTATCTGGTTCTGCTCCCATTGTTATCAAGAAATGCCTGTGGTGGATGTTAGCCAGTATCGGCTTTCTGGAACTTTGGTGTCACAAATTTCGAGAGGTACGCGGAAGTCATGATGGAATCGACGTCTAGGGATAATGTTAGTGATAGTGCTCGTGCCCAGGATCGCATGACGCTGGGAGAGATCATTAATGAGTTTGTCTCCAGTTGCCCCTCGCCTCTCTATGGCGAAGCTCTGTCCCGCCCTGTGGTGCGTCGTTACTTGGTTGACTACGTTCTGAAGCGGGTTCAGTGGGAGCTACCGTCGGAGCTGTTACGGGTGGATGAAACCCAGCCTGGTTCTGCTGCCCAAGATGCCATTACCTTTCGCGAATATGTGGAATGCGCCATTTACTGGGGCATGGAGGAGATCATTCGCGATCGCCTTGATCTGAGCTTAGTTGATGATGGATATCCGAATCCTGCGGCCTAGGGGGCTGTGATTCTCCTATGTCGATTCTAGATTGAGCCGAAGCATCGAGCTGGACTATCGCCGATAGGTGCTGCCATCGGGCATGGTGGCTCCAGCTAGATCCGCACCGTTGAGATTGGCACTGCTGATTTCTGCGCGAATTAGAATTGCCTCAGTGAGGTTCGTTTGGGATAGGTTTGTGCGGGCAAAGTAGCCCTCGGAGAGGATGCCGCGTTGAAGATTCACACCGGTCAAATCTGCACGGCTGGCATCGCAGCGAGCCAGCTTGGCATCTACCATTACTGCCCCAATGAAGCTGCCATGCTTAAGGTTGGCATCTGCCAGGGTGACGGAGGTGAAGTCGCTGTTGTTGGCCTGGGCACCAATGAGCTTGGCGCGGTCCAGGCGGGCGTTGACTAGGCTAGCGTTATCTAGGATGGCTTCGCTCAGGTCTGCCTCGGAGAGTATCGCTCCAGTCAGGTTTGAACCGCGCAGGTTTGCACCGCGCAGATCTGCTCCCCTCAGGGTGGCATCGGCTAGGTCTGCCTGGCTGAGATCTACACGGGCCAGGTCCGCACCGGATAAATTGGCCCCCCGTAGATCCGTCTGGTGGAGGTTGGCCCCGCGTAGATTGCTGCTGCGATTGCTGCCTTCTTCTCGTAGGTTGGCCCCGCGTAGGCAGGCCCCGCTGAGGTTGGCTCCGCTGAGGTTGGCATTGCGGAGGTCGCAGTCCATGAGGTTTGCATCTAGCAGGTTTGCCAGGGTGAGCTGGGCGCTGCGCAGGTCAGCTCCCTGGAGACTACTGCCATGGAGATCGGCGTTATTGAGACGGGCGCTGACGAGTTTGGATTGGTTGAGGTTGGCTCCGCTGAAACGGCTGTTGCTCAGGTTGGCTTCGCTGAAATCCACACGGGTGAGATAGGCCATCATAAAGTTGCCGCTACTGAGTTCCGCTTTGGCAAGGTTGACGCCGATGAGGTCAGCCTCCAGCAGGTCTGCACTACGAATACGGATGCTCTGGAAGTTGGTTTTGCCAGTGGCATATTGCTGGAGGAGTTGCTTGCTGTCCATTAGGTACAGGGATGGGGAAGGGAGTTTGAGCGAGCTTGGGACGGGTTTTGGCGAGGAATAGATGGTCGGTCCAGAGGGCATGGGGTCAACCGATCCTGGGCTGGGAACTCTGAGGTGTCTCGTGGATGCTCAGGCGGGGGATGATTGTTGAGGGGGGAATGCCCAGATGTGGAGGGTCAGGGATAGAAGGGGCGGAGGGCGCGGGCGATCGCTCCGGCGGCATTGCCATATTCATCGCTGGGCATGAGTTGGCAGGCCATGAGTTGGAGCTGTTCATCGAGGCTGTCGTGGCTTGTGAATTGTTCCATTAACCGCAGCGTTAAATCCCCGAGGGTTTCGGTTTGGAGCTTTGACCAGTCTCCGCTGGAGTTGAGGTCGAAGGGATAATACAAGGTCGAAAACAGCAGAATTTTGACCCGTAGGGGGTTGGCATAGCGCATCAGTTCCACCCGTAGCTCGGCGAGGCCTTGCCAGTCTAGGGATTGGGCTTGCTGCTCTACTGGGTTTGGATTGCCCTGGGCCGAATCGGTTTGTGATGAATCGGTATAGTCTGGGTTGTCCCATTGCTCTGGCGCTCGCTCGCTAGCGGGGGGGGCATCGAGGGGCTGTTGACTGGGCGATGTGGTTAAGTTTTCTCGCTGAAGACGATTACCCTGATCCCCGTCGATCCCCATGGGAATCAGCACACCCGTCGGTTCTGGGGTGTCGTCATCGTCGTAGAAGCCCAGGGGAATGGGGTCGACACCGCTTCCTGAGATTCTTTCAGGACCCGTGCTGAAGGGGTCTTCTGTTGAGTAGACCGCTTGAGTCGGGGACTGAAGTTCAGGGTCGGGGGCTGGCTGGCTGGTTGAGAGTTGCTCCAGGGGAGTATAGAGTTGGTGGCATTCTCGCTGAATGAGCTGGGCTACCAGCTCATATTCCATTTGCCGGTTTAGGGTGACCACCACATTGCGCAGGGCGCTGTGCAGAGCCTCCTCGTTCGCAGACATTTTGTGGAGCTGCTTGAGTAAGTTGGTGAAGCGGAAGCGACCTAGCATGACAGGATCATTGCTCCATTCGCCGCTACACACGGCATAGAGCAATTTCTTGATGCGGGTGGCGCTGGGGGATTGTTCTAGGGTGGCTGAAATTTCGTCGTAGGGGAGTGGGGGGAAGGGATTGCTATCGGCATCGATAGACCGTGTCTCGAAGGGGGAGAGGCGTTGAGCCGCAGGTTCGCTGGGGTTGAAGCCGTCTAATGAAGCCTCGGAGGGGAGGGCTGCTGCGCTGCTATCGCCTTGGTAAGCCTGTCTCGTAATCTTGAGCAGGGTGCGGCCTGCGGGAATAAAGGCTTTGCTTTCTGGGGCTTGGCTAAGGGCGCGACGTAGGGCCTGCTTGAGTTCTTCGAAGCTGCTGTAGCTGCGGGTTAGGTCCTGGACAAGATCCCGAAGACGGTAGAGATCGAGGAGATTGAGATCCTCGGGCCAACGGTTTTGATTTGCGGCAAAAGCAAGCTGGTGAATCTGTCGGCGCTCAGCCTGGGATTCCAGTTGTTGGGCCACTTCGTCGAGAAGCCAGGACGGTACCATAAGTTATTCGCGATTGCTCCCTTTGGGTTGCTGGGCTGTATGACCCAGAGTTATTTGGATAACCCTAAAACCGATTGCCCCGGTTTGTTGGTCATAGCCGGGCTCAATATTCAGAGCAACAGGACGTTAAACCGAGCGGAAGGCGTGGATTGGTGTTTCCGAGACAAGCCTTCGTGGATAAAGGTGGCGAGGAAAAACCAATGGTTGTAAATGCCTTTGCCTGACGCGTCACTAGCGTGACCGAAGCTATGGCAAGTCGTGTCCTGAGACTAGATGAACTCCCAATAATCATACTGAGTTCTGGGGGGAGCTGCTTTGAAAGTTCCTAGAAGTTTGGTTGAAGAGATTCTTTCGTTGGTGAGTTTGACGTCCCCTTGGTCGGTTTGCAGGTTCGAGGTGGGTGTGAACCATGATGCGTACAGATGAACTGTAAATATTGGCAGATTGTTGCTTGTTGGCAGCTCGTTAGATCGAATTTAGAGTAGCCAGGCAGTCCGTATGGTCCGGTTGGGCGGGTTGGCCTGCTGAATCCCAGCGTCGCGGGAGATGACGTGGGGATTTGAGGGCTGTATGGGCACTGGGGGCGCTGGAGCGGCAATGGCTTGATTGTCTTGGGTTGGTTGGGTGGTGGTTGGTGGTGGGCGATCGCACATCCTCTTGGGATTGTTGGGGGATTAAAAAAATAGAGGGACAGGTCATAACCCTGTTCCTCTACAACGTACAGAAAATCCTAGGGATTTAGCCTAGCGGGCTGACTACGCCAAGTTCTGGATGCAACACACTATTCAAAATCGTTTCGGGGCGAGCCTTGTGATTCCAGGCAAAGGCATGCTTGAAGGCTGCGTCCTGGCAGGCTCGTAGCTGTTCGAAGTTGATGATGTTGTGGGTGAGTAGGTTCTCGTATTCAAAGGGCAGGCGCACATTGTGCAGACCCGCATTGTCCGTGCAGATGGCAATGTCCACGCCCGCTTCAAAGCAGCGATCGAAGACGACCTTGAGCTGGTCTAGACTTTCCATTGTCCCCGTCTGTAAATAGGTAGTGGGGCAGACTTCCAGACATTGGCCACGAGCGGCGACATCTTTGAGCAGCTCAGGATACAGCAGGGGGATCTGGATGCCGTGGCCGACCCGTTTGAGGTAAGGCAGTAGCTCGGGGAAGCAACCCTCGGTGGTTTCAAAGAGGTGGCCGGTGGTATTAATGCCTCGGGCCAGGGCGTATTGGTACAGCTCAACAAATTCGGGCAGACGCTCTTGATATTCTAGATTGCCGCCCGCTAGGTCTACGCCACAGACATATTGGGGGAATTGGACAGCCAGGTCGATCATGGCTTTGTTGACCTCGAAGGGGAGCTTCGAGTGCATGCAAAGGATCTGACTGTTGACGATGGGGTAGGGCTGGTTTTGGCTGGCCTCGCCCACCACTTGGATGATTTCGGCGGTGGCATCGATGCGATCGCTCTGGCTCAATTCCTCTGGGGTACGCAAGTAAGGGCTATAGCGCAGCTCTAGATAGGCTAAGTTTTCAAAAACATAGGCTCCTCGCAACAGGCGGTAGATGAAATAGGGCAGGGTGTCTGCCGTTTGCACCTTCTCAACGATGGTGTGGAGTTCCAGGTATTCGTCCAGGGTGTTACGAGGACGAGTGTAGAAGTCTTCAAAGTCGGCGTAGTCTTCAAACTGGGTGGACTGGCCCGGCTCATTGCGCTGGAAGTAGCGCCACAGAATGCGAGGGACAACGGAGCCGCCGAGGTGGCGATGCAGTTCTGCGTATAGGGCCATGGTCTCTTTCTCCTAACAAGATGAGCAGTGGTGTAATTGCGATGGAGCTGTTGCAAAAAATGACTGCGAAAATCGCAGCCTGTGGACAGCAAGGAGCTTGGTTAACTGGAAAGTTCTAGGGGCCGTAGCGGTTGTGATGGACGTAAATGCCAATACGATTTGTCGTCAATCAAGTGCGCCAATGAAGATTGGCTAAGCAGAATCCGCTAATGCGTATTTAAGAAATGCTAACGCAGGGAGTGAATCTTTGTTCGGTTATGAAATTAAACCTCTGGGGGGTCTGACCCTAGGATCACCCCGGTGCATCTATGTTCCTTGGCTTACGACCTATGGCGATTGATAAATCTTCGTGACGAAACCGTTGTGAAGCCGTACGGCACTGATGTTGAGAGATTTTATTAGAGATATGAGCCAAACTAACCCTGATCCCGCTGCCCAGCCTCCGCTGCAGTCGTTTCCTGCCAATGTTCCGCCTACGCCGGAGCCCACCTATGAAGTGGTCCAGGCGGCGATGTTTCAAATGTGGGATGCAGTTAATCAGTTGAGCGAGATTCCGCCGCCGCCCTGCGAACGCTATCGAGTGACGATCTTTGGCTCAGCGCGGCTTAAACCCACAGACCCGCTCTATCAAGATGTCCAGCATTTGGCCCGGGAGCTGACCCGCATGGGCTGCGACATTGTCACCGGGGGGGGGCCAGGCTTGATGGAAGCGGCCAATCAGGGGAGCGTCGATGCTGATCCCCATAATCAAACCCAGTCCATTGGTCTGCGCATTGACTTGGATTTTGAGCAACATGCCAATCCCTTTGTCGAGCAGTTGCATAGCCACCGAACTTTCTTCTCACGACTGCACCACTTCGTTTTGCTCTCCAATGCCTTTGTTGTGGTGCCCGGTGGTATCGGCACGGCGCTGGAAACGCTGATGGTGTGGCAGCTCTTGCAGGTCAAGAAGCTTAATCAAGATATGCCGCTGATTATGGTGGGGGATATGTGGAAGGGGCTGGTGGATTGGGCGAGTCATTCCATGCTGGGAGCCACGCCCCAAATGGCCAGCCCGGAGGATATGGAGATTCCTCGCTGTGTTTCGACGATGGAAGAGGCGATCGTGGCGCTCAAGACTTCCAAGTCCCTGTGGGAACACAACTGTAACTGTGGTTAGGTTGTTCGGTTAGCAACTTTTTCGAGCTGAGAAACCCTTGTGAGGATTGAGCTATGGCCTTTGGGACTGTCGCATATTGGGCCATGCCGCTGATGGCTGGGTTGTCCGGATTCCCGTGAAACGGCTGAGTGCTTGGGGGATTGATCCTGGGTAAACTGTCTGTAATACCTTCGACATACTAGAACTTTGCCCTGGCGTGACTGCTGGGGCTTTTTCTTGGAACATTGCTCTGGGCACCAATCTCTTCAATCATGGGGCAAGCCTAGGTCAGGCTGGGCGATCGCACTGGTGCTGAGTATGGAGACTTTGACTTCGCGATCGCGAGCTACGAAAGCAGAGCCCAGGGAAAATATTGGGTTTTGGATGGATAATTGAAGCTGGTGAGGCATTGGGGGACGGGTTCCCCGTGATGTGCTGTTTCCTGGTTTGCGGCTGATAGAGCCATCTCCATCTCTGGCCCATTCTCCGGAAAGTTGAATTTTTCTGTTGTATGGCTGGCCTTAAGGAGTTGCTCAGAATGAATTCGAATCGGCTAGTACTGTGACCTATTTCTTGCCTGCAATCTTGACGCTTTTTAATGCTTTGCCCCTGGGGCTGACTGCTAGGGGGCTGCGTAACTTTGTTGAACGCGGCTCTTGCAAGGTGATTCCGCCCCTGTGCAGCCTGGCCGATAGCCGCTGGATCTCGTGGAATTTGTTTTTGGCGCTGATTCCTTTGGTGCTGAGCTTCTGGCTGTTTCGTCGTGGGGCTGGGCGGAAGCGATCGCTCCTATGGTGGTCGACCTTTCTGGCCTATATGGCTTTTTTGCCCAATGCTCCCTATTTGCTGACTGACATTATCCATTTCGTTAAGTCAATCAATTATGGCTATTCCATTTGGGTGATTGTCTTGTTAGTGTTGCCGATGCATTTCGTGGCGATCGTTGGAGGCTTCCAGGCTTATGTGCTGGCGTTGATTAATCAGCAACATTACTTGGTGCGCCAGGGGGCGGCTCGCTGGGTTAATCTAGCGGAGCTGATGACTCATGCCCTCTGTGCTGTGGGGATTTACTTGGGTCGTTTTGATCGCCTCAATAGCTGGGATTTGGTCCAAGATCCCACGGCAGTTTTCTATCGGCTTCTGTATACCCTCACGGCTAAACGACCTGTGCTGGTGACATTCATTACCTTTGTGATTATTACGGTACTTTACTGGGTGATGAAGCAAATTACCCTGGGCTTAGTGCTGCGTTATCGACAGCTCAAAGCAGGTGATCCCTATGGTTTGAAGGGGACTTCTTTGTAGGGGGGAGTCTGCTGGGGGAGGCGGTGGCGATCGCCCCAGCAGGGTCAAGCTAAATCCCTAGTAGCTCGGCCATTACCACAGTCTCCGATTCCCTCAGCGTTGCAAGCCGTGAGGCAGATAGCTGAGCAGTGGCTTGGCTGTCGACTAGTTGATCGGGATTGAGCAAAAATTGTAGAGGTTGCTCCGCATTGGCCGTCGTCATGCCATCCACACATTGGATTTCATAGGTCTTTGGCAGGGGCAATAGCTCACTCTCAGCTAGGCGACAGAGGGAGGGGGGTGAATCAATGGGGAGCGTAATGCGGTGCTCCTGTTGTGTAGTAGGGATTGATAAGGCGGTGATGATCAGAGCAATTTGCTGCCGAGAGGCTTGAGCATGGGAGGGGGAGTCGGGCTCTTCGATGCGGTTAAAGATTTGCCGATCTATGGAGACGACTGGCAAGATATCTTCCTGGAAGTTGATGTATCGGAGCGGGCAGCAGTCATGCTCAAAGACGATCGCTCGCTGAACAGCATCAATGGGTATGAGAAAGCCCATGCCACGCATCTTGAACGTGATGAGCTGTTGCTGGACCTCGACTTTGCGATCGTTGATGCGGGGAAGGCGAGCAGCGCGGGTGGCCATGGGTTTTGTGTCAGAAATGGAATGTTAGGGGCAGGGCTTTCCACCTAAAGAAATGCTCAGGCGAGAAAGGGGTGGAGCGATGCCCCTAGGGAAAATGGATCATGGATCAAACGATTGCGAGTTCCGGCAATGCCTGGGAATTGCCAAACGATGCAGATAGTTCGATCAATTGTTCCAAGCTTTGCAGCAGTTGAGTTTGCTTGAAGGGCTTGGAGAAGTAATCAGCGGCTCCCAGGCTCATGGCGAGCTGGCGATGCTTGTCTCCGCTGCGGGAGGTGAGCATGACTACGGGAATGTCCTCGCAGTTTGGGAGGCTCTTGACCTGGGCCAGGAAGCCAAAACCATCCAGGCGAGGCATTTCTACGTCGCTCATGATCACATCAGCGGTGATGCCGCTCTGGAGTTGGTCGATCGCATCTTGCCCATCCTTGGCCTGTTCCACGTGGTAACCCGCTTTTTCCAGCGTGATGCTGAGGAAGCGGCGTACGTTGATGGAGTCGTCGATGACGAGTACCGTACGTTTGTTGCTGATTGCTATGGGGAGGGCCAAGTTTTGCTCATGCAAATCCTGGCGCTGGGCATCGCGCAATACCCAGCTCATCAGTTTTTCCATTTCCACTAGGGGAACGACGCGGCCATCGCCCAGGACAACGCAGCCAGAGAAGCCCTGGGGTAGACTGATTTTGCCTTCTACGGTTCGGGTGGTGACTTCCTGCTCACCCCAATAGCGATCGCATTCAATGGCGTAGGGTTCGTCTCCATGGGTCACGATCAGGGCGGAGCTTTGATCGATGATGGGAGAGCTTTCTGTTTCTAACTTAATCAGGGGGCGGACGAAGTGGAGCCAGTTCTGAAGGCGTAGTAGGGGAACGGTGTAGCCCTGCCATTCCAATAGGTCTTGCTCAGCAGCCTGTACAATTTTCTGTTGTTCTAACAACAACATCTCTTCGACGATATTGGCTGGAAACGCCATGACCATGCCTTGGCATTCCACGACCAGCACTCGCGTCACCGAAAGAGAAAGGGGCACGGTTAGGGTAAAGGTACTGCCTTGACCGGTCTTGGTTTCGACGGTGATGTCTCCTTGGATGTCTCGCAGGTTGCTGCGGACCACATCCATGCCGACCCCTCGACCGGAGAGGCTCGTGACTTGTTCGGCGGTGCTGAAGCCGGGCTCAAAGATGAGATTGACCAGCTCTTTGTCGCCCGAGACCTCGATTTCGGCAGGCGTCAGGCCCATGCTGAGTACCTTGCTGCGAATCTTCTCTAGGTTGATGCCTGCACCATCATCTTGGATGGTGATGGCGACTTGGTTGCCGCGATAGCTCGCGCCAATTTCGATATTGCCTTGGGGCGTTTTGCCTTGGGTGATGCGAGTCTCGCGGTCCTCAATGCCGTGGTCAAAGCAGTTGCGTAGCAGGTGCATGAGGGGATCTTGGAGCGCCTCAATAATGGTGCGCTCAATTAAGGTGTTGCTGCCCCGGACCTGAAGATCCACCTGTTTGTCATGGGCCATGGAGAGCTCCCGCAGTAGACGAGGGAAGCGATCGGTGATGGCGGACAGAGGGCGCATCCGCATCTGGTTCATGCCCACTTGGAGTTGTTGGGCCGTGCGGTTGAGGCTACGAGAGACGGTTTCGGTTTCTCCCAGGGCTAGTTCGATATCGCTGGTCACTTCCTGGATTTGTACGACGCTGTCGATGATTTCCTGGGAGACGAGGTGCAGTTCGCTATATTGATCCATTTCCAGCAGGTCGAAGCTGTTGGATAGGGACTGAGTGCTTGGGATGGGGGTTGAGGGGGGTGGGGTCGTGCTTGGGTTTGCAGGGGTGGAGTTGTTGTGGGTGTTGGAAAGTTGTTGGGTGGCACCGCGATCATAGGATTGGCGCAGGATGTTGTTTGCCTGGTCTAGGGACTTAACCCGTTGGTTGAGTAGGCCAAATAAGGTGCTGAGGTAGCCTAGTTGTATGCCCAAGCCGTTGCGATCAGTGGTGAGTTCGCCGAGGAGTTCTCCGAGGCGCTCTAACTTGCGCACGGAGACGCGGATGCTGGTGTCTTGTCCGGTGGTCGAGCTATTGTCATGTTCGTCAGTTGAGCTATTGTCAGCTTCTGACTCCGTCAATATGCTGGAGGTGAGCTGGGCGGCTTCTTGGGCGATCGCGTTGTGGTTCACCCCAGGTTCTTGAGGTGGTTCTGCTGTGGTGGGATTGGTGCTGTTAAAGTCGGCTAGCTCCTCTAGGTCAAAGGCTTCGTCGTTGAGAAAAATGCTGACTAACGTCTCTGCATCAAGGGCTGTCGGTTCTGAGCTTTCGGCTTCTGACGGCAGATCCGTCGCCGATGCCGGGAGAGGGCTAGGTTCAATTTTGGGTCTAGTCCCTGGTTCTGAGGATGCTTGGGGCGCTTCTAGGTCGTTCCCATTGGCCTGTTGAAGATCAGGTTGCTCTGTGCTTGAGAACGCGGGAGATTCTTCTAGGGGCAGATTGTCCGTGATTACTTCGTCTGCTTCTGGGGATATGACTGCTGCGGCTGGGGCTAAGGCGATCGCTTCAAGGCTAAAGTCCTCTGGCGTCATGCCCTCAAAGAGGCTGTCTAGCACGGCTTCATCAGCAGAAGCGATCGCCTCCACGGATATCTCAGGGGTGGGAGTGGTGGCGGTGGGAGCAGAGTCGTGGGTTGTATTGTGCTGTGGGCTTGGTGATTCTGGGGACTGAGATTCTGGGGGCTGGGTATCCACAAGTCCCCCTAGGTTCAATAGATCCGCGAGGGAACTTTCAGTGTCTAAGCAGTCAGCTAGACCTGAGAAATTGGATGGTTCAATGCTCTCTCCCAAGTCTTCGGGGAAAAGGTCTTGAATTTGAGGGGCTGGCGTTGGTGTCTCTGATGATTCAGCTAGACTAGTTGTGTCAGCATTTTTGCCTGGCTGATCGGTCTCTTGGGTTGATGTGATCGCTGCTTTGATCGCTTGAGGCAAGAGAACAGTTTCCGGAATGAGCCCCGCTTGACCCACCAGGACGAGCCCATGGCTGCGTCGCAGGGGCTTGAGCACAGCTTGACAAACCTCCACGAGGTCACTTTCAGGGCAGTCGGTACAAAGCTGTAAACCGTGGTTACAGAGGGCGATGAACGGGCTGATTTCTAGCATTTCCCCCAGGCTGCCCATTTCTGCACAGGCGATGAGAAATTCCTGGCGGAGTAACGGGAGATCAGGATCCTGGATTGCCCCTTCAAGACGATCTAGGCAGGGACCAATTTCACTTTCAAACAGCATGACGCCCATGTCGCCACCCGCATCGGCCGCGAGACTGGCCTGCTCGTCAGCAGCAGTGGGGTCACCGAGGCGATCATATAGTTGGTCAAGCAACGGCTGGGTGTTGGCTTCAAGCCAGCCTGCATCAATACCGGAGCGCTCCCGGTAAAGCTCCAACATCTGGCTCATGCGATCCACTGCGCTGAGGAATAGGCGTTCGAGTTCACCTTCGGGCTCATAGCGTCCTCCCTGGAGGACTTTGAAGAAATCCTCCAAGCGATGGGCGACTTGGCTGAGTTCATGGAAGCCCATTAAGGCGGCTCCACCCTTGATGGAATGGGCGGCTCGCAAGATTCCATCAATGGCTTCACGGGTGAGTTTTTGTTCGCCCAGTCCCAATAAGGCTGACTCGATGGTGTCCAGATACTCCTGGGCTTCCTCCAGGAACTGGAGGCGCACTAGCCATTCTTGATCTGACATTTGCTCCGACATCTGAATCTGGCATCCTAAAACGGGGTGGGCGAAAACGGGTGAGCGAAGATTTGACTAGGCGCGCATTGGAGGCATAGGACTGGGCGGCGATCGCCCTAGCCCAATTGTCAAAAGGGAGTCCAGAACTCGACAATCCATGGCCATGGGGATGGCCTCTCAGTCTCGAGTTCCTACCTTGGCGAGGCATAAATTAGCCTGCACCTTCCTCCACCTTGAATGCATTAACCGAACATTGAAGCTGCTCGGTGATTTCCGCTGTCGCCTGCAAAGAATCTGAGACATCTCGGGAGGCATGGGAGGTATCGGTGGAGACCTGGGCTACATCAGCCATCATCTGCTTGACCTGCTCAGATACGGTGGCTTGGGTAATGGTTTCATTCGAAATCAGTTGAAAGGTGCTGTTGACCTCGCGGGAGACCTCCAGGACTTGCTCCAAACTCTGTTTGGCCTCTTCCACAGATCGCGTGCCTTCAACGACTTGGCTGGTGCTGGTTTCCATTGCTTCTACAACGTTGCTGGTTTCAGTTTGAATCGCCGCAATGATTTGTTCAATTTCCTTGGTTGCTAGGGCAGACTGGGCAGCTAGGGCACCCACTTCTTCAGCAACTACAGCAAAGCCTCGACCTTCTTCACCAGCACGAGCCGCCTCGATACCGGCATTAACGGCCAGGAGGTTGGTCTTCAAGGCAATTTGGTTGATCAACTCAACCACTTTAGAAATCTGCTGGGAGGATTCGCCTAGGCGCTTCACCTGTTTCGCGGTGTCCGCTACGGTTTGGCGAACCTGGGAAATACTCTTTACCGTGCTTTCCATGGCTTCACCACCAGCTTTGGCAGTGGCCTCAGCTACTTGGGAGGCTTGGGCGGCTTCGGTGGCTTGTTTCGCAACGTTTTGGAGACTGCTAGTCATTTCCTCAATGGAGGCCAGGGTGACATTGATTTGAGTGGCCTGCCCAATGGCGTTTTGGGACAACTGACGAATAGATTCGCCATCGCTGTTTACTGAGTCATTAACCTGGGTGGATGCCTGTTTCACCTGGGTTACAACGTCGCGTAGGTTTTCCACAATGGCATTGAAAAAGTCAGCCACAATGCCAATTTCACCATCGGTGATTTGAGCTCGAACGGTGAGGTCACCGCTACTGGCTCCTTCTACATCAGAGAGCAGCGTGAGTAGTTCTCGCTGAAGGTTATCGTTCTGCTGCTTGGCTTGCTTGGCTTGCAGTTGGGCTTGCAAGAAGCTTTCCACGGAGTTGAGTGAAAGGCCCAAGCGGTTGGCAATTTGGGTGAGCTCGGTAATGTTGTCTTGAGTCCAATCTTGAGCTTCGTCGCAGGTTTGGAGGCTGAGCCAGCCATAACACTGGTTGCTCACCATGACGGGTGCCCAGAGGCAGGACCGCACTTTTAAGGCTTGGAGCTCCTCTTTGAGTTCAGTGGGAAAGTCTGCTGCGGCAAGCTGTCTGTAGGCCTGGCAGCTCTGGTGCTCTTGGAATTGGGTAAATTGGTCGCTGGATAGGGCTGAGAGGTCTTGACCTCGGGCGTTGCTCAAGTGGGGTTTGACGGCTTCAGCGAGGATACTGCTACTGCCGTTGGGACCTGTGATTCGAGCAAAGATGACGCGATCGCCTCCCATCTGCTGCTGAATCTCCTGGAGGGCTTTCTCCAGCGGACCCGCTAACTCCTCGGTGTTTTGCAATCGAGTAATCTCGGCTAGCATTGTCTCCAAACGCGTATTAGATTCCTGAGTCGTCAAGAAGCTTTGGAGCTGGCTACTCATTTGGTTGATGTTCTGGCCGAGCAAGACCAGCTCGTCTCCCTCATCCGGAACAGACAAGCGAGTCTCAAATTGACCTAAGCCAATTTTTTCTACTACCTTCGCTGCCTGAATGACCGGTTTTGTCGCTTGGCCCGCGAGATAAACCGCAATGAGACTGATGATTCCGGTTACCGCCGCAGTCCCCAACAGCAGAGTGATGAGCAACTGGCGCTGAGACGCAAAAATGATCTCCTTATCAGTGCTGATCATGGATGACCACTCTAAGTCTGGGAGATCAGGCGTGGATGAGAATGGGTAAAAGCTCGCCAGCTGATCACTGCTGCTACTCTGATTCACGGTGGAAACGCTGTCTGCTTGGCGCGCCTGCCATAGCGCTTCGAGTCCCCCAAAGCCTTGGGTCAGCGGGATGCCAACTTGCTTTGAATCCAACGCTCCAATGATGGACCCATGGGCATCAATAATGTAGGGCTGCTCACCATTTTTATTGAAGGTCGACAGAATTGGATCGAGGGCACTGGTTGGCATGCGGCTTCGTGTCACGCCAATCATTTCGCCGGTTTCGCTATCAAAGATTGGAGCTGCAAAATAGATCGCTACCTCACCTGTTGTTGGGGAAATTTGCGGTTGGCTAATGTAGGGCTTTTGTGTCTTAAAAACTGTTTGAATGTAATCTCGATCTGCATGGTTATCGAGGATTTTGCCATCCGTAGACTGGGCAATGACATCCCCCTGTAAATCGAAGGCCGCGATACTGGTGTATACGCCGTAAGTCTGACGGTAAAATTCAAGTTGCGCCTGTTTTTCCTCGAGCGTCAGACTGTTGCGTGCGCTAAACGTGGATAGAAAAGGAAGCTGAGCGATTACCTGAATATTGTTATAGCGATCAACCATAAAGGCATTGGTACGCTCAGCCATGCCGGTGGCTCGCGCAAGGGAGGCTGCGGTTAGCTTTTTTTCCAGTGCATTTGCACTGAGATTGTAGGCAAAGCCACCTAGCGTCAGCGTGGGTAGAGCCGCTAGGAGCATGGCTGCCAGCGTCGCCTTTCCCTTCAAACCTAGGCGTTTTTGGGGAGCATTTTGGCTACGCATAGCTCGTCCCTGATTGAGGGAGGCTTGGGGGAGCTTGGAAGCGTTGCTCAGGTTTGTAACCACATCCGTTGCAATGGCTTGAAACTCCTCTGGAGCAGGAGTGAGTGGGTCTAATTCTGGAATGTTCGCCGTTGTATCTGTAGCTTTATCTGGGTGGACTTCGTTGGAGTTAACCATGTCGTAAAACCTTGAGTGGAATAACTATTCAAGAAAAATTGGGAAACGCAAAAAGCGCTAAACGAGATTGAGCTACGCCAGGATTTTGTCCTCAGGCATGGCCAAACAAGTGTTCTGAAATAAGTGATTTAGGGGGCCGTCCCTCACATGCCTAAACAGACGTTCTCCCCCCAGGAAGGCTCTGCTAGGTCTCTGAGTGAGCCAGACGGGAGGAGACTCTGCCTGGCAGTTCATAGCCTGTTGCTCAGATCCATTGGGACATTCGTACTCTTTCGAAGGAGCTAAGGCAGACGTTGATCTGAATAGCAATGGTTTTAACCAGTGAGACTATTGCCATTACCAACTTTGCGGCTTGCCCTGAGGTGCACCCATGATTATCCATAGTCTTTTTCCACAAACTGTGGAAAGCTTGAAATAACTGTGCAAAAACTGGAAAAACCTTGGGGTAAATAGAGCTATGCTTGATAGCCGCTGTAGCTTGAAATCGCTACTGCATCTAGGACTAGAAGCTTTTCATCATTTTGTGGAATACAGCCCTGTATGTAGGGGATGAGCCCTGGAGAAAGCTCGTTGTCGATAGCGGATTGAATCAACTCTGTGGAAAATCGGGTAACGCCTTGAACTTCTTGGACAGCTAGGCCGATGGGCTTATTGTTTACTCTTAGGATTGCCAAGTGGTATTCGGGCGATCGCGGATCTAAAGGCGTCAGGCCAAATAACTGAGGCAAATCCAATACCCAGAAGATTCGACTCCGGTGATTGAGCAAGCCCATTACAGCAGCAGGCATATTGGGCATGACCGTCAAACGCTGTTGAGGGATGACCAATACTTCTTGGGCCTGGTCAGTATTGATAGCAGCCAAAGTGTTGTCATCCAATCGCAGGCGGATATGGGGATTACCAGTGGACTTGGTGCTGGATCCTCCCTGGAGCGCAACGGTGGGAATGGAAGCCAAGGTAATCTCTGTGGCTAAGGCAACGGTGTCGTTAACGGCAGTGTCTCCCACTGTTGTTGTCTCTGCGATCTCTTTGTTGCTGACAGCTTCACTTCCATCCCACTTTGCTAGCGCCAAGTCTGTTGCTAAGGCTTCTTGTTCAAGCCCATCATGCGTAGAATTCACCATGGTTGCCTTACCCCACGACGGAAGTAACTGCATTGACGATCTCTTCCTTGCTGTAGGGCTTGGTGATATAGATTTTGATGCCTTGCTTCATGCCCCAGAGGCGATCGAGCTCCTGGTTCTTGGACGTACAAGCAATGACAGGCAAAGTCTCAGTTTTGGGATTCTTCTTGAGGTTGCGGCACAGCTCCAGCCCGCTCATGCCAGGCATCACAAGGTCGGTCACCACCAAGTCAGGCTCAATGGACTCTAGCTTTTGCAAAGCTTCATTGCCGTTGCTGGCATCAACAACGAGGTGACCTGCTTCCTGGAGGTAACCGGTCATGAGTTCGCGTTCGGAGGCGGTGTCTTCGACGAGGAGAATAGTAGCCATGGTTGATCGAGTTTTAATTTGAATGCTGGGATGTGGAGAGAGGTGATGCGGTGAGCCAAGCCCTGCAAAGGCTTTCAAAGTTGTGGGTTTTGCCCAAGACAAATCAAACTGACTCAGAGGCAAGCTATTGGATGACCTTTGCTGCAAAGGCCACGCGATAACCTGCCCAATGCAGGAAATACTTAAAACTTGCAGTTAATGAACTTAATCGCTTAAGTAACGTAGGACAATTTGGAGCAAGTCTTTTTGAGTGAAGGGTTTAGTTAGGTAATCTGTTGTGCCAGCCATTTTGGCCCGGGCACGGTCTAGGAGGCCTTTGTTACCAGTTACCATTACGACAGGGATATGCTTGAGCAAAGACGATTTTCGAATCATCGTGCAAACCTGATACCCATCCAAGGTGGGCATACTGGCATCCAATAGAATTAGATCTGGTTTGATTGAGATGATCTTCATCAACGCCTTTTGAGAGTCGTCGATCATCGTGATTTCAAAAATCTCTTGCTGAAGAAATCGCTGAATTTCTCGCAGCACCGTAGGACTGTCATCAATGCAGACAATTTTCCAGGTGCGTTGTTGGTTGCTGTCACGATTGACGTTAAGGAAGCCACTATCCGATGTGGAGCCATTACTGAGCGGGCCTGAACGAGGACCTCCACTAGAGGAAGGCGCACTGGGTGGGGATGCCTTGATGTAGGACTGGTTCAAGCGAGGTAGTTGATCATGGGGACTCAGCGGCTCCCGCAGGATAATGATGCCTTCACTAATCAGGGGCGAAAAGCGGCGGCAAAGGGCCAGTTCATCCTGTTGCAGCAGCATGGCAAGCTGTCGGAAGTTAAACCCCAGCAATAGGCGAGACAGCTTGTCAGCCATATGAGGTGAAAGCTTTTGCCGAGCACGTTCTTCCCCAATCAGATAGGGACGCTGATAAGGGGAGCTAATGCGGGGGGCCATTGCATTCCACTGGTCCAGACGTTCCCACATCCGAGGCCAGAGTATGTCCAGTTCAAGTTGACAAATGCTGGGGAGCTCACCCATGGAATTGGTCTGGACTTCGTAATTCCCTTCAGGCAGTAGCAGATAGCTTTCGAGCACTTCTGCTGACATCTTGCTGGCTAAATTGGCTAAAGAAGCCCCATCACAATGCCCTTGATTGACTAGCCAGCGCAAGGCTTGATAGTCGGCTGTGAAGTTTTCAGGTGGCGTTTCCTGCTCCATCTGTCTGACCTGACTCCGCAGTTCATTGTTGGAGAGGTCAGACATTTGAGGTAATCCTTTGAGGTGGCGTTCTAAGCGCTCAAAGGGGTCTGCACTGTTGGTGGCATAAACAAGTTGGCCCCGTTGGACGTAGATGAACCACTCAAGAGTGGAATCTGCTACATGCAAACAGCCGCTTGTTATTGCCGTGAGTTGGTCAACTAGCTCTGCAGGAGAGCAATGGGTTGGGGCGATACAGGTTTCCTGCATTAAAGGTAATCCTTGCACTGGAGCGTTTATGGCACCCTGCTCTGCAAGTAGAAACAAACCTGACTCGAATAATTAGTGAGAGATCTCAGCGTTACTTTCGTTGGACTATTTGAGGTTCAGCGAAGAGATTATGCTTGATCTTTCTGTTTGGTGGAACTGCTATTGAAGCCTTTTGTAAAGAGGAACACAATAGCAGGCCATTAGTTGATGCTTAGTTTTAAGATGCCCGTATTTAGCTCAATATCTCTATCGTTTGAATGATCTAATTTTATATCGTTTTTGGTTGGCTTTATAGGTGGCTGATATTCCTGCAGTCCATTAATCTGTAAGGCCCAACCTCTGATGATTGTTTGCTCTGTGAGATTTTGATGGCTCTCCTGGAACAATTGCAAATGTTGAATATGAACATCTCTAGCCCTCTAAAAGAGCATTAACCCTTCAAAATTTGTTAATCCACTCACCCTTTAAATACTAGGCCCTAGGAGAGCCTTTTGATTTGTCATAAGGTGTAGAGATTTTAAGCATATTCTATGTTGCTCTAATGACTTATCTAAGGTCTCTAAAAAGATACTTCTTGTTGTGAATCAAGTCTCATTGTCTTGATTCACCAGGCGTAATAAACCCCATCACATATTTTGTATGGGGCTTCAGTGGGGGATGTAGAGTCAGGTTACGAAGAGTTAGTTACTCAAGTGTCGGAAAATGAGCGCTAGCAAATCCTTTGCACTGTAAGGGCTTGCTAACGTATCCGTTGCACCAGCCATTTTGATGCGGGCACCGTCAAATAGTCCTTTCTTAGAGGTCACTAAAATGATGGGCGTATTTTTTAGTAGAGGGGACTTTCGCATCAGGGTACAAAGCTCATAGCCATCCACTACGGGCATGTGAGCTTGGAGAAAAACTAAGTCTGGAGGATTGGTTGTGAAGGCTGATAAGGCCTGGGTGGGGTCTGGGTGCTGCTCAATTGCAATCTCAGCATCGGCAATGAGTGGACTAATTGCATTGACGAGTATTTCGCCTGGATCAACGCAAGCCAGCCGCCATGTTGCTGTGGTCGTGCTATCAATACCAAGGGTATCTTCAGACGGCTCTGCTGAGGCTAGGGGGCCAATTTGAATGGCGGTGTGCTCTGGTTCGTCATTCTCAGCTTCAAAGGGGTCCTGATAACTTTGCCTTGCTGGTTTGAAGAAGCTAGTGGGGGTGTCGCTGTTGGGGTAAGGCAGTTTGTCGAAGGGGCTTAAGGGCTGGCGCAGCAAGATAATCTGATCCGCCATGAGGGGATAGAGGCGCTGGGCAAAGAGCAACTCGTCTTGGCCGACGATGGTACCCAGTTGACGGAAGTTGAAGCCGACGAGCAGTTTGCTGAGCTGCTTGACTCGGCGCTCCTTGAGGCGAGTTAGGGCCATGCTCTTATTGGCGAGGTAAGGGCGCTGGTAGGGCGAAAGTAAGTGGGGAGCAAGACTATGCCAGACTTTGAGGCGTTCTTCCACTCGCTGAATAAAGGGCTCTAGGTTGAGCCGGCAATAGATTGGGAGGTTAACGAGGGAGCATCGCTCGACCTTGTAGTTGGCTTCGGGGAGCTGAATATAGCCTTCCATTACCTCCGCTGTAATCTTGCTGGCAAGGGTTCCAGCTGTGATGGAGTCTACGTACAGCTCGCTGACAGCCCAGGAGAGTGCCCCGTAGTCGCCACAGATTCCTGTTGTGTTGTATTGGGAGCGGTAGTCTGCTTCGTGGCCAAAGCGGTTGCGCATGTCATTGCGTACTTCTTTGGTAATGCTAGGGACAATGTCTGCGAGACCTCTTAGGTAGCGTTCCAAGCGTTCGAAGGGATCAGCACTGTTGCTTGCATAGATCAGCTGTCCCTCTCCAAAATAAAGGTGCCAGGTAATGGCGCGATCGCTGATGCGCACATAGCTACTACTCATGTCCGCTACATCAAGCAGCGCTCTGGGATTGCAATATTCAAATGCAACGGCGGTTTCCACAGGCGAATCCTATTCTTAGCGGTTGCGCAATATAGAGACCTACGAGAGACCCCACGATTTCGGTAAACCCTTGGACCCAGATAGAAGCTGCGATGGGAAAAGACGGAATGTTGTCTCAACCCTTTGGTGATGTCGCACTCCTTTAATATGCCCGGAGTCGGTGGGAACTAAACCCTCTAACTGAGGACGGTTTGAGAGTGATTCTACACAGAACTCTGAATGTGTGAAACTTTAGACTGAATTAAATGGGAGTGGATCCAAATCTTGTCTGGAATGCTTTGCATCTGGTCTCAATTGATATTTTGCTCTACTACAGGGTGAAGACTCTCTGGGAGATTTGGCGACAGGGTGAAGACTCTTGGGGGGCTGTGGTGTCTGCCCCTTGGAGCAGTGAGTGGCCTGATGGATTCGGGGGAAAGGCTTAAGTTGGGTTACGATGCCCCAGTTTAAGTTCACTTGGCTGTTTTGTACGTGCTTGCTCGGTGTGGGCGTATTGCTTGACTTGAGTTGTTATGCGTTTCTAACCTGGTCTGGTTCTAGGGGTGGGGGTATGTTAGATATTGAGATATGTAACCTGCACGTGAAATATCAAACGTGGCCGATTTGTCACCAGAAGATTTTGAGAGGCTTCAGGCCAAGAATAGGCCTGAAAATGTTGCCTTGTCCTGCCCTGTGGATCTTTCCACAACGGCGGAAGGGCGGCAGCGTGATTTATGCGCGTCTGTGACGATCCCCTGTGGGACAGAGACGATTTGGCAGATTTTGACCAATTATGATTGTCTGGCGGACATTATTCCGAGCTTGGCCGTGAGCCGCCGGTTGCCCCATCCTGATGGAGATTCTGCTGGTGACAGGGGCAAGGTCCGCTTAGAGCAGGTTGGCTCTCAGAAGATTTTGAAGGTCAATTTCTCTGCTCGGGTTGTCCTGGATATGGAAGAGGACTATCCCAGTGCGATCCATTTCGCCATGGTCGAAGGGGATTTTAAGCATATGAAAGGCTCTTGGAAGCTGGAGGCACTGGAGAGTGCGGACGATCGCCCCCAGACTCGCCTGTCCTATTGTTTGAGCATTTTGCCCAAACGCACCATGCCGGTTCGTATGGTGGAAAGCCGGTTGAGCCAGGATCTTGCGATTAATTTGCAGGCGATTTATCAGCAGGCGATCGCCAGCACTGCTGCTGGTGATGTTGAGCTATCCCCTGTGGTTTAGGCCTGTGGCTGACTCACCCCATAACAAGCCCCTCTATTCATACTTCAGGAAGTGAATAGAGGGGCTTGTTATGATGATTTGTTCCCTAGGCGCAGCTTGAGTGTGAGCTTAGATGGCTCTAGCCCTTACTGAGCTTGGATGACCACGTCGCTGGCATCAACGGGCTCAACCTTGCCTTCGCGCTCTAGCACCAGTTGGAGCATTGCTGTGGCTTCTCCACGGGTGGCGGGTCGTGTGGCCTCTAGATCTGTGGTGCTGTTGGGGTTCACCACGAGGCCTTCCTGGAGGGTTGCAGCGACTTGACCTTTGGCCCAGTCTGGAACGCCTTCGATGTTGTAACCATTGAGGATGGCATCTGGATCTTCTGGAGAGGTGAGGTTCAAACCACTGGCCAGAGTCACAAAGACCTGCCAGCGAGGAATTTGCTCACCGGGGCGGAAGGCTAGGCCGCTGTCGGTGGCATAACCGCTCATGAATCCGGCGTTGCTGGCCCCTGCAATGCCCTGGGCTGCCCAGAACGTTTCGTCGATGTCATCAAACTCGCTAGCAGCGATGGCAGCATCGCCGTTGGCCTGCTCAGCCTCGTTAATGAGAGCTGCAAATTCGGCACGGGTCACGGGAGCATCAATGTCGAATGCTGCCGCTGCTTCGCCTGTGCCATCGGGGGTGGGCAAGGCACCAAAGCGTTCTGCCTCGGTGAGGGACTGAGCAAAGGGAGCGACCCAGGAATCTGCCGCGACTTCGGGAACGCTTGTATCTAGGGCTTCGGAGGCGACTTGAAGGGGAGCCGCTGCTTCTGTTTCGGGAGGAGCTGTTTCGGGGGTGGTTGCTTCAGGAGGAGTTGCTTCAGGCTCAGGTGTGGGAATGGTCGCTTCAGTGGTGACAGCAGCTTCAGTGGGCACTTCAGCCGCATCTGTTCCGGAAGCAGCTCCAGCAGCGATCGCTCCTCCAGCAGCGGCGACACCAGCAACTTGACCTCGGCTAGGCAATAGGCTCACGCCGCTGTCTTTGTCACCCAGAGCATTGCCAAGGTTGGCAGAAGGAGAGGAGAGTTTACCTGTATTGCCTGCAACCTCGACGGAGGCTTTGTCTAGATCCGTTTCTACCTTTGCTTCGCCATTGCCGGTTGCGATCGCGATTGTTGCATCATTGCCATCTGCTGAATTTGCTTCGCCCACGAGACCCACATCACCCCGTCCGAGCCAGCCACCTCCATTGGCTGCGCTTTGAGGGCGTAGGCTCCAGAAGAAAATGCTGCCGATGACGCCAAAGGCTACCAAGATAGCAATCCACTCGTCGGCCTCTAGAGATTTGCTCTTGCCTTTGGTTTTGGATGCGGCGGCGGCGGCTTCTTCGTCTTCGCGGCGCTTGAGTTGATCTTCAGAGGAGTAAGTCATGGGAACAGAGTTTCACTAAGGGGAATGTGTCAATCTTGAGCCAAGGCTCACTCAGGTCGTTCGTCGGGCAGCGATTATGTCTGGGAAAAGACAGCAATAGCCCTAGAGCGATATCACGGGAATCATAGAGGACTGGGCCTTGAGCGGAACCCATTCATGGTTCGAGAAAGGGCGATCGCAATATGGCCAATGGCTGATCAGCCAATAGATGCTGGTTATACCAGGGTGAATCTACTGATTCTAGACACAATTATCCCCTTGGGAAAAGACTCTCTAGGCTGTTTTCACAATCTGTGATTGGACTTGACCGTGAGCTGGTGTTAAAAGTTACTCTAATCCTTGGTTTTGGCCTACATTTCCTGCTTAATCTGAGTTCGACCTGCACAAAATCATTGCTTGAGCGCTGAATGGGCAGAGTTAATTTCGGCAGTCGCTCCCTTGCGTCGCTTAGGAAGTGAGTGTTATCACCGCCAGCAGAATTCGGAACAGCCTTGCTAAATCTTCAGGGACACGATCGATAGCTGTTGAGACCTTGGATGATGATTTTTTGATGGCGATCTAGCGTGTCAAACTGCCAGAGATTTCCTGTGATGACTGCACTGAATAGAACTGCTTCGTTGGCGGTTGTCCATTCATCCATGGCAATTACATCCGCTCTAGCACTTCGATGCCGAGGAGGGAAAGACCGAGTTGGAGCGATCGCGCCGTCAAGTCGCACAGCACCAATCGCGAAGTCCGCTGGGGCTCCTCCGCCTTCAACACTGAGCATTGCTCATAGAACTGATTGAATTTCTGGCTCAGCTCAAACAAATATTGACAGAGGCGATTGGGCAACAGCTCTTGCTCCACCGCATCCAGAATCTCATCCAGTTGAAGAATATGTTTAGCCAGGGCCAGTTCCGTTTCTTCAGATAGAGACAGTGCTAAATCCTTTCCAGCCAAGGCTTCGAAATCAATGCCACCCTTGCGGCTAATGCTCCTGACTCGCGCATAGGCGTAAAGCATGTAGGGCGCGGTGTTGCCCTGGAGCGCCAGCATCTTGTCGAAGCTGAAGATGTAGTTGCTGGTTCGGTTTTGGCTTAAATCCGCATATTTGACTGCACCCAGACCTACCTTTTGGGCCACCGTGCTGACAAATTCCTCGGTTTCATCCCTCTCGTCGTCGGCGATGCGCTGCTCCACATCCTTGCGCGCCCGCACCATCGCTTCGTCTAGCAGATCCTTCAGGCGCACTGTCTCACCGGAGCGGGTCTTGAACTTCTTGCCATCCTCACCCTGAACGACGCCAAAGGGCACATGCTCCAGGCTCACATCCTCAGGAATCCAGTTAGCGCGACCGGCCACCTGAAACACCTGGGCAAAATGATTGGCCTGGCCCGCATCGGTGACATAAATAATGCGCTTGGCACCATCTTGGGTCGTGCGGTATCGGATGGAGGCTAGGTCCGTGGTGGCGTAGTTGAAGCCACCGTTGGACTTTTTGACGATCAGAGGTTGGCGATCGCCTTCTTTATTTTTAAACCCTTCCAAAAAGACAACCTGGGCCCCGTTGTCCTCTTCTAGCAGTCCCTTCTCCGTCAGCCCTGCGACGACATTGCCGAGGTGGGGGTTATAAAACGACTCCCCCCGCTCTTCCAGCTCAATATCTAGCTGAGCATAGATTTCTTGAAATGCTTTGCGGGACTGCTGGCACAGTATCTGCCAAGCCTTGAGTGAATCTGCATCGCCGGACTGTAAGCCCACGACTGCCTGGCGAGAGGTTTCCTTAAAATCCTCATCTTCATCAAAGCGTTTCTTGGCCTGCTTGTAGAAGGCCACCAAGTCGCCAATATCCACCGACTCCGAATCGGTTAGGGCTTCAGGGCAAACCTCCTTGAGATGGGTAATTAACATGCCGAACTGCGTGCCCCAGTCCCCCACATGATTGAGCCGCAGGACGTCATGGCCCTGGAATTCCAGTACTCGCGAGATTGAGTCGCCAATAATTGTTGAGCGCAAGTGCCCCACGTGCATTTCTTTCGCGATGTTGGGGCTAGAAAAATCAACGATCACCTTTTGTGGCGAGTCTGAGGGCGGAATGCCAAGGCGAGCGCTGCTCTGGATCGTCTTGAGCTGGTCTTCGATATAGGAAGGCTTGAGCCTGAGGTTGATGAACCCAGGACCTGCGATCGCGGGGGCTTCGCACAGGGCTGATACATCAAGGCTTTCAACAATCTTTTCTGCAATAGAGCGAGGCTTATCCTGCAGTTTCTTCGTTAGCGACATCGCCACATTGGCTTGGAAGTCGCCGAACTTGGGATTGCTGGACGGCACCAGAATCGGGTCTGTCCCAGCGAGGTCTTCACCAAAAGCCTTTACTAAGGCGGTTTCGAAGCTGGACTTGAGCTGGGCGATCGTCGATTTCATGGAGGCTGGAAGAAACTAAAGCGGGTGTAGGTCCTGAAAACCTTACTTATCTTAGGAGGATTGTCGGGACTATCCCCATTGAACCTGCCGTTGCTTTATTTCCTTGTGCAATGAGCTTTACCTGTTTTCTTTAGATCGCTAATATCAGGGCTCATGCGTGGGTCGCTTCGCTATAGTGGCCGACATAAGCCTTCCTAAGGAAAGCGCTGGAGTCAGCTTATGACCCTTGCCACCGAGCTGCTGCTACGGCGAAGGTCCATTCGTTTCGACGATTTTCTGGCACAGCATGGCGGTGATAACCGCTACGAGCTGATTGATGGAGAAATATTTGACTTAGAACCGACTGTCCCCCACGAGCAGGTTGCAGGATTCATCACCAAGAAAGCCTGTGTCCCAATCGACTTGGCTGAGCTGCCTTGGGTTATTTTGCAACGCCCACTCTTTCGTCCTCCCAACATGGAGATGACCGCGTTTCGCCCAGATGTTGCTGTGATTGACAAAGCAGCATTGGCTGCCGAGCCGCTTTGGTAGGAACAGTCGGTTTTGATCCAGGGGGCGTCGATTAAATTTTTTGCGGAAGTCGTCAGCGGCAATTGGCAGTATGACTATTCACGCAAGCTGGAAGACTACGAAATACTTGGGATTCCTGAGTACTGGATTGCAGACTATGCAGGCTTGGGTGGCACTCGTCATATCGGTCGTCCGAAGCGACCGGTGTTTGTAAAGGGTAAAAACTATACCGGACATAGTCCTCGTCTTCTCAAGCATCCTGAGTTCCGAAAATTTGTTGAAGGTCAATTGAGTCAAGAATTAGAAGAGGTTCCCAAGGCGCTCATTGTTCCGCAGGGCAAAGCTGTGGCAGAGGTGTTGCGTCATCTGAGTGTTGAAGGGAAAGTTAGTGAACAACGTTGCCTGTTAGATTTTCCCCATGCTTCAGGTGCTAATGGCCATCGGCGGAGGTTGTTCGAACAGTCTTTGGAGAGTATGAGGCAGCAGGTGCAAGATTGGTTTGTTGCTCCAGAAAGGCTTGAATAGGCAGCATCGCTGTTGCCTTTGTGAGCCATGGACCTGTGGATATCGAGTCAGGGCGATCGCAGAATCATCAAAGGTTATATCGCGGGCGTCCTAATTACATAAGCGAGATGGAACAAAGTTAGGGGGAGTCCTCAACTCCAGTATTCTCCCTAAATCTGAAATCCTCTTCCTGTATGGCTTATAGCCTAATTTTAAGCCCCGTGCTTGGGGGTAGGGCTGCTTCCTAAATTGGGGGCATGAACAGCCAAGAACTTCTCCTCCAAACCTTTCTGCGCCAGCAGGGCCTAGAAGCTCTCTGCCAGCGCTACCAGATCAAAACCAACCGCCACAGCGAATTTCCCAATCTGGTCTGCTTCAAATACTCCCAGCGCGAATCCCCCCTCGCCGAACCGCTGGTGCAGCAATGCCGGGGCATCATTCTCGACGAAGCGCAGGATTGGGCGATCGCCTCTTACCCCTACGAAAAATTCTTCAACTACGGCGAGCCCAACGCCGCTGCCATCGACTGGTCCAGCGCCCGAGTCTACGACAAACTCGATGGCTCCCTCATGACCCTCTACTTCTATGCAGGTCAGTGGCGAGTTCAGTCCAGCGGAACGCCAGATGCCACGGGAGATGTCGGTGGTTTTGGCTTCAGCTTTCAAACCTTGTTCTGGCAAGTTTGGCAAGAGCTGGGCTACTGCTTGCCGAACGCAGACCTGCTGAATGAAGCCGCCCAAAACTACTGCTTTTGCTTTGAGCTGATGACGCCCTACAACCGCGTCGTCGTCAGACACCCAGAAAATCAGCTTGTTCTCCACGGCATCCGCAACCGCATCACTCACCAAGAAGCAGACCCAAACCTCTGGGCAGAGCGCTATGGCTGGAGCTGCGTCAACACCGTTGACTTAAACAACTGGAACGACATTCTCACTGCGGCCCAAACCCTCGATCCCCAAGCTGCCGAAGGCTACATTGTTTGTGATGCCGAGTTCCGCCGAGTCAAAGTGAAATCGCCCCAGTACGTTGCCCTCTGCCATCTGCGTGAATCATTTACGCCGCGCCGTCTGATGGAAGTGGTGGTGCAAAACGAGGGGGACGAGTTCTTGAGCTATTTCCCGGAATGGCGGGAGCAGTATGAGCGCATTCAAGCGACTTACCGCGAGTTGATTCAAGCGATTGAAACCGATTTTCAAGTTTACCGACATATTCCCAGCCAGAAAGACTTCGCTGGGGTGGTGCGATCGCTGCCCTACTCCGGCATCCTCTTCGCCCTCCGCTCCGGAAAAGTTCCCTCAGCTTCCGCTGCCCTCCAAACCCTCAACCCCAAAAAACTAGAACAGCTCCTGCTCGCTGCCTAAAACTCAATTACTCAATCAGAACAAAAAAATCACCATGAAAAAAGTCATCATCCTACGCGGCCTCCCCGCCTCCGGAAAATCCTCCTATGCAACTGATCTGCTCAAACGCAAAAAAGGCCAGTGGGTCCGAGTCAACAAAGATCTGCTGCGAGAAATGGCCCACGCCTCAGAACATTCCCGCAGCCATGAAAAATTTATCCTCCAGCTGCGCGATCACATCATTTTGCAGGCCTTGGAAAACGGCAAGCATGTCATCGTCGATGACACCAACCTCAACCCCATCCACATCGAACACATCACCGAACTAGTCAAAGGCCAAGCTCAAGTCGAAGTCAACGACAGCTTTTTGCAAGTACCCTTCGAAGACTGTATCCGGCGCGATCTACAGCGGCCTCGCTCCGTTGGTGAAGCCGTCATCCGTCGCATGTACAACCAATATCTTCGCGCTACGACTCAGCCCCCGCAGTACAACCCCGAGCTGCCTGGCGCCATCATTGTGGATATGGATGGGACGCTGGCATTGATGGGCGATCGCAGCCCCTTTGATGTCCAAAAATGCGACCAGGATCCACCTAACTCACCTGTCCTAGAAACCGTCAAGCGCTGGCAAGCCGATACCCCCATCATCGTCGTCTCCGGACGGACGGATGATGGATATGACAAAACTGCTGCTTGGCTCAAGCAACAAGGCGTGGAATACAAAGCCCTCCATCTACGCAAGTTCGGTGACCAGCGCAAGGATTCGATCGTCAAGGCCGAAATCTACCAAGAGCACATTGCAGCTTGCTACAACATCCGTTTTGTCCTCGACGATCGCCAGCAAGTTGTGGATATGTGGCGTGGGCTGGGGCTCACGGTATTCCAAGTGGCGGAAGGGCAATTCTGAAGGGGCCCCAAATTCTTCGCCGAAGCCAGCTCAATAATTCAGCTACGACTGAATTCGCATACTGATGTCCAGCCAGGGCGATCGCGTAATCGGCGCACTCGTCGATATATAGTCCACCCCCGTTTCCGCTACAGCCCGAATTGTCTCCAACGTAATATTGCCCGAGGCCTCAATCTTGATACGCGGATTTTCGCCTCGAATTAGCGCGATCGCCTCCCGCATCAGCTCCGGTGACATATTGTCCAACATGATTATGTCGGCACCATGGGCCACTGCTTGGGACACCTCATCCAGATTTTCAGTCTCTACTTCTATAGATAGGGGATAAGGCATCGTTGCGCGGACCGATGCGATCGCCTTCTCGATTCCCCTAGCCGCCGTAATGTGATTCTCCTTAATCATCACTGCATCATCCAACCCCATCCTGTGATTCATCGCGCCCCCCGCCTGGGTCGCATACTTCTCCAAAATTCTTAGCCCCGGCGTTGTCTTCCGCGTATCCACCAGCTGAGCCGGTAAATCCGCAATCCGCTCCGCATAGGCCCGAGTCGCCGTCGCAATTCCACTCAGGGGCATCGCTAAATTCAACGCCACCCGTTCCCCCGTTAATAAAGCTGAGAGGGGGCCACTTATATATAGAAGCTGCTGGCCAATCTCGCAGACTTCACCATCCTGGACTTGGATCTGCACTTGCACTGCATCATCCAGCAGCTCAAATATCCGCTTGGCGATGGGTAAGCCTGCTGCGACTCCCGCTTCTTTTGCAATCCATGAGGCGGTGCCAGAGCGATCGCCTTGGCAGAGGATGCCGGATGTTGTGCGATCGCCTCGCCCAACATCCTCCCGCAGCCACTCAAGCAACATCGAATCCAAAATGATTTTCGAAGGCAGAATCGACATCGGCAT
>CALIGI010000083.1 GCA_938021205.1 uncultured Pseudanabaenaceae cyanobacterium
AGCGCCGCTGCAACTTCTCTAAATCCGACTTCTCGGGCTCGCTTAAAATAATGGCTGGGGCGGCTAAACGGGGCATCAGTTCTAGACCTCTGAGCTATCCCCCAACAATAGTAGAACTATTTCAGCCCCAGAGTACTAGTGCTAGAGAATTGTGCGGAAGGCCGTCACCCCTCAGGACTCAATGTAGAGTCCTGAGGGGCCTTGTTTGAGGAGGGAGATTGCGATCGCCCTCTCAGTAATTTTGTCTATGCATGTATTAGGCTAGGAGGATGTTTGGAAAGTCAGCGAAGTGACCCAAAGGTCAAGTTACTCGTAAAATTAAGGTTGGATTTCCTAAATTTTGCTGCAAATTCGCTACCCTGCTGTCAGTCAAGGCACTTTTCAAACATCCTCTTATAAATTTTGGATAAATGCTGAGCCATTTTCTGCTCAGTAGTTATCCAAATCTCTTCGCATATTTCTACTTCTATGTTGATTAAAATATTTTCACTTAATCGTATAACTCTTGCCATTTTAGTGGACTAAAACTTCATTTATAAACTGTGTTAAAGCCGCAAAATGGCGTTAACATAATTATATGTATCACTATTTATAGGATAATTGACTAAGTCTTGGGAGCATTCATTTTGAGATTTTCTTGAGATCCTAGTGTAGATACTTTTATTGTTTAATGCTTCTACAGCATTGTTGAATAATTGATTGATTCGAGGGGACTTCTGATTAATGAATTGTTGTTTTGTCGATGTAAATTATAAAAGTTATGAAGCTTTTCCCTATCCTTGCCTCTGTCGTTGTTGGTAGTATTTTGCTATGTAGTTCGGCACAGGCTTCTGAAGCCTTTGCGTTAGTCGAAAATGGTAGATTTTGGCATTCTACTAACTTGGGTCGTCTTAATTTGGAAAATAATAATTTTTCACTAATCGGTGATACAGGAATTAGACTTTTAGACATTGCGGTTCAAGATTAATCTACTGGATTTATTGCGGATCGAAATAATCAATTATTTTCGATTAATCTTGCGGATGCTTCAACGAGTTTGTTGGGGCAATTTTCGCCTATCTTTCTTCAGGACTTGAGTTTTGATGATTCTGGTAATTTGTTCGGTGTTACAAGCACAGAACTTGTTAGAATCGATCCGGATACTGTTATAGGGCTTCGTCACCAGAATTGAGAAAAGAAAAATCGACCTAATCTCCTGAAGATTCTTGCTAGTCAAGGCTTTTGAGCCTCAGTAGGAAAGGTTGTGTAATCAACGGAAGAATATTCGGTGCTATCGCTCTCCTAATTTTCTCTAGAGAGTGGTCTATATGAACTATTTTCTCTATGCTCAGCCTAAATTAATCGATCACCTGAAGCCTATGGCAGGAAAGTCTTGTGGGTGATTTTAAAGCCGTTGGTCTTTCATTTTTCTCTAATGAATTCTGGTGACGAAGCCCTAGATACGGTTACGGTTGAGATCGTTGCTGAGTTAGAGAGTTTAGATGTTCCTACTGGTTTTAGTAGTGCTAGAAAACTCGCCTTTGATGGCTCAAAATAAGCCAACGTCTCATCTCCGCCCACACAAATCCCACTCCCAGGAGGCAAGACGCAGTTCTCCTTTTGCGCCGCTTTATAGGCCATAATCTCGGCTCGCATCGACTGTTTTAAACGCCTCAGGCAACTGGGTGAGCTCCCCACATGCTGCTCCAACCTCAGGGCTTTCAAAAACTCACTCAGCGCCTGGTGTCCGACCCCTTGCTTGAGCCCGAAGTAGTACACCATCCCTAATACCAGTCGTTTGAGCCAGGCACTCCCTGCCTCCGTTTCCCACCAAGACGACTCGGGGTAAAGGTTTCGACGGGCTATCGCCTGTTTGTGACGATGCACCGCACTTCTTGACAAGCCGGTCGCTGCTGCTAGCTCACGCAGATTTAATCCTTTCTCAAGCCGTTGATGGGTGACTCGCTGACACCGTTCTCGTATCGTTAATGTCATTCGGTTCCTGTTGTTGTTAACTGGAACCATAACGGCCTCTGACCTATGGCTGGAGGCTTTCTTGCTTTTTCTCTAGCTTGAGTCTCTGTTTATACTCGCTCACACTCAGTCATGCGTTTCGCCTTACGGCGTTACCCCTAAAATTTTTTAGTCAGTTTCAAATAGAATTTTGGGAGTCTATTAATTTCTCTCCCTGTAACTACTGAAAGCTTTACTCCTTCTTTATGGACATGGATGGGAAGAAAAATTAACCTGCGTGTATGCACTAGTCAGATGACAAGAAACAGCCTATATCTACAGGTCTATTAATTGTTCTGATTGGAGCAATGAGGCCGCCATCAAACAGGTGTCTGCTCTCTTGAGTCGTGCGTTTACAACTATCTAGATGGGTGGGTTGGATTCCCTTGTCTACAGGAAACCATTGTTGTTTAATGAGCACTTAATCTAAATAATGAGCAATATCTCTTCGATCCTGGCTTGTACGGCTGTTCTTGGTGGTACATTTTTGTGTGGTTCTGCCCAAGCTGCGATCTCTTTTGTTGGTAGTAGCGATGGAGACTTTGGTAGCGTTGATACAGAAACTGGGGTCTTTTCAAGAGTTGGTAATACAGGCCTTTCATTCTTTGATATTGCAATCCTAGACGATTCCACTGGATATGGTGTAGCTGACGGCGGAGAGTTTTTCTCGATCAATCTTGCTGATGCCTCCACTACATTGCTGGGACACTTGAATGGCTTTGTTAATGGTTTAGGCTTTGATGACTCTGGTAATTTGTTTGGTACGGGTGGAGACAGGCTTTTTGAGATTGATATCGACCGTGCTAAGGCCAATTTAGTCGCCGAAATTGATGGTTTTAATAGTGCAGGAGACATAGCCTATGATGGGGATAAGTTTTTCTTGACGTCTGACTTTGGCCCAAACAACACTTTGTTCTCAATTAATGCTGATGGAAGTAATGCCTCAAGTATTGGTAATGTTGGCGTTGATAATGTGTTTGGATTGACTTACCAAGACAATCAATTATTGGGCTTTACCGAAGGCAATCAAGTGATTGAAATCGATCAAAGCACAGGTGCTGGAAGACAGATTCTGAGCCTGTCTGGTGTCACAGGAGATATTTTGGGCGCTGCGCCAGCTCCAGCTCCAGCTCCAGTTCGCGTTCCTGAGCCGGGTATGGCGTTCGCTTTAGTCGCCCTGGGTATTGTTGGCTTTCGTAAGCGCAAGCAGGGTTCCTCTGCTCAAACATAGGTAAATTAAAGTTGTGTGCGCATAAATCATGGGCTTGGATTGACTGAGCCCTAGGATTTATGCAGTAGGGAATGGCACCCCCATTGTTAGATCGTGATTACTGGGGGCTGCTTTCATTATTTTGGAAGAGCTTGAGCTCGACTATCTGAGTTTTGGTCTCTGTATGCATCGAACTTAGGTTGGAAGCATAATTTATGAAGGGTACGGGTCCTGCTAGAGAGTCATGAAAACGGGTCATTCTTGAATTGATGCACTTTGAATAAATAACCATCACAATCCCTAGAATTCATTCTGGGTAAGCTTTTTGAGTGCCTGTGTCTGAAGGAGATAATGCTTCTCTCTGGAGCATAGGGAGTGAAGCTTCTCGCCTCGTCAGCCCCTCTACTGGAGAGCAGCTCCAAAGCAATGACTCTAGCCCAACGAAGCCCTGAATTTCTCTGCTTTTGCACGGTCCCAGCTCATGTTTGGTGCCGTTCTAGCCATCTTCTGAGTAGCACCACTACTAACGCTAGAGCAGCCAAAAGCATCGCAGCAACATAGGCGGACTGGGTTGCGTAGCTCTGGTAGGCATCCTCAATGTAGAGCGAGAGGGTTTGGGTTTTGCCGATGATGCTGCCGGAGACGACCATTACGGCTCCAAATTCACCGATCGCTCTCCCATAGGTGAGAATAATCCCGTACATCACACTGCCGCGAATTTGGGGCAAGGTAATACGTCGAAAAATAGCGCGATCGCCCAAGCCCAAACTCCGAGCCGCTTCTTCTTGATTCGGGTCGATGGCTTGCCAGATGGGCAGCACCTCGCGCACTACAAAGGGCAAGGTCACGAAGACTGTGGCGAGGACCATGCCGGGCAGCGCAAAAACAATACGAATCTGACTTGCTTCCAACCAAGGGCTGAACCAGCCGTCCCGCCCGTACAGCAGCACAAGCATGACGCCTACGACCACCGGGGAGATAGAGAGCGGTAGATCTATAAGGCTGAGGAGGAGGCTGGATGGGCTTTTGGCTTGGGACAGTCTAGCTGCCTTGGGGTGGGTGATGGCCCAGGCTGCACAGAGGCCAAAGGTACTATTGAGGGGGATGGCGATCGCGGCGATGGTCAATGTCAGCCTCACAGCATGCAAGAATTCTCGCTGGCCCAACGTTTCCCCCAACGGTCCCAGGCCACCGCGCAACGCTTGAAAAAATAAATTAGCAGCAGGGATGAGTAGAATCCAGCTGAGATAGAGCCACACAGAGCCCAATAGTAGTCGCGGCGGCCTGGAATTAGTTCTGGAATTAGTTCTGGAATTGGTGCTGGAATTAGACCTGATATTAGACCTGGAGTTGCATCTGAGAGGGCTGCTCTTTCGGAGTAATAGGGCCTGACTGCCGTTGCTGCCCCCTCGCCGGGGCTTCCCAAAAACTTGAAGCAGGTTAATGACCCAGAGCAGCAGCAGTGCCAATAGCAGCATCACTAGTCCTAAGACAGTTGCGCCAGCAATATCATATTGCTCCAGCCGCTGCACGATCAACACCGCCGCAATCAGATCCTTAAACGGTAGATTGCTAGCCATTAGCACCACCGCTCCGTACTCTCCCACGGCCCGAGCAAACCCTAGGGCGACGCCGGTCAAGCTGGCAGGGAGTAGTAGAGGCAATAGTACTTCGCGAAAGCGACGCCCCGGAGCAGCTCCCAATCCTGCCGCTGCTTCCTCTAGCGACGCATCCAAGCCCGTTAGCACGGGCTGTACCGCTCGCACCCCAAAGGGTAGTGACGAAAATAGCATCGCCATATAAATGCCTAGGCGACTGTAGGGGACTTGAATGCCCAGGGGGAGTAGTATTGCGCCCAGCCAACCGCGATCGCCATATACCGTCACCAGGGTTAGACCTGTTACCGCAGCGGGTAGAGCTAGGGGCAAGTCCAAAGCAGCATCCAGCAATGCCCTGCCGGGAAAGCGGTAGCGGACGAGCAGCCAAGCGATCGCCATTCCGGCAATGCCATTGGTGAGGGCGGCTGCGAGGGCGACTGTGAGGGTCACGCCATAGGCCGAGAGGGCGATGGGGTCAGTGGCAATGCGCCAAATTTCTGCGAGGGGAAGGCTGAGCGCTTGGGCGACGAGGGCGGCTAAGGGCAGCAGCAGCACGATGGAGAGGTAGAGCCAGGTGATGCGCCAGGGCCAGGTCATTCGCAGGATCGGTTCGGGGATAATTCAACGGTAAAGGCCAATGCGGGCAATGTGATATCAAAACTCTGGCTGGTAGGGCACAGCATTTTGTAGAACGTTTGACTGCCTTTTACCAATTCAATGCCGAGATGCTTTGCCCGGCTGTTGCCCTGCTCTGGGGCAAGGCATCGATATTGTTGGTTAGGCGGTGTCGTTCGCTGTATTGGGCAAAGCATTGGTACGACTCAGATGGGAGGGGTGAATTGTTCCGATGGCCTAATGCTTTTCTCCTACGTTATCTGGAGATTTGGGGCAGAGCGCGATCGCGGAAAAGCTTCATTTTGTCCCCAGTCCAAGCTGAATCTGGTCAAAAATCGCCCCCTCTTCGAAGAACCGCTCCTTAGCAAGATCCCAGCCCCCCAAGTCTTCAATGGAGTAGAGATTTTCAACCGGGGGAAAATCCGTAATAAATGCTGCCGCAACTGTGGGATCGATGGGGCGAAAACCCACCTCTGCAAAAATCTGTTGAGCGGGGGGCGTGAAGAGGAACTGACAGAAAGCTTCGGCGATGTCGCGATTACCATGGCGATCAGCATTGGCATCCACCACTGCTACGGCACTGCCCATGGCGATATTGGGCGAAGGTACAACATAGGGCAGCCCTTTCCCAGTGCGTTTTGCAAGAATCGCCTCCTGTTCGTAGTTGATCAGCACATCGCCTTGACCGCGACTCAAAAAGGCATCCGCCGCCTCCCTGGCGTCGCGGGATAGCAATGGCGCATTGCGATACACCTGCGTGACATAGGCCAGGGCATCCGCCGCCGTGCCCTGTTGCTGTAGCACCGATCCCCATAGCGCCATAAAGATCCAGCGAGCTACACCGGAGGTTTTGGGATGGGTGAGGACAATACTGAGGCCGGGTTGAGCCAAGTCCGCCCAAGCCTTGAGTTGAGCTGGATTGTCCGATCGCATCATCAACACAGGCACCGACTGATGCACGATCGCCCCATTGGGCAGCTCCTCCTCCCAACCGGAATCAATCAGTCCCGCTCGCTCTAGCTGAGTCACATCCGCCGAAATCGGCAAGGCCACTACATCTCCCGGCAAGCCATCGAGGATGGCTCGGGTGCGCGGCCCTGAGGCACCATAGCTGCGATTGATAGCGATCGCTTCACCATGGTCTTGAAACCATTGCTCCGTGAATAGTGGGATGATGCGATCGTAGGCACGGCGGGTCACGGTAAAGGAAACAAGCGTAAGTTCCCGCGATGGACTGCTACCCAATAATTGGCCCTCGCGATGCCACACTGCCGAGCAACCCGTGACCAATATGGCAGCCATGAGCGCGATTGCGATCCCACACATCACGGGTTGAGATTTCCAGCCATGTCTCATCATCAGCGATATCGCTGTGGTCACATCACTTCGTAAATTCATGGGATGTCAGCCCCCAATAAGGGCAGGCGGTGATGTGACTCGTAAGCGTCTTAACACAAAGTTAGACCGCTGCTATATTTCATAACTGCCATCATTAAAATCGTTAGATCGCTCGGGATCATTGCCTAGAGTCACCTCAAGATATTAAGTCACCGTCCCCTAAGTCACATTACTTTGAACGTCGCTGACCTTCTCCCAAGAAACGCGCTTTAATAGGGAGACCGTAGCCATTCGCACCAACTATCCTGAGCCATCAGTGATAGGCTAGTCATCAAATCTTAACAAACTCCAAAGTCCAGCCGCTTCTCGCCTAGGGCTTTGGGTTGCATCGAGTCAGGTTTCGAAATGAAAAAGCCCATTGGGAAAGTGTATTTGGTTGGTGCAGGCCCCGGTGACCCCGGCCTCATGACCATCAAAGGCAAGACCCTTCTGGAATGTGCCGATGTCGTGATCTACGACGCCCTTGTCAGCCAGCCCATCCTCGATATGATTGGCCCCCATGCCGACCGTATTGATGCGGGCAAGCGCCGGGGTCGCCACTCCCTCAAGCAAGCCGAAACCACCCAGCTCATGATTGAGCAGGCCCAGGAGCATGCTGTCGTCGTTCGCCTCAAAGGCGGCGATCCCTATGTTTTTGGTCGCGGCGGCGAAGAAGCGGACGATCTGCTCAAAGCGGGCGTGGATGTCGAAGTGGTCCCAGGGATCACCTCGGGGATTGCTGCTCCTGCCTATGCGGGTATTCCCCTCACCCATCGGGGCTATAGCTCCTCCGTTACCTTCGTCACCGGCCACGAAGCCGCTGGCAAATATCGCCCTGACGTGAACTGGAGCGCGATCGCCCAAGGCAGTGAAACCATCGTTGTTTACATGGGTGTCCACAACCTTCCTAACATTGTGGAAAACCTCTGTAACTCAGGCCTGGGGATCAATACACCCATTGCCCTGGTTCGCTGGGGAACGCGACCGGACCAGGCTGAGCTGGTGGGAACGTTGGAGACCATTGTGGGGCAGGTTGAAGAGAGTGGATTTGAAGCACCGGCGATCGCTGTTATTGGTGCCGTGGTGGAACTCAAGGAAAAGCTCGAAGGTTGTCGCCCCGTCATCTTGCAGCAATCATAAAAAAGACCCGATACCAGATGGCACCGCTCAAACAGAAGTTGCTTCACTGGGCTGCAATGGCTCAGGATTTGACGTTGGTTAGTTGTCTGACCAACTTGAATCTTAGGCCACCCATTAGAACATCAATTGAGAGAGAACCGCTCTGCTTCAGCAATGTGGTTTTCTTTGTCTTGACTGACCTCAGTACTTCTCACGGTTCTTACGAATGAAGGAGCCTGCAGAATTGCAGGCTCCTTCATTCGTAATTGCCTAGCCACAATCTACGAGAGCGAGCTCAGCACGGTCAGCCTCTTTATTCAAAACGCTACCTGCCGAACCATACAGATTGACTACAAAGCATCATCCCCTGACATTTTTGGCCATCGGCAGCTCAGCCATCCTAAAAAACACGAGCCGATTCTTGTCCAGGAGGATCACCCACGGATGAACTGAGTCGTAGCTCTACCTAACCCGCACTGATCCACCCCTGGGATTTTAAGCAGCAATAAACAGAGGAGATTGCCAATGCCAAAGGTGGGCATGGGGCATTGAATGGGAGCCACTAGCACCGACCTCCTCCTCACCGAAGAATTTCCTGTCTTTCATCGGTGGACTGCCCTTTTATGACAGTCCGGGCTGAGCGATTCAGCCTGGCTGGCGACTAAACCTCGAATCATGACTAACCAAGAACAAAGTCGAGCCCTCCGCGCAGCTATTCTCAGCTTGCAGAGCGGCTTACTCGCTATTCTCGAATTCCTCGAAATTCTCGCAGACCAGTCAACCGACCCCAGCAAGTTCAAGCGCCATATCAAAGCCATTCGAGAATCTATCCAGCAGCTCGACGAGCTTCCCCCTTTAGCATCAGACAAGGGATAAGAGAACGATACCGAGCCATTGGCATAGCAGTACAGACTGTTAAGCGATCGCTCCAACCGCCCCGCCAACGGCGACCATGACTATAGCCCTTGCACAATTTTGCAGGAAACTTGGCTTACGCTCTACCCATGACAACCCAGCTTCAGCCCGCTCCCAGTCCATCCCAACAACTCCACTCGTCCCAAGCCTTGCTGCGCCTGCTCCAGTTGGCCTCTCCCGTATTACCTGTGGGAGCCTTTAGCTATTCCGAAGGCCTGGAAGCACTGGTGCATCAGCAACAAATTACCAATACAGAGCAGCTCCTCCATTGGCTCGGGCAAGAACTGCGCCATGGAGCTATCCGCATAGATGCTGCCCTAATGCTGCGCTGCTATCGGGCCAGCCAAGCCAAAGATTGGCAGCAGCTAATGACTTGGAATCAATGGATTAATGCCAGCCGGGAAACGGAGGAGCTGCGCTTACAGAGCGAGCAAATGGGGCGATCGCTCCTGCGCCTCCTCAAAAAACTCAAGCCCACCCTCTCCATCCCCATCGAGACTCTGGCTCAACTCCAAGCAGAGCATTGTCACTTTGCAACAGCCTTTGGCATAGCCGCAGCCCATTGGCAGATCTTAGAAGCGCAAGCGTTGCTGGGCTATTTGCAAAGCTGGGCGACGAACTTGATCGCGGCGGCAGTGAAGTTGATTCCCTTGGGGCAGACGATGGGGCAGCAGCTCTTGTTTGATCTACAACACTCGCTAGAAAAATCAGCCCAGACCATTCTGCTGCTCCAGGATGATGAGTTAGAAACCTGTGGCTGGGGTCTTAGCATCGCGAGCATGACACACGAAACGCAATACAGCAGATTATTTAGAAGTTAGAGGAAGTGAGAGGATTTGTAGAAGATTGACTAGCATTGGTAGTGACAGATGATTAGGTAATAGGTAATGGGCCATCGTGACCGCCCTCTCATCAATTACCCATTACCTTACCCATGTCCTCTCCCCTCCGCATTGGCATCGCTGGTCCCGTTGGTTCTGGCAAGACTGCTTTAGTTGAAGCGCTGTGTCAGCAGTTGCGCGACCAGTACCAGTTAGCCGTCGTCACCAATGATATTTACACCCAGGAGGATGCCCAGTTTTTGGTCCGGAGTGGAGCATTGAGCAGCGATCGTATTCGCGGCGTCGAAACCGGCGGCTGCCCACACACAGCCATTCGGGAAGATGCCTCGATTAACTTGACGGCGATCGAGGATCTGGAACGGCAGTTCAGTTTAGAGCTGGTACTCGTGGAGAGCGGGGGCGACAACCTAGCTGCAACCTTTAGCCCAGAATTAGTCGACCTAACGATCTATGTGATTGATGTGGCAGGGGGCGACAAGATTCCTCGCAAGGGTGGTCCAGGTATTACAAAATCCGATCTTCTTGTTATCAACAAGATTGACCTAGCTCCCTATGTTGGAGCAGATCTAAAGATAATGGAACGGGATAGCCTAAAGATGCGCGGCAACAAACCTTTTATATTCACCAATCTCAAACAACACCAAGGGCTTGAGGCTATCCAAAGCTTTATTGAACGTCACATGCCCGCAGCTGCTACAGCAAGTAATAGCGACCAGTAAGGAAAGTGCAATTAATCGAAAAAGCAGCTAAAAAATCATGACAAATTCGCATAATCATTTTGTATGGATAGATACAAAGAAAGGCTTGTAAGCAGCTCTGTTTGGGCTCAATCACAACTGCGTCCATACCCCAAAACTTAAACTCCCCTGTATCAGTCAATCTCTGCATTCCTTTGCCAGGAGGGAATATAGCCTAATCAGAGCACTTCCGGATTAAAGTCAGGTTGGGGAATAACGAGGAAGTGAATTGACATGCTAGCTCAGGAAGTAATTCGCGAGTTGCATAGGCTCAAGACAGAATAGCGCCACTTTTCTGTATCTACAGTTACAACAGGCTACCTTTGCGCACCTTACTATGATTTAGTATTTTGACGCCTCAAAGAGCCTAGATGCATTTTGTCCAGGGTATTTTCAAGGATTATCGCCTTGAAAAGGTATATCTGAAGACTATTTTTGATCTGCAACTAGCGTTCAATTGAGTTTACTCTTGTGAGCAATTTATCTGCTACAAGATTGCGGTGTTAGGGCTCAATTTCCCGTGTGAGGAAAGGACAAATTAAGATGGCAAACTCTCCCAACATTTCTAGCGGTTTCAGCCGTAGGAAGTTCATTCAATACGGTTCCCTTGCTGCAGGTAGTACTATCCTGGCTGCTTGCTCCACTGGTGGCGGTTCCGGGGGAGGCGAATCTGCTGACTTGGGTGAGAATCCCATTAAAGTAGGCGTCATGTACTCCACGACGGGCTCCATTGCCATCGTTGAAAAGTCTCTGCAAGATGCAACCTTCCTGGCGATTGAGCAAATCAACACCGGCACCGGCCCTTGGGCTGGCAAGGGTGAAGGCATTGGTGGCCGCAAGATTGAGAAGGTCGTGGTTAACCCCAACTCCGATTGGGATCTCTACAACCAGATGTCCAAGCGCTTGATCGACGAAGATCAAGTCACTTGCGTCCTAGGCTGCTATACCTCAGCCAGTCGCAAGTCTGTACTGCCTGTGTTTGAAGAAAAGGATTCTATCCTTTACTACCCTGTGTATTACGAAGGCAACGAGTGTAGCTCCAACGTCTTCTACACGGGCGCAGCACCCAACCAGCAGATTACGGACTCCATTCCTTACTGCAAAGAGAACTTTGGCCCCAAAGGCTTCTTCGTCGGTTCCGACTACATCTATCCCAAAGAAAGTAACCGGATTGCGATCGCCGAGCTGCAAAATGCTGGCGGTCAAGCAGTAGGTGACGAATACGCAGCCCTGGGCACCACCGAATTCATCACCATCATCAATAAGATCAAAGCGGCCAAGCCCGACTTTGTTCTCAGCAACTTGGTGGGTGACAGCATCCCGGCCTTCTATCGCCAGTTCAAGGATGCGGGCATCAATTCCTCGGATATCCCCATCATGGCCTATCCCACCACGGAAGAAGAGATTCAGGCCATGGGTCCTGAGTACTCTGCGGGTCACTATAGCAGCTTCAACTATTTCCAAAGCGTTGAAACCCCTGAGAACAGTGCTTTTGTAGCTGAATTTCAGGCGATGTTTGGTGATGACCGCGTGACCAATGGCGTCATGGAAGCAGCCTATATTCAGACCTTCTTCATGGCTCAAGCCATGAAAGACATTCTGGATGGCGGCGGCGAAATCAACACGGGAACCATCCGTGAAGCTACCCGTGGCCAAACGTTTAATGCTCCCCAGGGACCTGTGAAAATGGACCCCGACAACTACCATGCTTGGCTCTACTCCCGCATTGGTAAGTGGAAAGAAGATGGCCAGGCTGAAATCGTCTTCGCCACGGATTCCGCTGTGAAGCCGATTCCCTGGAGTCAAGCGCTCTATAACGGCCGCACCTGCGTTCACCCTGCACCCGATGATCGCACCGATCCAACCGTTGAAACTGGAAAGGACCTAGTGCCTCAGTTCCTTTAAATCAAACGAAGTTTAGTTATCTACCAAAGGTAAATAACTAAATCGGAAATACCTCTGGGGCCCATAGATAAGTAGCAACAGTGGCTGTTTATTTGTGGGCCTCAAGTTATTTTAAAACGAGTTGATTCAAGCATTTTCAAGAACTATACCAAGCGCCATGTTGCCCCTTGTACCACCTTCAATATTGTCGCCACTTCACTTATTAGCCCAAGCAGGTTCAGGAGTCATTGAACAGAGTTTCAGTTTCCCAAGCTTGCTCAACCAGGCTCTGAATGGCATTGGCATTGTAGGGATTTTGCTCGTCACGGCACTCGGGCTGGCCATTACATTTGGTGTAATGCGCATCATCAACCTGGCCCATGGTGAGTTCATCATGCTCGGTGCTTACATCACCTTTTTGATGCAAGACCTATTCAAGATGGATTTAATCCTGACGATTCCCTTTGCATTTCTAGGGGCAGCAATTGTTGGAGCAATTGTAGAAGTAACTATTATTCGAAGGTTATATGGTCGGCCCCTAGAGACGCTACTCGCGACTTGGGGATTGAGCATTGTTATGCAAGGGGTCATCAAGCTGATCTTCACCGCTCAGCTCAAATATGTAAAATCCCCCGCTTACCTATCTGGCAGTATTGATTTTCTCAAGGATGAAGCAGGAGCAACCGTCGTCTCCCTCTCCTATTACCGCTTCTTTATCATCGTGGTCGCCCTAGCCCTACTTGGCATCACCATGTATTTGTTCTACGGCACATCCTGGGGCCGCCAGGTCCGCGCAGTTACCCAGAACAGAACAATGGCTCAATGCTTGGGTGTCAATACCAAACTGGTAGACATGGGAACCTTTGCCTACGGCTGTGGGCTGGCAGGTGTTGCAGGTGCTGTAATCTCTGCGCTTAAGACAGTTTCTCCACCCATGGGCCAAGACTACTTAGTGGATGCCTGGATGGTTGTTGTAACAGGTGGTGTTGATAAATTAATTGGCATTCTAGCTGGGTCACTGTTGATTGGTGAATCCAATGCAATCATTGCCTTCTTCTTGAATGACCCTAGCGCTAGAGTAATTGTCTTAGCCGCTGTTATCGTCTTAATCCGCTATCGCCCTGAAGGCTTATTTACGGTGCAGAAGCGAAGCTAACTTATTTCCCCCCAGTTGCTATCTGAACCACAGAGATTACAGCCTAAATCATTCGTAGGAAATTGGTGATGTCGAACATCGTAATGGGTTACAAGCAATCTACTTTTCCAGCTAAGTTGGCTGCGATCAGTGGCATTGGACTGTTGGTCTTCATAATCCTCCCTTTCATGATTGGGAGTTTTCAACTCTCACTCGTCTCCAAACTATTGCTGTTTGGCACCTTGGCCGTATCCCTAGACTTGGTCTGGGGCTTTACTGGCATTCTTAGTTTTGCCCATGGTATTTTCTTTACCTTGGGTGGCTATGCCTCGGCTTACTACCTGAAGCTCAATTTATCAGCGGCCAATAACACCTATGGCGGCGAGATTCCCGACTTTATGGTCTGGAACGGTTTGGAGAAGCTCCCCTGGTTCATCGCGCCACTGAAGTACTTCCCCATCGCTTTCTTGGCCATGATTGGCGTGCCCGCTCTCTTTGCTTACATCACTGGCTCATTCATCTTTAGATCAAAAGTCAGTGGTGTTTACATCACCATCATTACCCTGGCGATGTCCTCGGCGCTGACCACCTTCTTCATTAGTCAGCAAGCCTACACCGGCGGCACCAATGGCATCACAGACGTTAGCAAGCTGAGCATTTTTGGCGCAGTCATTCCCCCCATTGGACTGTATTTCCTCATCTTGGCCTACGCGGTCTTTGTCTTGGGCCTGAGCTGGTGGCTCACCCAGTCCAACTTTGGCTTGATTCTACGTTCCATTAATGAGAACGAGAATCGCATTGCATTTCTGGGCTACGATGTCGCCCAATACAAGATTTTCATCTGGACCCTATCCGCTGCCCTCGCTGGCGTTGCTGGGGGACT
>CALIGI010000084.1 GCA_938021205.1 uncultured Pseudanabaenaceae cyanobacterium
CCTTTAGCCACGCCTTCAATGGAAGACCCCGCCAACTGGGGTAGACCCTGACGAGTCATGGCCATGATGGAAGACTCTTTGCGGCGCTCGATCGCAACTTTATAAGCACCAGAGGTCTCATTACCATCCGCAGGACGGAAGACCAACAGGTTAGGAATCACGCGCAGAGAAGCAACGGTTTCCACAGGCTGGTGAGTAGGACCATCTTCACCCAGGGCGATGGAGTCATGGGTCATGACATGGATGACCTGGCACTGGGACAGGGCCGACAGGCGGATGGCACCGCGCATGTAATCGGCAAACACTAGGAAGGTGGCATCGAAGGGAATCAGGCCGGTGCCATGAAGGGAAATGCCGTTGCAAATTGCGCCCATGCCATGCTCACGCACGCCGAAACGCAGGTTACGACCCCCGTAGGCACCCTTCTGGAAGTCCGTGGAGCACTTCAAGTAGGTGAGGTTTGAGTGGGTCAGGTCAGCGGAACCGCCAACCAATTCGGGGACGGCTTCAGCGATCGCGTTCAGCGTCATCTCCGAGGTCTTGCGAGTTGCCAAAGGCTTGTCATCGGGAGTGTAGGTGGGCAGGCACTTCTCCCAGCCGTCGGGAAGCTTGCCACTGATCTGGCGCTCAAATTCTGCGGCTTCGGCAGCGTACTTGCCCTTGTAGGTAGCCCAGGTCTTGTCCCATTCAGCTTCGGCAGCGGCACCGCGATCAATCGCCTTGCGCCAGTGAGCCAATGCATCGTCAGGCACTTCAAAGGAACCATGCTCCCAACCCAAGTTCTTCTTGGTGGCTTCGATTTCCTCTGCACCCAGTGCAGCGCCGTGGATACCAGCGGTGCCCTGACGGTTAGGAGAACCAAAGCCGATGGTGGTGCGAACCTTGATCAAGGTGGGCTGCTCGGTGTTTGCCTTGGCTTCCTTAATCGCCGCTTCGATGGAAGCCGTATCGGTGTCGCCGTTGCCCACCACAATCACTTGCCAGCCATAGGCTTTGTAGCGCATGCCCACGTCTTCGGTGAAGGACACGGTGGTGTCGCCGTCAATGGAGATGTGGTTGTCGTCATAGAGCGCAATCAACTTGCCCAAGCCCAGGTGACCGGCCAAGGAGCAGGCTTCACCGGAGATACCTTCCATGTTGCAGCCATCACCCATTAGCGCATAGGTGTAATGGTCAATGACGGTGCAATCGGGCTTGTTGAACTTGGCAGCCAGGTGAGCTTCGGCCATGGCCAGGCCCACAGCGTTACAAATGCCCTGACCCAAAGGACCGGTGGTCACTTCCACACCCTTGGTCTCAAAGTTCTCGGGGTGGCCAGGCGTGCGGGAGCCCCACTGACGGAATTGCTTCAGGTCTTCCATCGTTACGCTGTCATAGCCCGTCAGGTAGAGCAGAGCGTACTGGAGCATGGAGCCATGGCCTGCGGACAGGACAAAGCGATCGCGGTTCACCCAGTTAGGATTCTTGGGGTTGAACTTCATGAACTTGTCCCAGAGGACAAAGCACATGGGAGCTGCACCCATGGGCAGACCGGGGTGGCCAGACTTGGCCTTCTCAACGCCATCGATCGCCAAAAAGCGCACCGAATTAATGCAGAGTTCTTCTAAAGATTGGCTTACAGCAACCATATTTGTAACTACCTAACGTGATTGGGTGGGTGAGGGGCTTGGGTGCCTTAGGAACGTCTCAAGGGAACGCCCCAAGAGAACACCAGGGATGCCCCGGACCGCGATCGCTCGCGATTGCTTTTTGGCGATTGACGATTCCACGCTGAAGCTCAGCAGGAAAACCGCACTAATAATTAAATGTCCTTATGGTCATCATTCCATCGACGGAGATGATGAACAAGTGTGAAGCTAGGGGATTTTTGTAAAATTTGCTTCAGAATCCCTCCATTGCTGGATTGCTAGAAGGAATTCCTTCAAACTCAGAACCAACTTATGATGCTTTCTCCTAGAGAGTTTGGGCTTACGCGCATAAGCTGTAACATTCCCCTTTCGCTGGTCCTAAAATTTTAATTGAGCCAGCGAATGGATCAATGGCCTAAGCGGAATACTTGCGCATGACCAGCGTGACATTATGGCCACCAAAGCCAAAGGAATTGGAAATAGCTACATCCACTGTTTGGGCACGGGTGGTATGGGGCACGTAGTCCAGGTCACATTCAGGGTCTGGCGTTTCAATGTTGATTGTTGGAGGCAGTTGGTCATGGTAGACCGCCATGGCCGTTGCCACAGCCTCAATGCCGCCGGAGCCACCCAGGAGGTGACCGGTCATGGATTTGGTTGAGCTAATCGCAACCTTGCGAGCATTGTCTTCCCCCAGGGCTTTCTTAATGGCAGCAGTCTCCGTTTTGTCGTTGGCCGGAGTGCTGGTGCCGTGGGCGTTGATATAGCTGATTTCGTTAGGGTTTACATCTGCATCTTTCAGGGCCAGCTCAATCGCCCGCGCTGCACCTAGCCCCCCCGGCACCGGTAGGGTCATGTGGTAGGCATCACAGGTCATGCCATAGCCCACAACCTCTGCATAGATGCGAGCTCCCCGAGCTTTGGCATGCTCCAGTTCCTCAAGCACCAGCAGGCCTGCCCCCTCGCCCATGACAAAACCATCACGGTCAATATCAAAGGGACGGCAGGCATGTTCAGGATCATCATTGCGTTTCGTCGACAAGGCTCGGCAAGCCGAAAACCCGGCCATTGACAGGGGCGTAATCGCCGCCTCTGTTCCCCCACAAACCATGGCATCGGCATAGTTCCACTTGATTTGCCGAAAGGCATCCCCGATCGCATTAGCGCCAGCGGCACAGGCCGTAACTGTGCAGGAGTTTGGACCCTTCGCTCCAATTTGAATCGCCGTTAGGCCAGCGGCCATGTTGGCAATCATCATGGGGATCATGAAGGGGCTACAGCGGGACGGCCCTTTGTTGAGATAAATTGTTTGCTGATCTTCCAGCACCTTGAGGCCACCCACGCCACTGCCCAGCAGCACACCGATGCGATCGGCATTGGCATCGGTAATGTCTAAATTGGCATCTTTCACAGCCTGCTTCGCTGCCGCCGCACCAAACTGAGAGAAGCGATCCATCCGCTTCGCTTCCTTGCGGTCCATGTAGTCTTCTGGCTTAAACCCCTTGACTTCTCCCGCAATGCGGCAAGCATGGGCCGAAGCATCAAAGTGCGTAATGGGACCAATGCCATTTCGGCCAGTGGTCAAGCCTTCCCAGTAATCGGCCAGATTATTGCCAATGGGGGTGATGGCACCCATGCCCGTGATGACCACGCGGCGAGCAGAAGAATCAGTCATAGGGTTCTCAGTCAAACCAAATAGGAGCTTTGAAAAGGGGCTGTTTTAATCCTTCGTGAGCAATATTTCTGGCTAGCTGGCCTTAACCATTCCGGTTCAGCAATAAACCGAAGCAGGAGCAGCCAGGAGAAAAATCGCAGAGAATATAGCTCAGATCAACAGGCCGAGGCTTAAAAACTAAAAAGCTGAGGAAGGCCTCAGCTTGACAGCCTTTGAGCTGTATCAATCATTTAACTTTTGGGATAGCAAGAGTTAAATGATTGAAGAAATTAAAACCACATAAGAATGAGATGAGTCAGAACCCAACCTGGTGGGGAGCCGAAACTCACCTTCAGTGGAGCTATGGTTTACCTCAGTTCTGTGCAGACTTATTGACTAGGCCTTTTCTTCAATGAAGTTAACGGCATCTTGGACCGTGGTGATCCCTTCAGCTGCTTCATCGGGAATTTCAATCTCGAACTCTTCTTCTAGAGCCATAACTAGCTCGACAGTGTCAAGAGAGTCGGCACCGAGGTCATTGGCGAAGCTTGCTTCAGCCTTGACCTCTTCAAGATCGACGCTGAGTTGTTCAGCGACAATCTTTTGCACTTTTGCCAGCGTTTCCTCTTTGCTCATAAACCTCAATTCCTTTGCGGTACCGCGTCGTGCTTTTGTCAGCATTTAGGCATTTCTTTATCTTATCGGCATAAGGGGCATTACGCCTTATCTCTTCTTTAGAAGGAGGCCCAGAGACGGTTTGAGTGGGTCTGGGTGGGAGGCGGCATCGCAATAATCAGAACCAATGGATAGAGGATGGTAATGGCTCCAATTGAAAAGGCGATCGCCTTTTCGGATGTAATCATGCATCTTCTCTGAATCGCCTAGGAGCTGGATTTCAGGCGATTATTACGATGTTTGAAGTTTTAATTGCGCGATCGCAGGCCAACGAAAGCCCTGGGGTAGACTTGGGCTAATCCTGATAAAAAAATCCGTCGGTCTAGTGGATCTGATGGTTCGGCAGTATTACTTTTCACGGCTTTTGGCCTTGGAGATAGCGCTAGTCGAATTTTTTAGGCGCAGCGGAATCATTCATTGGTATTGCTGCTTTATTCGCATGTGAGTCCTTAATCTGGAGCCACGAAATTCATATGTCCCATAAGGTCAAAATTTACGATACCTGTATTGGCTGTACCCAGTGCGTTCGCGCTTGTCCTACGGACGTGCTCGAAATGGTGCCCTGGGATGGTTGCCGTGCGGGCCAAATTGCCTCTTCGCCTCGCACAGAAGACTGCGTGGGTTGTAAGCGTTGTGAAACCGCTTGCCCCACCGATTTCCTGAGCGTTCGGGTTTACCTAGGCGCTGAGACGACTCGTAGCATGGGCTTGGCTTATTAGATCCTCCTGGGATTTTTTAACCTGCCCTATGTTTCTTGAAAAGGTTGAGCATCATCCTGTATGACGCTCAACCTTTTTATTGTCTGTGTTTAGTTTCTATGGAGTCGCGCTGACATTGTGGAGGAGATTCATTGCTTGTCAAAGCTCTGCAAAGCAGGCGGTGAGATGAATTGTATCCTCCTAAACCGTGAAGCCGTTGCGACACCGACTGAACATCGAGCAGGGCAGACACTGAATTGGCTAGTATAATTTTTTCGTCCTCGGCCTCGGCTGCGTAAGGAGTTCATTATATGTGTGGCATCGTTGGCTATGTAGGCCCCCAAGCTGCGACCGGAATCCTCATTGAAGGTCTTCGGAAGTTGGAGTATCGCGGCTATGATTCCGCTGGAATTGCCACAATTGCTGAGAATGCTTTACAGCGAGTCCGAGCCAAGGGAAAGCTGATTAATTTGGAAGAGAAGCTCCAAGGCAAGGAGCATCCTGCTCAAATCGGCATTGGCCATACTCGCTGGGCAACCCATGGCAAGCCAGAAGTTCACAATGCCCACCCCCATTTCGGGACCGAAAGCCGCATTGGTGTGGTTCAAAATGGCATTGTGGAGAATTACCGAGAGCTACGAGAAGAGCTTCAAGCCCTTGGTCGAGAATTTGTCTCGGAGACAGATACTGAAGTTATTCCTAATCTGATTGAGGTCGCGTTGGGGGACATGGCCCAGGCTGGGGAGCTAGAGAAGTTTGATTCTCCACTGACGGAGGCGACCCGCCGGGTTGTGAATCGTTTGGAAGGTGGGTTTGCGATCGCCGTCCTCTGTGCGGACTACCCCGATGAACTCGTCACCGCTCGCCAACAAGCCCCCCTCGTGATCGGCTTTGGCCAGGGTGAATTCTTCTGCGCCTCCGATACTCCCGCCTTGCTGAACCACACCCGTGCGGTGCTCAATCTGGGCAATGGCGAGATGGCTACCCTCACGCCCCTGGGAATCTCCCTGATTGATTTTGAGGGCAAGCGCCTGCGCCGCCAGCCCCGCCTGCTCACCGGCACCCAGGACACCGCCGATAAGCAGGGCTACAAGCACTTCATGCTCAAGGAAATCCATGAGCAGCCTAGCGTCATCCGCGCCTGTCTTGAGGCTTATATCCCCAGCGAGAACAATGCCTCACCCGATGCTCAATCCGAGAATACCGATGGCCCCAATGCCGGAGACCATGCGGTACTGCCCCACCAGTCCCCAATCAAGCTCAACTTGCCCGCAGAGCTCTACACCGACCTAGAGCAGATCAAAATCCTGGCCTGCGGCACCAGTTGGCATGCCAGCCTGGTGGGTGGCTACCTGCTAGAGCAATTGGCAGGGATTCCCACGGTGGTCCATTACGCCTCGGAATTTCGCTATTCACCTCCCCCACTCCAGCCCAACACCCTCACCATCGGCGTCACTCAGTCCGGTGAAACTGCCGACACATTAGCGGCCCTGGAGATGGAAGTCGCCCGTCGTAATGAGAAAGGCGGAGCCTTTGCCCCTCGCCTGCTCGGCATCACCAATCGTCCAGAATGCAGCCTGGCCCATCTCACGCCCCATTTAATTACCACCCCGGCTGGCATTGAAGTGGGCGTTGCGGCCACTAAGACCTTCATCGGTCAGCTCATGGCCTTCTATTTCCTCGCCCTGGACCTGGCCCATCTGCGCAAAGCCTCTTCACCTGAGGCTTTGGAGAACCTGATTAACGGGCTACGTCAGCTTCCGGCGCAAATTGAGAATATCTTGCAGACCCAGGACAATGCGATCGCAGCCCTGGCCCATGACTTCACTGAAACCCAGGACTTTATCTTTGTGGGTCGCGGGATCAATTTCCCCATTGCCTTAGAAGGAGCCCTGAAGCTTAAGGAAATTAGCTATATCCATGCGGAGGGCTATCCTGCTGGGGAAATGAAGCATGGTCCCATTGCGTTATTGGATGCCAAGGTGCCTGTGGTGGCGATCGCCATGCCCGGCCCGGTCTACGACAAAGTCCTCTCCAATGCCCAGGAAGCTAAAGCTCGTGATGCCAGGCTCATTGGTGTCTTGCCTGACAACAGCGATGCAGACTTTTTTGATGATGTTCTCGCAGTCCCCGCTGTAGATGAACTACTTTCACCAGTGCTGTCTGTCATTCCACTTCAGTTGTTGTCGTACCACATTGCGGCAAGGCGCGGTCTCGATGTGGACCAACCTCGGAACCTGGCCAAGAGCGTCACCGTGGAGTAGCTCTACGCGAGTGGTAGGATTGCTGAGCAATAGAGAATGTGTGTCACGGCTCACATTGCGGCGAGTTTTCCTCGTTTCCTGGAGCAGTTTCTGACCGCATTTTTTAGTAGAAGAGGATGGGAAATTGCGTCAGGCTTTACGGGGGGTGATTCGTCGCGGTAGCAGCGCAATCGTGAAACTAGAGCGACGGCTGCCTTTTACGACGGCGCAGCGAGCGAAGTTTGAGTTACTGCGAACGCTCGTGCGCCGAGATTTGGAGGCTCGCTACAAAGGCTCAGTGTTTGGTAACCTGTGGCCCCTGCTGAATCAGTTTTCTCAGCTTTTAATCTACACCTACGTTTTCTCCATCATTCTGCGGATTAAGTTGCCTTTAGATGCCCAGAGTAATCAAGCGGTTCTGTTCGAAGCCCGTGGCTTTGACCCAGACAGTACTTTGCTCTTTGGTCTTTGGTTATTTACGGCTTTAATTCCCTGGATTGCCTTTAGTACGGCGGTTGCTCAGTCGGCCAATGTTGTCGTGGGGCAGGTGAATCTGGTGAAGAAAGTGGTCTTCCCCCTGGGACTATTGCCCCTGGTTCCGGTCTTGTCTTCCTTTGTAGAAAGTGCTTTTGGCCTGGGCATTCTCATTGTTTTACTGGCTTGTATTACCCAAAATATTCCTTGGCAGGCAGCATTCTTGCCCTTGGTTTGGTTGATGCAGATTTTGTTTACGGCTGGGATTAGCTACTTGGTCGCTGGACTGACTGTGTTCTTAAGGGATGTGGCCCAGGGAGTAGCGATCGCGCTTAACCTGTGGCTTTACCTCACACCTGTGCTCTACACCGCCGATCGCCTTGGACCCTTTGAACCTTGGGTGATGACGCTCAATCCTCTGGCTTCTTTGACGGCTTTGTATCGGGATCTCGTCTTTTGGGGGAGCCTAGAAACCTTGCAAAAATATGGAATATTCCTCATGGCGACCAGCTTGGGGGTTTTTTTTCTAGGTCGGGGCGTTTACCGAAAGCTCACACCTGCATTTGCGGATGTGCTTTAGGTCGAAGTAGCCTGGCGGTTTGAAGTGAGACGACTGGGCGTTGGTGACATGAGTTTAGTGACATTGAACGTTAGAGCGTCAAGGGCGAGCGGGTGATGGTAGAGCAAGAAGCTGCAATTTCAATCCAGGGCGTTTCAAAAGCTTTCAAGCGCTATGCCACTCCCATTGACCGTTTGAAAGAAGTCATGCTTCCAGGGAAGTCCTATGCGGAGCCGTTCTGGGCTTTGCAGGAAATCAGTCTGGAGGTCGGGCGAGGCGAAACATTGGGCATCATTGGTCACAATGGTTCTGGTAAAAGTACCCTCTTACAGATCGTTGCGGGGACGCTCTCTGCAACCCAGGGCTCAGTTAATGTGAAAGGCCGAGTTTCGGCGTTGCTGGAGTTGGGCAGTGGTTTCAACCCAGAATTTACGGGTCGCCAAAACGTTTTCTTTAATGCGCAAATCCTGGGCCTGAGTCGAGAGGAGGTGGAAGAGCGTTTTGATCGAATCGCCAACTTTGCTGAGATTGGTCGTTTTATTGATGAGCCGGTTAAAACCTACTCCAGCGGCATGTATGTGCGGCTCGCCTTTTCGGTGGCGATCCATGTGGACCCAGAGATCTTGATTGTTGATGAAGCCCTCGCTGTGGGGGACAGTGTGTTTGTCCATCGCTGCATGTCGAAGATCCGTGAGTTTCAGGATTCAGGAGGCACCATTTTGTTCGTTTCCCATGATGTGGGTTCGCTGTCCCGTCTCTGCTCGGAAGCGATGTGGCTGAATCAGGGCCGCATGGTGGAGCGTGGTAAACCTACTGAGGTTTGTAAGCATTACCAAGCTTGGGTCCACGAAGAGGTCAACAAGCGCTATTTGCAGCAAAACAATGAGTCCTCGGAAGACTCGGCGATCGCCTCCTCGGTTGACCACAGTGCTGAGAGCGCCATTAACCTTGAGGAGATCACCCACAAGACGCTGAACCCTTACATGCAGGAACCGTATCGTGCCTTCATCGGTCAAGAGCGCTTTGGGACGGGGCGGGGCGAGATTGTGGCTGTGGAACTTCTAGATGCCCAGGAACAGGCATTGTCTGTGATTGAGCCTGGAGAAGAAATGCTCTTGCGAGTCTCTGTTTTTCGCCATGGCTTGATCACGTTACCCAATGTGGGAGTTGCGCTGGTAGATCGATTGCGAACTGTGCTTGCGGGGTGGAGTTCGGAACTCATTGATGAAACCTTCGCACCCCAGTGGCGGGCCATTGCAGAAACGGGGGCTTCGGTGGTTGAATTTAGGCTCACTTGGCCCCATCTGGCCTCGGCAGTCTATTCCTTTGATATTGCCTTTGGGGATGGGGTCAGTGAGAGTTTAGAGATTGTGGACTGGTTGCAAAATGCAGTGACTATTCAGGCCATTACCCACAAGAAAGTCCATGGCGTTTTTGAGATTTCTGATACGGTGGTGCGTCTCCATTCCTGTGCAGAATTGGAGGATTCTGGACCCTCTGGGGCTGAGCTCCCTAGCCAAGCGCCGCCACTGAATCAACTGCTTCGTGATGAATGAAAAATGACCCAATCTGAGCGTTGAGCTCCAGGCGGGCCAAATAGCCGGGTGAAATGATATGTCTAGATTGAATTGCTGTCAGGGGGAAACGTGAAATGAGATTTGTTCAGATTGTTGAGTCCTTAGACTTTGGAGATGCAGTCTCGAATCAGGTGATTCGGCTGCATGAGATCTTGCAGTCTCAGGGACGGCAGTCTGAAATTTACAGCAAGTATGCCCACCATTCGGTTGAGCATTATCGCGGCAATATTGCCAACTTTAGAATGACTGAAGAGACGATTCTCATTAGTCATTACGCGGGGTATTCCGAAACTGCTGAGCATGTCAGTTTAATTAAGGGCTACAAGATTCTGGTGTATCACAATGTGACACCGCATCAGTTCTTTGAGCGTTCTTCCTCGCTTTACAAGTTTTGCCTAGAAGGTCGGCGTCAGTTTGCGGAGATTGTGGGGCGTTTTAATCAGGTTTTGGGAGACTCTCGCTACAACTGTGATGAGGCCGAGGCGTTGGGGGCTAAGGCTGTCGAGGTTTTACCTATTGTGGTGCCGGGCTTTAGTGATGAGGCTTTGGCGGCGGCTCAGCCTTTTGTTGAACCCTTGAAAAAGCCTGGCGTGAATCATTGGCTATTTACGGGGCGGATTGCTCCCAATAAGCGACAGGACTTGGTTGTAGATACCTTTGCACGCTATTGCGATCGCTTCCCCAATTCCCAAAATCACTTGTACCTGGTGGGTCGCTATGGCGAGGAAGATGCCTTTTATCGTAAGGTCAAATCCAGGGTTGATGCCCAAGGCTTGGCCGACCGAGTCAGCTTTACCGGCAAGATTAGCGATGAAGCACTAGTGGCCCATTTCTGCGCAGCGGATCTCTTTCTCTGTCTTAGTCAGCATGAGGGGTTTTGTGTCCCGATTGTGGAGTCTTTTTATGTCGATCTGCCAGTCGTTGCCTATGCTGATACGGCGGTGGGGGACACGATGGGCCTGGGGCCTGGGGCTCTAGAGAGTTTGGATTTAGAGTTGGCGGTTGAGCGGATTCATCAAGTGTTTACCGATGCTGCGTTTCGCCAGTCCCTGATTGATCATGGGCGGGCACAGATTTCTCGATTTTCCCTAGAGGCTGTGAGCGATCGCTTCCAGCAGACGATTGAACATATCTTTGACCATGGCTTAACCCAGCAACCTCTGGTTTCTGTTGTTGTGTGCACCTACAACCGGGCAGACTACCTGGAAAGATGCTTTACCTGTTTAGATGGGCAGGACTATCGCAACTTTGAAGTGGTGGTGGTGAATGGTCCCTCAACAGATGGCACTGAGGCGCTATTGGCCCAGCGCTCAAATATCAAAGTTTGCTCGAATTCAACTCGAAACCTTTCCATCTCCCGCAACATTGGCATTGAGGCAACCAGCGGCGAGATCGTAGCTTTCATTGATGACGATGCCTTGCCCTATGCAGATTGGCTTAGCCAATTAGTCAAGCGCTATTTGGAAATGCCTGCTGCGGTTGTAGGCGTGGGGGGGCGTACGTTCCTGGCCAATCAGCTCAAATACCAGTTTGAAGCGGGCTTGGTGGATGGCTTTGGTTGTCACATGGCGGTGACCAATGACTCGCCGGACTATTTTGAATCGGATCGCTACCGCCATTTGCTGGGTACCAACTGCTCGTTTCGCCGCGATGCCTTGGTGCAGGTTGGTGGTTTTGATGAGCAATATGATTATTATCTAGACGAGAGCGATGTGGCCGTTCGGCTTCAGCAAGCGGGGGGATTAATTGCCAATGCCAATGAAGCCTATGTGCGCCATGAATTTGCCCAGAGCCATAACCGCCAAGGGGGAGACTATAACTTCAACTGGAAGACCATCACCAAGAATACGGTCTACTTTGGTCTGAAGAATGCGACCCATCGCCCCACATCCGCCCGCTTGGTTCGCACGGTCAAGATGGTGCTGAAGGATCGCTTCTACTCCTTTTGGAATGCCTATCGCTATGGTGTACTGCCTGCGGGCGAGGCGGTGCGCCATGGACGTTTAGCACTAATAGGTGCTGCCAGGGGCTACCGCGATGCCCTGGGGCAGCGCAAGGTTCAAACTAAAGATTGGGCCAAGACCCCCACCCCACCGTTGCCCTACCCCGCTGGGGCAGCGGGGGCTCAGTTGGATGCCTCGCCAGGGGGACTAAGCCAGGCTGAGGGCCAAAACCAGGGGCCAGATCAGGGCCAAGATCCTGCTCTAGGTCCTGCTCTAGATCAGGACCAAAAACAAGACCAGAACCAGTCCCCAGCATCACAAACTCAGGAAACCTCGTCCCGCCACCCGTTCATGCATATTGCCATTATTTCCCAGGAGTTCCCGCCCCATTCCTATGGGGGGATTGGCACTTATAACCAAATCCTGGCCAAGGAGCTGGTGCTGCTAGGACATTCTGTGACGGTGATTAGCCGGGGCGTAGTGGATCAAAAGCAGGTCTTTGGCCGATTAACCTGTTACCAAATTGCCACGGTGCCGGGCGATCGCTTCAACCCTGAGCAACCCACCCTCTCTAAGAACCTGGCCTGGGGTCATTGTGTTGCCCAGCAGCTCCAGGAGATTCATCACGAAACCCCCATTGATGTGATTGAATCCGCTTTGTGGGACACGGAAGCCCTGGGTATGATTCAGGCCCGTGCTGACCTGCCGATCCCCCTGATTGTGCGGGTGGTGACACCGCTCAAGGTGGCAATCCAGATGAATGGCTGGGAGATGAGCCCAGACTTGCAATGTTGTTTAGCCTTGGAAACCGACCTGTTGCGCTGTGCCGATGCCGTCGTTTGCATCAGCGATAGCGTTTGCCAGAGCGTCCAGGCCAACTACAAGATCGCGGAGGATGAACGCTGGTTGACTCAACAGCTTGGGGTTCAACCCTGGCCCACCTATGCCAATGTGGCTAGCTATGGTGAGTTGCCCAGTCAGTGGCAGCGAGGTGAATTTCAACTGCTGTTTTTGGGTCGGTTAGAAGGCCGAAAGGGCATTGATGTCTTTGTCAAGAGCCTGCCCACGGTGTTGCAACAGGACGATCGCATCTGCGTTTGGATTGCTGGGGAGGATATCGAGGGTTGGGAATCTAAAGCAGAGCAGATTCTTCCGGCGGCGGTGCGATCGCGGGTGCAATTCTTTGGTCGCGTCACGGAGGCAGATCGGGAACTGCTCTATGCCAACTGCGATGTCTTAGTCTTTCCCTCTCGTTATGAGTCTTTCGGCCTGGTCCCCCTAGAGGCCATGGTCCATGGCAAGCCCGTGGTGGCTGCTCGAGCCGCAGCGATCCCTGAAGTTGTGTTGGAGGGTCAATGTGGTCTGCTCTTCGAGCCTGAGCAACATCCAGATTTAGCGCTCAAACTGTTGCAGTTAGCCCAGGATCAGATGCTCTATGGAAAACTTTCTGCGGGAGCCAGCGCTCGGGTTCAGCAGCTCTCAGCACTGAACATGGCCAAGGCGAGTGCATCGCTCTATCAACAGTTGAGGCATCAGGAGCTGAACCAGGAAGCACTGTCCCCCTCCACCCAGTCCTACTTTGAACAACTTGAAACCACCTTAGAGTCCCAGGCTGTTCTGAATCAGAACCTGTCCCAGGGAGGAGAGCTGCTGAGCAATGCCGTAAGTCCCAGTCAATGGCACATCGAACTTCCCCGCATCATTAGCTATGGCAAATTAAATCACGCCATCAATCGCTGGATTGTACCTCGGGTTGGACAATTTATTGAGTCTGTGCTGTTTAACTCTATGCAGCAGCAGACGGTCTTCAACCGTCAAGCCAGTACGCAATTGGCCTATCTCAGTCAAGAGCAGGAAAAACTGCAACTTGATCTAGCGGAGAAATTGACCGAGCTAGACCAGCAATCGGCTAGCCTCAAGGTTGATTTTGAAACCCAGTTAGGCCAGCAATCGGCTAGCCTCAAGGCTGATTTTGAGACCCAGCTTGCCCAGCTCAACCAAAAACACCAAGCTGAACAGCAGCAGTTACAGGAGAATATTCAGAATATTGAGGCTTCGCTTCAGGGCGCGATCGCCCATTTTACAGAGGAGAAACAAGTGCTGGAACAGCAATCTATGGCTGGTTTACAAAACCTCCAAGTGGGCTTTGAGCAACAAAGCCATAAGGTTGACCATGCCATGGGGGACATCATGCGAGCCATTTGTCAGCTCCAAGAACTGACGGCAGACCAGGCAGAAATGAGCCGCAGCGAATTTGCCTACCAGCTTGCCCGAGGCCAGCAGGATGAATCTAAAATTCTGACTCCCGAGAAGCTGGCCAGCGTGGAAGGACTGCGATTGAATTTGGGCTGTGGCACTTTTGTCAAAGAGGGCTATATCAATGTCGATCAGCGGGAACTACCCGGCGTGGATGTGGTTGCCGACCTGCGCCAGCTTCCCTTTGAGCCGGGCTCAGTTCAGGAAATATTTAACTCCCATGTGATCGAACATTTCACAGAGTATGAATTTCGGACCCACCTTTTACCCGCTTGGTACAGCCTCCTGAAGCCGGGAGGTCAGCTTACGATTATCTGCCCCGATGCAGAGTCCATGATTGATGACTACGTCGCAGGAAAACTGCCTTGGGAGCATCTACGCAAAGTCACCTACGGTGCCCAAGATTACGACGGGGACTACCACTACAATATGTATAACTCATCGACTCTTAGGGCTTTTCTTGAGGCGGCTGGCTTCGGGAATGTGGAGCTAACGGCTAGTGCTCGAGTCAATGGGATTTGCTACGAGATGGAGTTATCGGCAACTCGCCTTGAGTCAGGCTGACGGCTTGAGACTAAACAACGGGCCGCCTGACTGAGGATGGATAGATGATTTTGCTACTGTACCGAGGAAGATAAATCGTGAGTGCTGTTCTTTTACAGGAAAAACATCTAGAAGGGGCAAAATTACTCCCTACCAGAGACTACATTCTGCCGCATATGCCCAAGGGAGGCTTAGTGGCAGAGGTCGGCGTCGCTTTGGGAGATTACTCACGCAAGATCTTGAACATAATGGAGCCCAAACACTTTTGGGCGATCGACCTGTTTGATCTACATCATGCCTCCCAAATCTGGGGACGAGATTGCAAGGAGGTTTTCCAAGACAAAACCCATGAGCAGTTCTATCAGAATATGTTTGCAACCGAAATGCAAAAAGACCAGCTCTCCACCCTAAAAGGATTTAGCCAGGAGGCAGCCACCCAGCTAGAGGATGGAGTACTAGATATGGTCTATATCGATGCTGGGCATGATTACGAGAGCGTTCGGCAAGACATTCAAGCGTATAAAAGCAAGCTGAAACCCGATGGGTTTTTAGTTATGAATGACTACATCATGGCTGACCATGTGATGATGGAGCTCTATGGTGTAGTGCAGGCAACTAATGAGTTCTGTCTCAGTGAGGGATGGAAGATTGCTTATTTTGCCCTGCAGGAGGATATGTTCTGCGATGTTGCTCTACAGCGACTGTAATGTTGTATTTTAGACTTCCATTGGCTTTTCAGTGCGGAGTTTTACGGGCATAGTGAGATGGGGTTGGGCAACCAATCCGTAGATGACTGGGGTGGAGGAAGTATAACGACTCACCCTGAACAATAGTTCTGAAAACGACGGTTTTGAAATAGGACGTTAAAACACTGTGGCTGCTTCGCAAACTGCTTTAATCACCGGTCTCACTGGCCAGGATGGCTCCTACTTAGCGGAGCTGCTACTGGGCAAAGGCTACGAAGTTTATGGCCTAGTTCGCCGTTCTAGCACCTCTAGTCTGGGCCGCATTGCCCACCTTACCGATCGCCTCCATGTGGTGCCGGGGGATCTGCTAGACCAATGCTCACTCATGGATGTCATCGCTGATACCCAGCCTGACGAAATTTATAATCTTGCCTCCCAGAGCTATGTCCCCCTATCCTGGACTCAGCCCGCTTTGACTGCTGAATACACGGCCCTAGGCGTCTCTCGGCTCTTGGAATCCATTCGGCGTTGTCAGCCCAATGCGCGCTTTTATCAGGCTTCCAGCAGTGAGGTGTTTGGCCAGCCCGATGAGTCACCCCAGTCAGAGAAGACTGCCTTCCGTCCCCGCAACCCCTACGGCACAGCCAAAGCCTATGCCCATTGGATGACCACCAATTATCGCGATAAGTACGGTCTCTATGCCTGTTGTGGCATTACCTATACCCATGAGTCCCCTCGGCGAGGCGCAGAATTTGTCTTTCGGAAAATTACTCGCACAGCGGCGCAAATTAAATTGGGGCTAGCCTCAGAGCTACGCTTAGGCAACCTGGATGCCAAGCGAGATTGGTGCCATGCCGAGGATGTGGTCACCGCCATGTGGATGATGTTACAGCAGAAAACCCCCGCAGATTATGTCATTGCCAGCGGTCAAACCTACTCCGTACGGGAGCTCGTGGAACTGGCCTTTCACTACCTCGACTTGGACTGGGAGCAGTATGTCAGCGTGGCTCCCGAGTTTTACCGTCCCAACGAGGAGGTTGAATTAGTGGGGGATGTCACTCAGATCAAGGCAGACCTATCCTGGGAGCCAAAGTATAGTTTTAAACAGCTAGTGGAGCTAATGGTGGACTACGATATGCAACAGCTTAAAATGGATAGTTAGAAGGCTGGCCACGGGTTTGACTGCTAGGAGAATCATTGCTCTGTGTTAAAGGCGCTGATTGATGTTACGCCGGTGACCCCTTACCCCAGTGGCGTGGGTCTTTATGTGAGCAACTTGGTGCGCTCCTTAGAGGCGATCGCCGCTGAATCTGTTGAGCCTGACTACACAGTGGAAACCCTGTTTCAGCCCGGTTTGAAGAACTGGCTGATGCGTCGCCCTTCGCTCCCAGATGTGAGCTGTGGCCATCAGCCTTGCCATGTTTGGGATTTGCCGGTTCGTCTGTCTACCCCTCTGCTGGCAGGGGCTTACCATACGCCGCCACTGCAAGACTTCTTGGCATCTCGTATGGATCGCCGCTTTGCGCAGCCTGACATTATTCACGGTACGAACTACTCCGTTTGTCCTTCTCGTAAGGCCAAAACCGTGATGAACATCTACGACTTGACCTTCATTCTATATCCCGACTTTGTCGACAATGTGGTCAAGCAGTATCGAGCCCACATAGAACGCTGTCTAAGCTGGACCGATCTCGTCCTGACTATTTCTGAGAGTTCTAAGCGAGATATCGTCGAGTATTTGGGAGTCGAGGCCGAAAAAGTCTGGGTCACGCCCCTGGCCAGCCAATATGCTCCCATCACTGACTCCATGGCCTCATCTTTAGAGATGAAAACAGGTCTGGGCCAAGAAGTTGGAGTCTCTGCTGGACATCCCTCTCAGTGGGCTCAGGTGGGGAGGAGCTTTCCCAGAGAGCAGCGGGGAGACGGGATGCCAAAAATCCGGCCGATGGATGCCAGGACTGTCAATTCGAATTCCCAAGCGTATGTAACCCGCACAATTTGCTATGAAGAAACCGATAAAATCCTAGATGACTTAGCCAAGGCCAGTTCCTATGATAGGGGCAGGCCATATTTACTCTTTGTCAGCACCATTGAACCTCGTAAGAATGTGACCAATCTTGTTGAGGCGTTTAACCGCCTTAAGTCTCGTCATGGTATTGACCATGATTTGCTCCTCGTGGGGAAGAAGGGCTGGCATTACGAACCGATTTTTGAGGCGATAGAGCACTCCCCTTGGCGTCACCATATTCATCATTTGAATTATCTGAGTGAGCGGCAGGTCCAAGCTCTATATACCCAAGCTGATGTCTTTGTTTATCCTTCCTTCTATGAAGGCTTCGGACTGCCCGTCTTAGAGGCCATGACCCTTGGAGCCCCGGTGGTGACCTCAAATGTCTCTTCCCTCCCAGAGGTGGCAGGAGATGCCGCTCTCTATGCAAACCCGAATGCGCCTGACGAGCTCGCAGAACAAATTTGGCGATTGATTGATTGCTCAATTCTGCGTCAAGATTTGATTGCTCGAGGCCAGGCTCAGGCCGCTAAGTTCTCCTGGCGGAGGACTGCAGAAGAAACCCTCAAGGCTTACCGGAGCCTGCTATAGCTTGGCTACCATGATTCCTCAGTTCAGCGTAATTACTCCCTCGTTTCGTCAAGGGGAGTTTATTGAGCGCACCATTCAGAGTGTCCTAGCCCAGAAGAACGTGACCTTCGACTATGTGGTCTGCGACGGAGGGAGTCACGATGGGACGGTGGAGATTTTGCAGCGTTATGGCGATCGCCTACGCTGGATTTCTGAGCCGGATAGGGGCCAAGCCGATGCCATCAACAAAGGCATTGCCATGACCCAAGGGGAAATTATCGCCTGGATTAATTCCGACGATCTCTACTATCCCCAGGCTTTTGAACAGGTGGATGCCTTTTTTAAGAGCCATGAAGACGTGGATGTGGTTTATGGTCAGGCCCAATGGATTGATGAAGCTGATCACATTATTGAGCCCTTTCCCACCGAGAAATGGAGCTATCGACGTCTGCAACAAACCTGCTTTATCTGTCAGCCAGCGGTGTTTTTCCGGCGGCGGCTACTCGAGCGGTTGGGAGGCTTGAATGTTTCTTTGCACTATTGCCTCGATTATGAATTGTGGCTGCGCTATGGCCAGCAAGTTCACTTTCACTATCTGCCTGTGCCCCTGGCTGCTTCCCGTCTCCATGAGGAGAATAAAACCCTAGGCCAGGCCGTTTCCATGCACCAAGAAGTCTTGGAGATGCTCCAGGACAAGTTTGGCCGGGTGCCTGAGAGCTGGGTGTTAGGCTACGCGCTGACCAAAGTAGAGCAGGAAACCCAAATTAGTCGGTTTGACGAGGCCCAATTTGTCTCCTTTGCCAGACAGTTACTCTGGACGAGTAGCGTGGAGCTATGGCGCTGGCGGCACTGGATTTGGCCCACCACACTGGTCAAGATGCTGGGCTGGGTGGCTCTGCCCAATTTGGCTTGGTTCCGCCGCCGTAAGCTGTTAAACCGTCCGGCTCAGGCTCTGACGGTCTGGCAGGACGGTTTGACCCAAGCTGGGGATAAACCAAGAAGCTTGTGGAGTGGTGAGTGAGAGGGGACCCCGTTGCTGTAACGCAGCTGCTACAGCTCAAGATAGGGGCATAGGGGTGACATTGAGCTGTCCCAAGTAAAACGACACCTTGTCAAGAAGGCTGAATCCGCGAAAAGCTTAACTCAAGACATTTTCAGCAATAGTTCAGGTCATTGTTGCCGTTGATACAATGATGACGACCTATTCTGCCTGTGCGCTTGATCAGTAAGATAGAAGCGGCTTTCGAGCCGAGGAAATCTCAGGGGTATAGCTCGCCGTGGTGCAGATATTTCGTAAGATTAACCGTCTTCTGGATAGTCGCGATCGCCTTGAGTTCCTATTCATTGTGGCCCTCACGCTCATTGGCGCGATCGTTGAAACCATGGGTGTGGGAATCATTCCCTCCTTTGTTGGACTCCTGGGCAGCTCCAAGGCCGTCCAGGAAGTGGGTGTGGTGGGCTGGGCCTATAACTTCGCGGGCTTTGAAGACTACCGCACCTTTGTGCAATGGGCCTGTATTGCCCTAATGGGTCTCTACATTGGCAAGAATGGCTATCTGGCTTGGTTGAGCTATCTGCAAACCCAATTCATTTATCGTAAGCAGAGCAAAGTCTCCCAACGACTCTTTTCCAGCTACTTACAGCAGCCCTACCCATTCCACCTCCAGCGTAATACGGCGGATCTGCTGCGCAACATCAATGTGGAGATCCCTAATCTATTCAACGAAGTCATGCGCGATGTGATGATTTTGTTGACAGAATCTTTAATTGCTTTCTGTATTTCCCTGCTGCTGTTAGCTGCAGAGCCCATTTCTTCTCTCATTGCTGTGGCCCTGTTAGGAGTCGCAATGGTGGTGTTTTATCAGGGCTTTCGACGACGCATTGAACTATGGGGCCGTCGCCAGCATCGCCATATTGGTCGAATGATCCAGTGGGTTAACCAGGGTCTTGGAAGTATTAAAGAGACGAAAATCCTTGGACGGGAGCCTTACTTCTTGGAACGCTATGGCTTCCACGTGGAGCGCTATACCCAAGCTACCCAGCGTATTCAGTTTGTTAATAAGCTACCCCGCCTGTTTATTGAAACCCTCGCTGTTGTCTGCCTCCTCCTCGTTCTGGTTGTGGATTTAACCCAGGGACGGCGGCCTCGCTCCTTGCTATTGTTGCTCACGCTGTTTGCGGCGGCAGCATTCCGACTGATGATGTCTCTCAATCGAATTGTGGCAGCGGTGACCACAATTCGGTTCTACAGTAAGGCCTTGGATGCAGTCCATGACGACATCACAGCGATTCCAGGAGATGAAAGTTTCTTAGCGAGCCGTGAGGCCTTGCCAGGCTATGTTCCACCTTCCCAGTTTCAACAATCCATCATCTTGGACCAGGTAAGCTACGTTTATCCAGAATCCAAGAGCCTGTCCCTCAACTCGGTGTCTCTAAAGATTGAGCGGGGTGAAGCCATTGGCCTAGCTGGCTCTTCTGGAGCGGGTAAAACAACCTTGGTAGATTTACTGTTGGGGTTGCTCCAACCCATGGCAGGCCAAGTATTGGTTGACGGTCAGCCTGTGGAAAAAGATTTATTAGCTTGGCAACGCCAGGTGGGCTATATTCCCCAGCAGATCTATCTTTCAGATGATACGATTCGCCACAATGTCGCCTTTGGTTTGGCAGATTCTACTATTGATGACAATCGGGTTTGGCAGGTCCTACGCCTGGCTCAGTTGGAGGATTTCATTCGAGGGTTACCCATGCGTTTGAACAGTCGCGTGGGAGAGCAGGGGGTGAGAATTTCTGGAGGCCAGCGACAACGGATTGCCATTGCCCGAGCCCTGTATCACAATCCTGAAGTGGTGGTGATGGATGAAGCCACAGCGGCCTTGGACAATGGTACGGAGCGAGAGATTGTGCGGGCGATGGAAAGTTTGATTGGCAAGAAGACGTTAATTGTCATTGCCCATCGTTTAAGTACAATTCGTAACTGCGATCGCATCTATTGGATGAAAGAGGGGGCGATCGCGGATGTGGGAACCTATGATGAGCTCCTCACCCGCAATCGCGAATTTCAAGAGATGGTTGGCCAATAAAGGATGCTTGACAGATAGATGATGCATCAGTGTCTTAGCAGGCAATGCCTGAAAGATTAAATTCTCTGAACATTGTCCACCTTACTCATCTCAGCCTAGTTCACGACAAGAAGTCATTGTGTTTGGATATCTACGATTTTTATTGGCATTGCTGGTTTTGCTATCCCATGTGAACCTGCGCCTCGGTAGAGACTTTAATCCTGGAGTCTTTGCTGTTGTCATGTTTTATATGTTGGCAGGGTTTGTTTCGGCTCATCTTATTGAGAAAGTCTTCACTGAGAAGCAGCAGCTTTTCGACTTCTATCTAGATCGAATATTAAGAATCTATCCCCAATATCTATTTGTTGCTTTACTTTCAGTTCTCTTCCTTGCAGTTACAGCCTATGGAGAACCTCAGTATAGATTTGGGACTGTACTCAATAATATTTTGATCATCCCTCTTAACTACTACGAATCAATAGATAGCTCAATCTTACAGGCTCTACCTTATCCTTATCCTTTGATTCCGCCTGCTTGGTCCCTAGCCCTGGAGCTACAGGCTTATATCCTACTACCCTTTGCCGCTCGTTCCGTAGTCGCTAGAGCTAGTTTAGGTGTCACTTCATTCCTTATATTTTTGATGGCAAATTTGGGTGTGATTAACCCAGAAGACTACGGCTATCGGCTTTTAGTCGGTGTACTTTTTGTTTTCCTATTAGGCATTTCGATTCATCATTGCTTACGCAGCTCCTCCTACTTACATCGATTTGATTATTTTTTTCCTATCGTAGTGTTAATAACATTGCTAGGTCTTTTTCCTGTCCTCCTAACCTCACCTGAGATAATATTTGCAAATTTTGTGCGAGAAACTATTCTCGGTGTTCTTCTAGGTATACCTCTGTTGTTTTGTTTAGGAAAAATCAAGGTCAAACTTCTTGGGAATCGTTTGTTCGGCGATCTGTCTTATGGGATTTTTCTCAGTCACTTCTTGGCCATGTGGTTTCTGAATTCTAATGGCTTAGAACTTCAGCTAATAGGCTCTGGCCCATATATTGCAATGACTATTAGTCTATCTGTCGGTATCGCTATCTGTGGCGTATTTGGCGTTGAGAGAGCGATGAAGCAATATCGATTTTCGCGAACTCGAAAATCAACTAGCGACTAACCAAATAATTCGATTCACATTGTAAAGAATAGGACTTAAATTAGGCCTGCTCCCTCGTCTTCAGCAAGCTCAGGTACCGCAAGGAAGATTTGAAAGGGGATCGACCTGTTTGGCTTGCTTCGGCTCGAATCCTCCCAACCACCTGAAGAGGGCGGAGCTAATTAGCTCACGGGATTAATAGATCCTTGTTCCTAAGCGCTATAATGGCGCTGCCCAATTCTTGTCTATTGGATGAAACCTGGTGGAGTCGTTGCATTGCTCAACTCCACAATCAAAGGCAATAGATCTCTTGCATAAATCCTGCCCCTCTCCCTCTCCCTCAATCCATCTCCCAAGCTTGGTAGAGGAACTGCGAGGCTCACCTTCCCTCAGGTTTGGGGGCAAGGCTCGGGGGATGGGAGCGGATTTTCATTCGTGCAAGAGGTCTAATACTCCTATCTACGGTTAATGATTCAAACTCAATGTTGATTAACCTTTCCATGTTGATGGAGCGACCGACGGGAATTAGCACCTATGCTCTCAACGTAGTGCCTCATTTGGCTGAAATAGAGCCAACATTACTCATTGCTCAGCCTCAGCATTTCCCAAACTTTTGTACCCAATCTATTCCAGATAATTTAACACCAGAGCAGGGATCCATGGGCCATGCCCGTCGCCTTTGGTGGACTCAGATGGAGCTACCGCACTATTGCAAGTCTCATCAGTCCTCACTACTTTTTTCACCTGTTCCAGAGATGCCCCTGTGGCGAGGTTGTCGCACAGTCGTCATGGTCCATGATTTTATTCCCTTACGGTTCCCCCGGTGGCGATCGCCTCTCACCAATTACTTCCGCTTCATCGTTCCCCAAGTGTTGGACCAGGCCGTTCACGTTATTTGTAACTCCCAGTCCACAGCGGATGATGTAATTCGCTTTGGCAATGTTCCAGCAACCAAAGTGACGCCGATTCCTTTAGCCTATGATGCTGAACATTTCAAACCGCTAGATCTTCTGCGTCAAAATTATTTCCTATACTTAGGTCGCCATGATCCCTATAAAGGAATTGGCCAAGCGATCGCAGCCTTTGCCCAACTGCCCCGCTCCAGTGACAGTGAGTTGTGGATTGCAGGCAGTGCTGATCCCCGCTTTACTCCCCAGCTCCAAGCTCAAGCTCAAGCCTTAGGCATCATGGATCGAGTCAAATTCTTAGGCTATGTCGCCTATCGTGATTTACCTAAGCTGATCAACCAAGCATTTGCCTTTCTCTTTCCCAGCCAGTGGGAAGGCTTTGGATTGCCGGTCCTGGAAGCTATGGCCTGCGGAACCCCAGTGATTACATCTAGTGCTGGTGCCATTCCAGAGGTCTGCGGTCATGCTGCTTTGTGCCTCCCACCTAACGACACTACAGCACTGACAGCCGCTATGACAGAACTACTGGCCAATGGCAAGCTCCAAAGACAATTGTCATTAGAGGGACTAGCGCAAGCCCAAAAGTTTAGCTGGACTACAACAGCTCGGCAGACCCTTGCTCAACTTCGTCTCTATCTCTAGAAGTCAAATCATCCACTCGTGAGGAAATGAAGCACAAGCTTCTGAATGATGTGCATGCAACTTTTGGTAAGACCTGTAGCTTCTTCACCTCAACTCTGAAAAACGCCATTAGGAATCTTAAATCGCTAAAATTCTTGGTGTTTCGTTCAGGTTCTGTCTCAGGGGGATCTCGTCTTAAACCTCAAAAGCCTTGCCCTAAGAGGGGCACAGAAGTTCATTGGATGGAAGTCGAGTAAGGATGATGTGCTCTCATCCTTACTCGAAGGCTCTTGCCTGTCATAATAGATGTCTGAAGCCCTTCTCATTACAGAATTCTTAGCTTCTTTAGGCAGGGAGACGTGCTCCTATGCCGTAGTCCCAACGTCTCAAACTTTCTATGTGTTCAGCTCAACGGCCATCCAATACTCCACGAGAGCCCCTTTTAGAACCACTGCTCAGGCAGTTCCGTTTGAAGCGCGTGATTGAGCATATTCCTACTCAAGCAAAGCTTTTGGACATCGGGTGTGGGACGACAGCAGCCTTTCTCAAGGCGATTGCTTCACGCCTTGAGCAAGGAGTGGGCGTAGACTTCAAGGTTTCACCAATAGAATCGGGTAACTTAAAAACCTACCAAGTGAGATTGGATGAGAAACTACCCTTCGATGATGATGCTTTTGATGTCGTTACACTCTTAGCTGTCTTGGAGCATATTGAGTATGAACAGGAGATCCTTCAAGAGATAGAACGTGTTCTTAAGCCTGGTGGTAAGGTAATACTCACCGTCCCATCAGTTTGGGCGAAGCCAGTGTTGGAGTTTCTAGCCTATCGCTTACGAGTGGTGAGTGAAGCAGAAATTCGAGATCACAAACGTTATTACAACCGCAAACTTCTGGATCGAGCCTTAGTTGAAAGAGCTGGTTTTAAAGGCTTTCGTCACCAGTACTTCCAACTTTGGATGAACAATTTCTGTATTGCGACAAAGGCATGATAAGACATCCAATGTAGCTTGAGCTGCATGCGCTGTGTTGTGTTGAATTTGAGCTGGAATTACCATGAAATTATCAGTTATTATCCCTTGTTATAACGAGGTCGAGACACTCTCAAAGGTGATTGAGGCTGTTCGTCAATCACCTGTACAGAGTATTGAGATCATCGTAGTAGACGACTACTCAACAGATGGGACAAGGGAACTCCTACAATCGAGCCTGAGTAGCAGTGTAGATCAGATACTATTTCATAATCGGAATCAAGGTAAAGGCGCTGCACTTCGAACTGGCTTTGCTGCTGCTACGGGGGAGATCATCATTGTTCAAGATGCTGATTTGGAATATGACCCTCAGGAATTTCCCCTCGTTATAGACCCAATCCTGGAGGGAAAGGCAGATGTGGTTTATGGGTCACGGTTTATGGGAGGAAAGCCCCACCGAGTTGTATACTACTGGCACATGTTGGGAAACCGGTTTTTGACAATGTTGTCCAATATGATGACAAACATCAATTTGACTGACATGGAAACCTGCTATAAGGCATTTCGAAGAGAAGTCATTCAGTCAGTCAAGATTGAAGAGAATCGTTTTGGTTTCGAGCCGGAAATCACAGCTAAAATTGCGAAGTTGCAATGTCGAATTTATGAAGTCGGTATTTCCTATTACGGTAGAACCTATGCCGAAGGGAAAAAAATTGGTTGGAGAGATGGCGTGAGAGCTGTTTTTTGCATTTTAAAATACAGTCTTTTCTCAAAAACAGTCAGCCCTCTATCCACAAAAACTATTCAAGAAAAAACATTTGTTTCAGCGGAGATGAAAAGGTAGATGCTGAGATCTTCTGAGAAGCCACTGTCTCGGTGGGCACGGAAAATATACCCATTGGCACTGGTTTTAGTCGTCTTAGTTTCTGTGAGACTTTATTGTGCCTGGTTCACGCCTTTCTTCAGCTCAGACAATGCTGTTCATGTCTTAATGGCCCAGCACTTCAGCTTTCCCGAAGATTTTTATTATTGGGGACAAGATCGCAGAGGTAGTTTCGAACCAGCCTTGGTTTTTCTGCTATTGAAAGGATTTGCGAGTCTCGGGATAGCTGCATCTCCTCTTTTTCTATTGTCTGTTGTTCAATATTCACTGATCGTAATCGCATTTTTCTGCCTCAGTCATTTCCTACGCAACCGTCTTTCTAAGTTCATTTTCTCCCTGTTATGGTTCTTGCCACCGATGTGGTTTCAAGACATGTTACTGCTCGCGCATCCCTACTATGCTCAGTGTGCTTTTTTGGGTTTGGGGTTGCGGGGAATTCACACGTTAGAAATAGAGGCTGCATCTACATCGAAGGTCAAAGAAACAAGTTCTGTGAGATCGCTAGGCTTAATTACCCTGGTAGTCGTTTCTCTTTTCTGTGCGCTTTGGATATCAGAACTCAGTGCTTTTGTCTTGATTGGTCTATGCGGACATTTGGGTTTCCTTTATTTCTCTTCAAAACAAGATAGTGCTGATTTGAATGAGAAACAACCAACCTACTTTTTAAGGAACATTCGAGATGGCAAAAACTGGACGAATTTTGTAGCAATTGCATTTTTGACCGCTACTTGCGCTTCATTCTTGGCTTATATGAAACGCAATGCATCCCTTAAGATCATTGGCTATTCGACAGATTTGTTTGCCAATGGAGATGGGATCGCAGCAAATATAACGCGTATTGCTGAGCGTCTTTGGCCTATTGTTACTTTTCAAAGTAGCAACTTCTTTCTTAGCTTTTCGTTGCTGGGACTGATTCTATTTTTGCTCTTTTCAATAATGAAGTTTGCCTGGCAGACTGAGCCTAGGAGTAACTGGCTAAGAGCGCTCTCTAGTTGGAAAACATTCTTTTTAGGATGCTCATGCTTCCTCTTCATCTTCTTGATTTTCTCAAATTGGGTCTATTTGAATGCGACGGTTTCCCGTTATTTCACGCTGCCCTTCATGTTGGGGTCCCTTGCCCTTTTGATGGAATTAGAAGATTCGCCCCGAGCTTATGCTAAGCGTGCATCATACTTCTTATTAGCACTTGCCTTTTCCTCTGCTCTGAGCCTTCCAACTCACTTGGGGTCGCTTGATGCTGCAACTCCGATAAGAGAGACATTAGAGGACTTTCGTGACCTTGAAAATAGTTCTTTTATTGGAGACTATTGGGCTTCATATGTGATTTGTAGTGTGGCCCCTGATGTTTTGTCTTGTACACCGCATGACAAGTCTGCAGTTCGCTGCCGCGACTGTGTGGAAGATGTTTTGTCTGAGGATAGATCTCAGATTTATTTGGTTCAAAATGCTTGGCTTGATGATTTCCCGGCTGAGGCATTCCAGTTTAATCGAAGATTAGTTCTTTCTGGGCCGCCTCGCGAAATTGGAGGGTATGTTTTTGCACCCTATAGTATAGATGTCTTGGTTGATGATGCTGGGACTCCTTAGATGAAGCCTGTTGAATTATTGTTGTTGTTGTTTTCGGTGTTGAGTAGTGTGGGAGGGCAGCTATTCTTAAAGCTAGGGGCTGATAAGCTAGCCTCTCTCTTGCAAGAAACCTCTCAAGGTACCTTGGGGACAGCCCTGAGAATCCCAGAATTACTGATAGGTTTGGGCTGCTATGCTTTGGGCGCTGTGGCATATATTTTGCTGCTGGCACGGGTACCTTTGAGCATTGCAGGACCATCGGTGTCGCTGGTCTATGTTTTTTCGGTTTTGTTGGGCTATTTTGTGTTCCGTGAAACGATACCTATCGGGCGAGTTATGGGGTTGGGGTTGATTATGGCTGGCGTTGTTTTGGTGATTTCCCAGAAGTAGTATGGCTGGCTGAAGAATTCAGGCTTGGGTGGGTCGATTGCGAGTGGGTAGATCTTGGGTGGGCAGGTGAACGGTGAAGCAGGTGCCTTGACCTTCTTGGCTGGTTAGCTGGATTTGGCCACCATGGAGGTCTATGCATTTTCGGACAATGGAGAGTCCTAAGCCTGTGCCAGGAATAGTGCCGACGTTGGCGGCGCGATGGAAGGAATCGAATAGATAGGATTGGTCTTCTGCGGGAATGCCAATGCCGCGATCGCGAATAGAGAAGATAAGTTCTTCTGGTTCGCAATGCACCTTGCATTCGATCGGTTGGCCTTCCAAAGAATATTTGAGGGCGTTAGAAAAGAGATTTGTGACAATTTGCCGCAGAAGCCGTTCATCAACATTGCAGCTTGGGTTGCCTTGGGGGTAATCCACTGCTAGGGGGTGAGTTCGATCGCTCTGGGATTCAAAGGCATCTTGTAACTCGGGGAACAGATTTTGAAAGAAGGCAACGATGTCTAACGGGGCAGGGCTAAAGTCGAGGCGATCGGCTTCGGCACGGTTGAGGAAGAGGACATCGTTGACGAGTTCTGTGAGGTGTTGGACGGAATTTTGGATGCGTTCGAAGTGGGTGGAGCGGCGAGCTTCGTCCCATTGGGGGCCATAACGTTCGAGTAGCTCTGCAGAGGAGCAGATGATGGTGAGGGGGGTGCGATATTCATGGGAAATCATGGAAATCACTCGCGATTTGAGTTCGTTCAGTTCGCGTTCTTTTTCCAGAGATTTGAGGACTTCCGCTTCGGCTAGTTTGCGATCGCTAATGTCCTGCAAGACGCCGATGTCGAATTTCATCGCACCTTTGTCGTCATAGACCCCTGAGACTGTGAGGGCTGCCCATTGGGGCTGGCCATCTTTGCGGATGAAGCATTTTTCTAAGGAGAAGGAGCTAATGTCACCGCTGAGCAGCTTTCGGTAATGGGCCAAATCCTCTTTCAGGAAGCGAGGATCGGTAATTTCTTGAAAGGTCATTTTCATGAGTTCGGGGCGAGCATAGCCCAGCAAGTCGCAGAACTTTTGGTTAACTTCCATAAAGTTACCCGTGGGGCTCACTAAGCTGATGCCAACGGCAGCCTGTTCGACGATGGCCTGGAACAGGGCTTGGCTATTTTGCAGTTTGATTTCTGCGATGCGAAAGTCGGTGATGTCGCGGGAGGCGCTGACGAGGGCATAGATTTCGCCATTGCTGCTGTGTAGGGGGATCTTTAGGGTGTCGAGGTGACGATAGTGATTGCCGTGGCGACGTTCATCGGGGTAGCGTTCCTCGGCTTGGAATCGCTCGCCTCGGTCAAAGACTTGCTGGTTTTGCTGGGCCATTCGCTGGGCCTGGGAGGGGGCAAAACATTCTGCTAGGGTTTTGCCTTCGACGGCTTCCCGCTGGCCTAGGCCGAGGGCTTCGATGAAGGCACGGTTGCAGTAGTCGATGCATTGGCTCTGGCGGTTGATGACATAAATTTGGTCCGGGATGGCGTCGATGATGGCGCGAAGCTCTGTGGTGCGTTGGGTAATGCTCTGTTCAAGGGTTTGGTTTTGGGCAGAGATTTGCTGGAAGAGGCGATCGCAGGATTGTTCAGCCTGGCGCTGCTCGGTGATGTCTTCAGCGACGCCGATAAAGCGGTACATCTGGCCATTGGCATCGCGCAGGGGGAAGCTGCGATCGTGGATCCAGCGGATGTCACCGTTAGGCGTTTGGATGCGATATTCGAGCTCGCATTGGTCCGGCCCAGTGGGATGGAGGTTGGTCATGCAAAGCTGGTCTAGGGCTGCTTTGACATAGCTCCGATCCTCCGGGTGAATGGCGGATTGGAGGGAGTCTGGGTCGCTGTAGAGGCTGCTACAGGATCGCTCCCACACTTTTTCGTAGGAGGGGCTGATATAGAGCTGTTGTTGGGCGATGGGGTCGTAGATCCAAAAGACATCCCGCATGGTTTGGGCGAGCTGGAGAAATTCCCGCTCGAAGCCGAATTGTTCGGCAGGGGAGACTTTTTCGTCGGTGACGTCACGAATCCAGCCATGGACAATCTGTTTGGAGTCGTCGTCGGTGACGAGCTGCCAACGTAGCCAGCGGTAGCTGCCGTCTCGGTGGCGAAATCGATGCTCAAAGGTGCTGCGTTGGCGCTGCCGGGAGGCTAAAGATGGGCTGTGGGGGCGATTGAGGAGACTGTTGAGTTGGAGGAGGCTGCTTTGGAGGTCTTGGGGATGGATCCATTGGCTCCAAGGTTGGCCTTGAAGTTCTTCGGGCCGCCAACCCAGGCTTTGGACCCAACTGAAGCTCACGGTTTGGAAGCGGCCTTCGCGGTTGAGGGTGCAGAGCAGATCGAGGGGGAGCTCGAAGTATTGTTTGAGGCTGGTTTGGGCCTGGGAATATTGGTCAAAAGCTTGGGTTACGTCGGTGGCCCCTTGGAGGGAAGGGCTGGGGGGACGTGAGCTGGAGGGACCCATGGATGAACCTGTTGATGACCTGAGTCGAAGGGATAGGGGGTTGCTGCCTGTAGAGTTTTGGCATTGTGACCCCGTCTCGATGCTTTTCTAATCTATCGCGAGTTTGCCGGAGGAGGGATCTCAAAACAGTGAAACGCCAGTCGGGATCTGCTTCCGGCTAGCGTTTCACTGTTTATTAAGACTGAGGTGCTCGAACTTTAGCGGTCGGGATAGGCAATCTGGGTCAGTTCATCTAGCAGCAGGACTTCTTCTTGGCGATCGCCCAATGTCCGAGCCAAAATCAGCGCTCGCTGGAAGTAGCTATTGGCTGCGGGATTGTTGCCTCTTGCTTGGTAGAAGCTTGCTAGGGAGCGGATCGTGGAAAACTGCTGACGCAGGTCATTCCGGGAGCGGGCCATGGCGAGGCGACGATCCAAGAGGTCGAGAGCACGGGTTTCGCTGCCGGATTTGCTGTGGGCCGCAACTAGGCCATCGATGGCGCGGAATTCATTGGGGGTATCGCGATCGCGCTTGGCCAGATTATAAGCCGCACCATAGGCTCCCAAGGCATCGGCAGACAGGTTCAGAGCCAGGTAGGAATCGCCGAGGTGATTGAGGGTGTTGGCCTGGGCGATGGGGTTACGGGTTTGCTGGCGGAAGACGAGGGCTTGTTCAAGTAGTTTGATGGCACGGCCATGCTCACCCTGGCGGGCGGCGGCGAGGCCAACGTTGCTAAGGGAAATGCCCTGGCCGTCAATATCGGCAATGTCTTGGGCAATGCGCTGGGCTTCTTCAAAGCTGCGCTCAGCTTCAGGTGCAAAACCTCGGCGCATGAGCAGGGTGCCAACGTTATTGAGGGCATAGACCTGGCCTTGGTAGTCGCCTTGGTCACGGGCAATGGCGAGGCGACGGCGTAGGGCATCTTCGGCGGGGATGACTTCGCCCAGTTCGCCGTGGGTGAGGCCAATTAAGTCCAAGGCACGACCCATGCCCTGGTCGTCATCGGACTGGCGGTAGAGGTCGTAGGCTTCTTCCCAAAGAGCGATCGCCTTGCGGGGTAAGCCCAGGCGAGCCTGATTGCTGGCTTCGTTCATGAAGAGATCGGCGCGATCGCGGGACTGGCCACGGGTCCCGTTATTGATCTGCGTCTGAAGCTGCTGATCCAACGTGGGATTGAGGGGGGTGCGGAGCGGCTCGTCGGGAAAAAACTGTGCGGCTGCTGGAGCCTGGGTCGCCATGAGCAATGCACCAGCACTCAGACTTCCATAGAACCAGCGATTCAGGCGAGCCATGTTAGATCCCCAAGAAGACAAATTCTGCATTATTTCCCCTAATCCCTTCAGGACTCAACAAATTAGTCATCGAAAGCTGTACTGAACCGGCCTACCGAAAGGCACAAGACCCCCTTGTTGGGAACTTACCCACGGCTGCATGGAATTTTACACGTTCTAATTAAAAACCGCCGCTTTGTCGCCTGTGAGTCCCAGATCTACATGGGCCATCTTCATGGACTATGACCTGCCCAATAGCCCCGCCAAATCGCCTTCTGCCAAGCCAGCCTGGGTCTCTTCCAGGGGCTCATCAAAATAAATGGTGCGCAGATCTGGCGGCAGAGAAGACTCCAATTGTCGATAGGCCTGCTGCAAACCATCCTGGACCTCATGGGCAGAAACTTGCTCGCCTTCTGCCTGTAAATAAGCCGCGATCCGAGTCTCACTCCAGTGATAGGTCTGGGCCATGATCGTCATCAGGCGCTGGCGCGGCGGTAGCTGATCTAGGGCCTGCTCCACATAGCACCACAGCGGAGGGGGGGCAGCTTTGATGGAATACTGAATCTCCTCAACGGGAGGTAATGCCACCTGGTTGATCGACTGAGCCGTGATGTTAATCAACCAGTTTTGCAGCGTTAGCTCCGGTGCGTCGCTAGGACTGGCTGGCTTGAGATTTAAGCCGCGCAGCTCATAAAAAACGTGACGCCACACGAGAGAAAATAAATAATCTGCCTGGACCGCCGATCGCGTCGAATGCCAGATCAGGGTATAGACAACAGGGGTGTAGCGACAAAGAATCGCCGTAAAGTAACGTCCTTCGTCGGCCTTTTCCTGAAATAGTTGGAGCAATTCCTCATCACTCCGCTGGGCAAGGGGCGCAATGAGCGGGTGACGGACCTCTGGGAATTGGGGGATCTGTACGTTACTCATGCACGCCAAGCGTCAATAGGGTGAGTCGAAATCTGGCAAGGGAAAGCAGGAATCGCAATGGTCTTTCCCGCAAACTTTAAGGTAAATGTGACCTTAAAGGGCACAGTGTATCGCAATCTGTGTATCACAACTCTCCCCTAGCCCGGAGTCTATACTGAGCTAGAGCCAGGGGAAGTCGCCTTACGCCATAGATGATTGGTATAGAGCACTCCAGTGGAGCCCTTCCCGTGGCGTTCTAGCATTGGCGCTCTTATTGGCCTTGGATCTACCAGAAATGGCTCCTGAGTCAATCTAATTAAGTCCCTAGATCAGTAGACTCCAATTTATAGGCTTCTCCCTGCCATGCCGATGGGGCAATAGCCCGCTTTATATCAGTATTCAGCCCCTAATAGACCGACTCAACATGAACCCCAAGGGCTATCCCACCTGGGCCATGTTGAGTCGGCTTGCAAAATAATCGCCTAAGCCTATCCCACCAGAGATGGTCAACAAATGGTTACAATTCGTAAATAAGTTTCCAATGGAGTAAAGGCTCTAGCGGCTCAGCACTAAGCAGTCATCTCCCTATCGTTATTCCTTAAAGCTCAGCGCCCTGCATCTCTGCCTTCCCCCCTTTCCCATGGCTATTTCCTCCCGTACTTTCAAGTCCCCTGGCTTCATCATTGCAGCTCTCTCTGCTGTGTCCTTGGGAATTGTGGGCTTTGGCCTGTTCCTCATGCTGCGGCCCGGTAGCTCCCTTGCCCCTGTCGAAGAGCCAGCCACCGACACCGTTACTGAGGAGCGAAAAATTACGGCTCTAGGACGCATCGAACCAGATGGGGGTATCTATAGCGTTGCTGCTCCTTCGACTCAAAGCGCTTCTCGGGTCATGCGTATTCAAGTTCGAGAAGGACAACAGGTTCAAAAGGGGCAACCTCTAGCCTTGATGGATTCCTATCCACGCTTGATCGCTTCAGCTCGTCAGGCCGAGGCGCTGGCGATCGAGGCCCAGGCTAATCTTGAGCAAGTGAAGGCAGGTGCAAAGACCGGCGATATCCAAGCCGAAGTGGCGGCAGCGGAGGCCAGTGAGGCCAATATTCGCTCCCAGGAAGCGGAGGTGGATGCTAAGGCTGCTAGTGCTGCGGTGATTGAGGCAGAGCTGCGCAAGGCAGAGGTGGATTTAGAGCGCTATAAGGATCTGTATGTGGATCGGGCAATTTCCCAATCTGATTTTGAAGTGCGCCAGCTTACCTTTATTACTAAGCAGCGTGAGCTGGATGAAGCAGGCCGCCAGTTAGATCGTGCTCGCAGTGAGCTAGAGGCCATTACCAAGCGGTTTGAACAGGCCAAGCAGCAGGTCATTGGATTGCGAGAAGTGCGCCCAGAAGATATACAGCGAGCTGAAGCAGGCATTCAATCAGCCCTAGCCAATCTGGACCGTACCAAAGCTGAGCTGGAACAATCCGTTGTTTTGGCCCCTATTGATGGACAGATCCTAGAAATCCACACGAGTAATGGGGAAGCCGTGGGCGACCAGGGTATTTTGGACCTAGCTCGCACGGACCGTATGACCGTGGTGGCCGAAGTCTATGAAACTGACATTCGTGATGTCCAAGTGGGTCAGCCGGTTAAGGTCAACAGCCCTGCCCTAGCGACTTCTCTCCGGGGACGTGTGGCCCAGGTGGGGCTCAAGATTGATAAAAAAGATGTGCTAGATACGGACCCTGCAGCGGATACCGATGCCCGCGTGGTGGAGGTGACAGTGCTGTTGGAAAACAGTGAGGTCGTGGCCACTTTGACTAATCTTCAGGTCAATGTAGCCATTGACACTGCTGCACCGATCTTGCGTTCCGAGCCGGACTCTAATGGGTCAACGACGGTACAGCGGGGCGATCCTTTGAGCCAGCCTGGGTTGTCTAGCGGTGGATTACTCAACAATGGGTTGTTGGAGAGTCCGCTATTGAATGGCAATGGCGATGGAGCCCGTGACAACGGTGAGGATAATGCTGCTGATACCCGCGATGGGAGCGAATCATGATTTTTGCAATCCCCTTAGCCTGGTTGCAGCTTATTCGTGAGAAGGTTCGATTGCTGGTGGCCCTTGCGGGTATTGGTTTTGCGGTGATTTTGATGTTTATCCAGCTGGGCTTTCGAGATGCCCTGTTTGATAGCTCCGTGCGGTTGCATAAAGCCCTAGAGGGCGACATCTTTATGATGAGTCCTCAATCAACCGCTCTGATTGCCTTGGATAGCTTTTCCCGCCGTCGGTTGTTCCAAGCCGAGGGAGTTCCAGGGGTTGAAAGTATCACCCCCATCTATATCAGTTTTGCCCTGTGGAAGAATCCAGCGGATCGCAGTACTCGTAGCATTCAGGTGATGGGCTATGACCCCTCTCAATCCATCGTTTCTAACGACTTACTGCCGGATTCTGAAGCATTGAAGCTGCGAGATCATGTTTTGTTTGATCGAGATTCCCGTCCGGAGTTTGGTCCGGTCGCGGAACTGTTTGAAGAACAGGGATATGTGACCACAGAAGTTGCGGGTCGACGAGTGACCGTGGGCGGGCTGTTTAACCTAGGGGCCTCCTTTGGTGCCGATGGCAATTTGGTGACCAGCGACATCAATTTTTTGCGCATGTTCGATCGCGACCCCGGTCTCATCGACATGGGCATGATTCGGTTACAGCCTGGCGCAAATGTGGACCAAGCGATCGCCCAAATGCGCAAAGAGATCCAGGAGCCTAATGGCGATGTACTAGTGCTCTCCAAGGACGAATTCATTGCTTTTGAGCGAGACTACTGGCAAAACAGCACGGCCATTGGCTTTATCTTTAACTTAGGAGCGGGCATTGGCTGGATCGTTGGCATGGTGATTGTCTATCAGATCCTTTATACCGACGTTGCCGATCACCTGGCGGAATATGCCACCCTAAAGGCAATGGGGTATCGCAATCGCTATTTGCTGTCGGTGGTGTTCCAGGAGGCGGTGGTGCTGTCGATTCTTGGTTTTATCCCGGCTTTTTTCCTCTGTATGGTGCTGTATAACGCGACGGAGAACGCGACTTCGTTGCCCCTGCACATGACCCAGGAGCGGGGCACCCTTGTTTTTTGTTTGACCATGTCGATGTGTGTGATTTCTGGGGCGATCGCCGTCCGTAAGGTCCAAGAAGCCGATCCTGCTGATATTTTTTAGGCCAATCTTTTAGGCCAATCTTTTAGGCCAATATTTGAGGCCGGTATTCTAGGCCAATATTTCCCTCTATGCTCTCGCATCGCGATTCATCTTCTTTCAAAAGTGCCAAGCAGCGCGCTTTATCCGCCATGACTTCCGCTACCGAGCCGATCATTTCCATCGACCATGTGAGCCACTACTTTGGCAGCGGTCGCCTGCGCAAACAGGTCCTTTGCGAAGTGAGTGCCCGTGTGGACCCTGGCGAGGTCGTCATTCTCATGGGTCCCTCCGGCTCCGGTAAGACCACATTACTCACATTGATTGGTGCATTGCGTTCCACCCAGGAAGGCAGTCTCAAGCTCCTGGGTGAGGAAATGTACAAAGCCCGCAACAAACAGCTCGTGCGGCTGCGGCGCAATATCGGCTATATCTTCCAAGCCCACAACCTACTCAATGCCCTCACCGCAAGGCAAAATGTGCAGATGTCTCTGGATTTGCACCCTAACTTGACAACCAAGGAAAAGAAAATCCGCTCTCTGGAAATGCTAGAAGCGGTGGGTCTGTTGGACTGGGCTAATTACTATCCCCAGGAACTTTCGGGAGGTCAGAAGCAGCGTGTGGCGATCGCCCGTGCCCTGGTCAGCTCCCCCCGCGTGGTCCTCGCTGATGAACCTACCGCTGCTCTAGACAAGCAATCCGGTCGTGACGTGGTCGAAATTATGCAGCGTCTTGCCCGTCAGCGAGGTAGCGCTGTTCTTCTCGTTACCCACGATAACCGCATCCTCGATGTGGCCGATCGCATCCTGCAAATGGAAGATGGACGCCTCAGCACTCTCCCGCGAGAACAGTTGATCGGGCTGAGTTAACGGTGCGGAATGATTGACTGAACCCATCCATTGGCCTGCTTGCGCTTGCGAGGTGGAATTCAAAAAAATAGCCTGTAGACGAATTAGAACGAAAGCCTATAGCTCATGCATTCGCCCCAGGTATTTTGTTTGTTGAAACCTTTGGGCTGCATCCTCCCAAAAGTCATCTGTTTTTAGATAGGCGGGGTAGATTGCCAGCTCTGTAACGGCTTCTCGCTTGACCCAAACAGCTTCAACGATCGCCAAAGCATCTGTTGCATCGCTGGGCAAAAAATCTAAACTGATCTCCCCCTCCCAAGAATCAACGGCCATGTAAAAGGCCACATGTTGAATCTGGTTGACGGAGTCCTGGAACTCATGGACATAGGCGATGCGGGAGGTTTTCACCGTCAGGCCACATTCTTCCAGCGCTTCCCGTTCGGCACAGGCAAAGATTGAGCTGTCTTCGGCTTCGAGCCCGCCACCGGGCGGGAGCCAGATGAGCTTACCGGGGCGCGATCGCGAGCGGTGCTTAACGAGCAATATTTCATTGGGGTTACTGGCTCCATCGTTGGCACGGACCAGCAGGGCAGCAGCACGGACTCTGTGACGCATTGAGGAGTGACGGAATGATTCCTCTACTGTACCGGCTTCGTTGTAGTCGCTCACCCAGCGCATTCTGGGGGGGGGCTTTGGGATGGACCTAGCCTGGTAAGGTCAAAAAGGTCTATCTACGGCCCTTCGTTCTTTGGTCTTTTTGTCGCATCGCCATGAAACGCCTCATCTCCTTAGTCGTCAGCCTCGTAATCCTGGGGCTGATCTATTGGAAGGTGGATTTTGCTGAGCTGATGAAGGTGTTGCGGAACTGCGATCGCGTCTGGCTCCCGGTCAGCTTGGGCATGGTCATCCCCATTACGCTGATCACCTCCTGGCGTTTACAGCAGCTCATGCCGAGGCCTAAGCGAGGTGATAGAAGCCTGAGTGGTGCGGAGATTTCACCGTTGCCCTTTGGTGAGGCCAATCGTCTTATTTTAGCGGCGAGTGCTTTGAATATGGTATTGCCCTCGAAGATGGGAGATATTGCCAAGGCTTACTTTATGGGCGATCGCGGTCACCTCGACCGTTCTCTCTCCCTCTCTCTGGTGGTATTTGAGAAAGCCTGCGATATGCTTTCGCTATTACTGTGGTGCGCCTTTGGTCTGTTGTTGTATCCGCAAAAGGATGGCTTGTTCTGGTTCTTTACCGTCAGCATTTTGGGCGGTTTAGGTATGGGATTGCTGCTACTGGGCTCGGCTCAGTTTGCCCAGGCCTTTTTCAACTTAGGCCGCAACGTCGCTCCCAAGAAAATGAAGCCCAAGTTTGAGAAGCTGCACAAGGCTTGGGGGGAAATGCATCGCTATTTTTGGAGTGACAAGACCCAGCTTGCCAAGATTACGCTGACTTCGGTGTTTCTTTGGTTCCTGCACTTGCTGCAAATTTGGTTCTTTATTCTGGCGCTGAAGGAAACGGTACCTGCACTGATTAATTTTGCCCTGTCGCCCCTGGCTATTTTGGCGGGGCTGTTGCCGCTGACCTTTGCTGGAGTGGGGACGCGAGATGCAGCGCTGGTGTTGTTCTACCAACCCTATATGCCTGAGGCGGCGGCGGCGGCATTGGGGTTGCTTTGTACGTCAAGGTACTTTTTGCCCGCGATCGGGGGGCTGCCCTTTTTGAATCAGTATCTCAGCGCTGTGAAGGCGCTACGACAATAGCTTTAGCGTTGCATCAATGCTAAAGCTATGCGCTCAACTTCTTCAACTGTGCTTCAATCCAATGTAAGTCAAAAACGAGTTGATAAATTCGATTATAGACTTGTAAAATCCCCTGTTGCTTCACAACTAGGCCTGATAAAAGCAGCTCTTTTTCATCTGGGCTATCGACTGCAGTGACAGCTTGGCCTTCGATTTGTGTCAAGACCTGACGATAGAGAATCAGTAAGTTTTTCGTAGACTTCTCGCTTTCGAGGATGCGATCGCGAATGGTTCTTAAATGTTCTGGCTCATCTTGAGATTCCCAATGTTCAATGATTTGCTTCCGGACTAGGTTCTCAGTCCAGTCAGCTTCTTGGTTGGGTGGAATGGGGTCGTCAGTAGTTCGGATTAGCTTACAGAGTTTTTGTGTGAGGAAAGGCTGCCCTCCGGTCCAAGCAAGGACTTCTTTGAGTACCACTTGAGGATTGCTTACTTTTTCGGCTAGGCCGTTAAGTAAAGGTTGTGCTTCATGTTCTTTGAAGCCTTCTAGCTGGATGGATTGGCCGATATTAAAAGGGGTTCTGCGGCGATCGCTAATCAAATCGGACGGAGTGACAACCCCTAACAGAGCAAAAGTCAAATACTTATAATCTGGATTTAGACTGCGCTGGTTATAGCAAGCGCGAATCAAGGCAAAGAAATCATTGACAGGAAAGCTCAACCCTAAGAGACTATCAATCTCATCGAGCATAATGACTCTCTTTTGAGGAGGGGAGTCAGAGGCTCTATCCACCAACAGAAACTCTTCAATGAAATGACTTAAACGCTGGACTGGCGGAATATCTTTCCTTTCATTCCACCAAGTTTTGAGGGGAACTTTGCTGCTTAAGCCAAAACAGCGCCATAGCTCTACGACAAAGCCTTTGTACCACTGCTCAGGTGTGACGTTCTCACTACCCAGGCGAGTCATATCGATGGCGACACAGCTATAACCTTCGCTCTGAAGATGATGCATCATGCGCACCATCAGGCTAGACTTACCCATCTGTCGGGCATTGAGGATATGGCAGAATTCTCCTTGCTTGAGTACTTGATAGAGGTTT
>CALIGI010000085.1 GCA_938021205.1 uncultured Pseudanabaenaceae cyanobacterium
GGGACCTGGAAGGCAATCAGATCGGTCCCCCCTTTGAGGGCCATTCCGGACAAGTGTGGTCGGTCGCCTTTAGCCCTAAAGGAGATCGCATTGCTTCCGGCAGCGATGACAACACCCTCAGACTCTGGGACTTAGAGGGCAATCAGATCGGCACCCCCTTTGAGGGCCATTCTGGACTAGTATTGTCGGTCGCTTTTAATCCCAAAGGAGATCGCATTGTTTCCAGTGGCGAGGACAATACAATCCGCCTCTGGAACCCGGAAGGAAATCAGATTGGTAACCCCTTTGAGGGCCATTCCGACTGGGTGAACTCGGTCGCCTTTAGCACCAGGGGAGATCGAATTGTTTCTGGCAGCTCCGACAACACCGTCCGCCTCTGGGACCTGGAAGGCAATCAAATCAGCACTCCCTTTGAGGGCCATTCCGACTGGGTGAACTCGGTCGCCTTTTGCCCCGGGGGAGATCGCATTGTTTCTGGCAGCTCCGACAATACCCTTCGCCTCTGGGACCTGGAAGGCAATCAGATCGGTCCCCCCTTTGAGGGTCATTCTGGGCTAGTATGGTCGGCTGCCTTTAGCTCCAAAGGAGATCGCATTGTTTCCAGCAGCGATGACAACACCCTCCGCTTCTGGGACCTGGAAGGCAATCAGCTCGGCCCCCCCTTCGAGGGCCATTCCGGCAGCGTGTTGTCGGTGGCCTTTAGCCCCAAAGGAGATCGCATTGTTTCCGGCAGCTCTGACAACACCCTCCGCCTCTGGGACTTAGAAGGCAATCAGCTCGGCAATCCCTTGGAGGGCCATTCCGGCCGCGTGTGGTCGGTGGCCTTTAGCCCCGGGGGAGATCGCATTGTTTCCGGTAGCTCTGATAGCACCCTCCGCCTCTGGCGCGGCGGCACCTGGCAGGATTGGTTGCGGGGCTGCTGCAACCAGCTCATGTACCACAGCAGCTTAGTTGCTCCCCAAACTGAATACGCCCAGCGCGCCTGCCAGGTCTGTATGGAGCGCGTCTGGACCAAGGCGGAGCAGGCTCGCTTCCACCGCGCCCAGGGCTATCATTTGCGGCGCGAGGGTGATGCGGTGGCAGCCCAGGCGAAGTTTGAGCAAGCCCTGGAGAAAGACCCCACGATTGAGATTGATGGCTGAGCGAGGAGCTTGGCTTGGCTGGCCCCCATCCCCTAATCCCTTGCCCCCAAGTCTGGGGGAAGGGGGAGCAGAAACAAAACCATCGCTGGGGCTGTTTCTCCCCTCTCCCAAACTTGGGATGAGGGGCTGGGGGAGAGGGCAAGCTAAAGTCAACGCCTCTCTCAAACTTCAACCTTGTGACACCATCTCCAAATCATAGAATTCGAAACACCTCAACCGAATTACAGCAAGCAGCCCAAAACCTGCGCAAGAATCCCACACCAGCAGAAGCTGTATTGTGGCAAGCCTTACGCGCTAAAAAGCTGGATGGATTCAAATTTCGCCGTCAGCATCCCATCGGACGCTTCATTGCAGATTTCTATTGCTCTCAATGCAAACTCATCATTGAAATAGATGGCGAAATCCACGATGAACAGCAAGATTACGACGCAGCCAGAACTTTAGAAATAGAGCAATTTGGAGTCCGAGTTATTCGATTCAGCAATGATGAAATTCTAGGAAATCTGACGGCGGTTTTAGAAGAAATTCGCCAAGCCCTTGTCGATTGAGGCTGTTTCTCCCCTCTCCCACACTTGGGACGAGGGGCCGGGGGAGAGGGCAGTTCAAGCCTGGCATGGCCCCCATCCCCTAACCCCTTGCCCCCGAGTTCGGGGGAAGAGGAACTGGAAGAAAGGCAACGCTGGGGCTGCTTCTCCCCTCTCCCACACTTGGGATGAGGGGCCGGGGGAGAGGGCCGCTCAAGCCAACCAAACCAAACCAACAAAAACCACAACTGCCACCCCGATCGCCACCCAAACAAACGGCTCATCCTGCAAATTCACCTTCTCCGGATCCGGTGGCTCCGGAATCCAAGGCTCCGGCTCCGGCTCCTTCGTCTGAGACCTCCCCCCGCGACTCCACTGCTGCGGCTTAGCCTCACCCTCCAGCTCCGCCAAATCGGGAATCTTAACCTTCCACTCCTCCGGCGTATCCAAACGCGGCGCTTCCAAAATGTACTGCAACTGCTCCGCCTGCTTGCGTATCCCCGGATCAGGATGCCGCCGCAAATCCGTACAAATCTGAATCGCCTTCCCCCCATCCCCAAAGGCCTGGTAAGCCGTTACCCGCCACAACTGAATATCCCCGTGGAGTGCCGTCAGGGGCTTCACCAACGCCACAGCCTTATCCGCCAGCTCCACTGATGCACGATAGGCACCATTTTCCAGCGCGACCTTACTCCGCGCCAGCAACTCCTGCGCCTCGGCTCTGTCCTCCTGCGCTGGACTCAATTCTGCATCTTCCTCAGCCATTATTCTTCAGCTTCTCCAGACAGTTGCAACAGCACCGTTCGGTCCCTCGGTCCATCTAAATCAAACAACAGGATTGACTGATAAGTCCCCAAAGCCAACTCCCCATCCACGATGGGAATGATCTCACTCTGGCTCAACGTCATCGCCATCAGGTGAGAATGGGCATTCAAAGGCTCATCATCCGGCGTACTGGGCCGTAGATGCAAATCATTGTGCATATAGCGATGACTGCCGCCGCCCGCCACAGGAATTTCTGTTTCCGGTGCTAAGCCCCTGAGGTAAACCTTGATGTCCTCAAACAGGCGCTCCTCATCTTCATTGATCGCCAGGGCCGTGGTGGTATGGCGAGAAAAGACCAGAGCTTGGCCGTTTTGGATGCCGCTGTCCCGCAGTTTTTGACGGACCTCAGCGGTGAGGTTGGTAATGCTAATGCCGTCATCAGAACGGCGGCGGAGCTGGTAGTTGATGATCATTGCAGTGAGCGACATCCCCCTTCTCAAGGGGGAACGAAGAGGATCGGCTAAGGGCAATTGCAGGGACAAAGCCCCAAGAAGCCAAGAACCAGCAGGGCGTTACCAATGCTTTCTGTATTTTAAGCGCTAGCCATTCGAAGCAGCATGGTCATCGGGACCAACGACCATTTGCAAAGAAATTTGCTTCGCGCCTTCCTCGTGGTGGCGATCGCCCCAGTCTCGCAACAACTGGTCCAATTCCGCCAAAGCCCCTGGCAACTTCTCATCAGAGATATCCAGTTGCTCCAGCACCCGCATCACCTTGGGCTCATGGCGAGACCATTGGCGCATCATGCGGAAGAAGCGAGCTGTGTCTTCGATGGTGGTGTAGTTACGCTCTTTAGCATCCGCCGGGGAGTAAGTTGTGCGGGTGAGGGCGTAGTAGGGCGTCCCCCAAGGCAAGTCGATGCGCATGACCGTGCCGGAGTAGAGCAGACGACGGCGAATGTGCTCGGCAAGGGCTTCGCTCAGGTCCAAGCGGCGGCTCTCGGGCAGGTCTTCCTGGGAGCGATCGTGGAGAAATGCCAATAGCTCCATCAACTGGAAAGATGTGATTGCTTGGGCATCGGGCAATTCCTGGGGCAACTTGCGCTCAATATAAGACCGCTCGTCGTGGGTCAGGCTGGGATTAATTACGCGGGGACGAGGAAAATCATGCTGCTGTTCCGGCAAGGGATAGCGCTCTAGCCACACATAGGGAAACTGGTTGAGGTAACGTGGCTCCTGGGAGCCCAACATCTTGAGGATTTTGCCTTCGGCCAGTTCCTTACGAACTTCCTCAACGATCGCCTTCACCCGCTTGGGTTCCAGGTGATGCAAATGCCCCGTCATGCGCAAGTTCTCGCCCTGCTCTAGATAGGTCGTGTAAATCGCACATTTGGCCGCAGTTGCAGCCGCATCTAGGAAGGCTCCGTGACGATGCCCCCCCGTCCGCATGGCAGAAAAGGCCAGATACAGCAGGATCTGGTCCATGGCACTGGGATTGAGATGCTCAATCAGCGAGGGCACCTGGCTCGAGTTTCGGCCTTCAACGTTGGGTAGCCCTGAATTTTGAGCAATAGCCGCTGTACTACTCCCATCCTGAGCAGCATCGTCGGTTGCCTTCGCTTGTCCGTTTCGTTGAGCCATTTCGACCAGGCACCCTCCTTACAATTTCTCTAAGCTCGGCTTTATTTAAGCCGACCAGTATTCAAACCAGCCTAAAGCCGACAAACATCCCAACCGGCATCAACCGATAGGTATTTTATTCCGGCTTGAGCCAACAACATTGAAACTCAGCCATAGCCAATAACATATGGATAATTGGTCAAAGCCAGGTTTCCAGCCCAGTGTATAAGGTATGGCTGAGTTTATCGAGGTAATCTCGCAGTTTAGTTGCAAATTTCTTTTTTCAGGCCAGCTCATCCTCCTCAACAACCTCCAACGAAAGAAACCAAGGGACAAGGCCAAGAGCCCCAGTTCATGTGGCATCTGTGGCACAATCATCTAGGCATTTTGCAGTTGTCTCCCTATCCGTAACGACCACTTGCAACCCCGCTCGCCCCAAGCCACCGCTCCCCGTACCTTTCCACCATGACCTCGCCCCAAGCCGCTACCCCTTCGGCGAATCCTTCCGCCTCCCCATCAGAACTGGCCTCCCAGTACAGCCCCTTCGACATCGAGGCCAAGTGGCAGAAGCTTTGGGAAGAGAACCAGGTCTTTACCCCGGATCCCGCAGATGAGGGCGAGTCCTATTGCGTGGTGATTCCTCCGCCGAATGTCACCGGAAGTCTACATATGGGCCATGCCTTCGAGGCATCGCTAATTGATACACTGATCCGCTACCACCGCATGAACGGTAAGAACACGCTGTGGCTGCCGGGCACGGACCATGCCTCCATTGCCGTGCAAACCATCCTGGAGCGGAAGATTAAGGACGAGGGCAGCACCCTGAAGGAACTGGGCCGCGAGAAGTTTTTGGAGCGGGCTTGGGAGTGGAAGGCTGAGTCTGGGGGGGCGATCGTCAACCAGCAGCGTCGCCTGGGCGTATCCGTGGACTGGAGCCGGGAACGCTTCACTATGGATGAAGGCCTCAGTGCTGCGGTGCTGGAAGCCTTTAGCCGCCTCTACGAAGAGGGGCTGATCTATCGCGGTAACTATCTGGTGAACTGGTGCCCCGCCTCCCAGTCCGCCGTCTCCGATGTGGAAGTGGAGAACCAAGAGGTCAACGGCCACCTCTGGCATTTCCGCTATCCCCTCACCGATGGCTCCGGCCACCTGGAAGTGGC
>CALIGI010000086.1 GCA_938021205.1 uncultured Pseudanabaenaceae cyanobacterium
ACAGAGCAAAGCTGCCCTCACCTCGGTTGGCCTGAATCAGGCCAACCCCTAGCCCCTCTCCCCAGGGAGAGGGGAACATGAAAGGCTCTGGAAACAGCTTGCTTGCGTTCGGTTCCCCTTCTCTCTTAGGAGAAGGGGTTAGGGGATGAGGTCGGTTTGTCGGCTGCCGAACTCAGGTTAGCAATGGCAAGATTTCAGGATGGTTTAAAAATAGGAAGTCCCTTAGCTGACTTTCCAAACATCCTCTTAACCAGAGTTCGACTGTCTGAGTTTTGGCCTCTATGTGGATTATGAACCTGAGAATTCATTCCTAGACTCGCAGGGCAGGGCTAGCAGAATTGAACGAACTCAGGTTTCTTTAGAGACTTGCTGTAAATAGCGCTCGACTAGCAAAATTGCAACAATGTCATCAATGGGACGAGGTGGCTCCCGTAGTCCCTGGGGAAGAAGTTTAGTTAACCCTTGGGCAGGGTAAATCTGCCAGTATCGATCGCGGGCTAGCAGGGTCGTTCGATGCTCATCCACGGGAGTCATAGGCGGAGTGGGGTTGAGCCCATCACTAATTTTGCTTTGCCATTCCTTGGAGGTGGTGCGATCGCCCACAACCAACCGCTGCACATCAAACCGCTGCTGGAGCGAGGCTAAATGGGCGATCGCATCATCGGCCGCCGCCACCTGATGCTCAATCACCTGCCCAGCGGTTGTCAGCACAGCCACACCGCACTTATCTCGACCGGGGTCAAAGCCAACGATGACAGGAGTCTTGGTAAAAGGCTGGGTAAAGGGCTGGGCTTGGGAGCTGGCCATAGCTAATTCTCCTCAAAGTCCGTACTCAAGATCTCTAAGCCATTTCGAGAGGCCACTAGATTGATGCGCAGCGGACCCGCAGTGTAAGCCGGAGCCGAGGTGATGGATTGAAGCGTTAGCGTGCCGCCATACTCCTGAAGCTGCTCGTAAAAACGAACGAGCGTACCGATGCGATCATCACCAATGACAGTGCGTTCAGACACGACACCAGCCTGGCGTGCGCGGAATCGGGAGGACTCAATCAGTAGGCCAATGCGGTCCTGGAGCTGCTGAAAATCCTCCTCACTATCTAGAGTGACGGAGGTGGAGGCTAAGAGCTGCCCTTCAGAGAAAACCACTTCATTGGGCACCACATCGCTGAAGACCAGCACCCGCTCTTCGCCTTGAATATAGTTGCGTGCGGAAAGGATACGCACTACATATTCACGACCGTCATTGAGTTGCTCCTTGAGGCGCTCTACCTGAGCCTGGGTGATTTGGATAATTTGAATCTCTTCTTCAATACCGGGACGAATTGCTTCAAGGGCTTCCTTGTTGGCTTCCTGGAGCAGCAGGTTGATGGCCTGTTGGCTGGCTTCGGGCACTAGCACCCTCAACACTCGGGTCGCTAGAACTTCCCTACGGGTAAGGGCCACATTGCCCTGGCGTAAGAGAACTTGATCCTGGATTAAGAGGCGGAGGACTCGCTCTCGATCAAGAATTGCCTTATCGAGAAAGGCTTGGGTACTTTCTAGCTCTTTAACCTGCGCTTCCCCCTGGGCGACGATTTCGCGCTGGGCTGCAATTTGCTCATCCCGTTCACTAATTTCAACAGTTTGCTGAGATATAGCTTCTTCCTGTTTACTGAGGCGGCTGTTTTGCTCACCTAGCTGACTTTCTTGACGATTAAGCTTAGTTTCCTGCTGGGCAATGTCGCGATCGCGCTGGGCAATGTCCTTATTACGCTGGACAATTTGCTGGGCCACAGCATCCCGCTGGTTAATTAGCGTTTGCTGCTCTTGCTGTAGGCGTTGGGCCTCATTACGCAATGTCTCAGCTCGCTGGGCCACGGCTCCGAGGCGGGATTGGGTTTGTTTTTGCAGGTCGATGGACTTCTCTAGGGAATCACGGGTAGTGATGAGGCGCTCCACCGCCGCCAGTTGCTCCTCGCGCGCCTGGTCCCGCTCCTGTTCAATACGCTGGCGCTCTGTTTGGGTTTCTTCCAGCTCACGGCGAGCTTTGCGCAGCTTCCTCTGAATCGATTCCAGTTCAAAGACCCCGGTTCGTAGCTGACTATTCGTGGCGAAGAGGATTCCCAGGGTGGTGAAGGAAATAATTGTGCCGGTCAGGATCGTGATGGCAACGGCGGTTTTTTTGGGCCGCATACCAAAGAGACTGAGCCGCGCCTTGCCAATCTTGGTACCTAGGCGATCGCCGATCGTCGCAATGACACCGCCGAGAATGAGGATAGAGAGAACAAGAGTAACCCCGGCCATGGATGGTGACGCAACAGTCTATGGTAGCCCGGCTATCCGGCTGACCTGACAACCCTAACATCTAAGCCTGGCAAGGTATTGACAATTACCCACTTTAGGCCAAGATCCTGGGTGAGCCAGGATCTTGGGTGACCCCAAATGCGACTTCAGGCTCTGCACCGGTCTCGGCTCAGGATGTTTGTAGGCTTGCCTCTAGGCAAACTGCTGACTAAGGGCAACGGGGTTGTGAACGGTAATCTTCTTTTTATGGATCGTGATCAAGGTGTCTTGGCGCAGGTCGCCTAGCAGACGAGTGATGGTCACACGAGTGGAACCGATCGCCTCAGCGATCGCCTGGTGAGAAAGTTTGAGATCAATGGTGACGCCCCCAGCAGGATTCGGCACCCCAAAGTCGCGGCAAAGGATCAACAAAAAGCTCACTAGCCGAGAGCCCATATCCCGGTGGGCCAAGGTCTCAATCATCATTTCCGTCTGCAAAATGCGGGAGGACAAGCCCTGGAGCATCAGCATAGCCAGGTCAGGATTGGCCTTGAGGGCCTTTTCCACCTGCTCAATGGGAACAGACAGGAGTTCCACCTGGGTGAAGGCAACGGAATGGTAGAAGCGGTCTGAACGCTGGGCCATGACCAGAGACAAAACCCCAAAGACACTGTTCTCTTTCAAGAGAGCAACTGTTATCTCCTCACCAGATTCATACACACGAGAGAGCTTAACCGCTCCGGAAAGCAAAAAATAAACCCGCTCTGCTGGATCCCCAGGGAAAAAGATCGTTTTACCCCGTTCAAAGGTATCCACCGAGGGAGGGAATGCACTACCCGCAATTTCACGGAATAGTTTTGCCAGGGGCTGCTCAGAGGTTGCCAGCATAGGTGTTCAAAGCCTGAGATTGCGGAGTGAGATGAAGAACGGCCCGGGAAAGAAACTTCAAGGAAGAATTCATCGACAATAAAATGCGGCCAGAGAAACTGCATCACTGGGCACATTTTATAGCTATGTCAGAGCCTCGGAATGTTCACTATGGGCAATTCATGACTTTTAAAAGTCGGTTTTTTGACTGATTTTGAAGCAAAACCGTCAACAAAGCTGACTCAAGCGGCCTCATATTGCGATGCCCACCTACGGAGCCTGGAATCGCAGCCTAAGGATTTACGCTTATTCCAGGCCTCGATGCGTTGATCTCAGCTTCAGTATTTTCTCTGATCGCCAATTCCTAGGCAAGATTCTCAATAGTCTATATTTCAAGGCTTGAAGGCCTCAAGGCAAGCATTATCTGTGAAGCAGTACAACCACAAGCCTCAAGGAAAAACAGCCATTGAGGCTCCCTCAGCCCGCGAAGCAATCGCAGTGCTTTAGAATTAAGAACTGGCAGCAGGTAGCAGAGCTGCCGCATTTGACTTAGCATCGCATCGGCTTCGGGTGTATTGGCCTGGCAAGGAAACTTAACGAATACTCATGCTGGATTTAAAAGGCAAGAAAGCTCTGGTAACGGGCATCGCAAACAACAAGTCCATCGCTTGGGGCATTGCGCAGCAACTCCATGCGGCGGGCGCTGAGATTGGCGTGACCTATCTACCGGATGATCGCGGCCGGGCGGAAGAAAAGGTTCAGAAGTTGACTGCTCCCCTGGAGCCGACGCTGTTCTTGCCTTGCAACGTGCAGGACGACGCTCAGATGGATGAGCTGTTCGGTGCGGTGAAGGAGAAGTGGGGCAAGGTCGATATCTTGATTCACTGCCTGGCCTTTGCGGGTCGGGATGAGCTGACCGGTGACTTCACCAACACCACTCGCGGTGGCTATGGTCGGGCGTTGGATATTAGCGCTTACTCCTTAGTGCACCTGGCTCGCGGTGCTAAGCCGCTGATGACCGATGGTGGAGCGATCGTCGCCATGACTTATCTCGGCGGCGTGCGCGTGGTGCCCAACTACAACGTCATGGGCGTGGCTAAGGCAGCTTTGGAAATGGAAGTTCGTTACCTAGCTGCAGAACTAGGCCCCGACAATATTCGCGTCAATGCAATTTCTGCCGGTCCTATCCGCACCCTGGCTTCTTCGGCCATCGGCGGCATCCTGGACATGATTCACCATGTTGAAGAGATTGCGCCCCTGCGTCGCACCGTGACTCAGACTGAAGTGGGTAATACCGCTGCTTTCCTGTGTAGCGATCTATCCAGCGGTATCACGGGCCAAGTGACCTATGTGGACTCTGGATACAACATCATGGGGATGTAGGTCCAAACCTTCGTAGGGGCAGGGGATATGCGGGACAGGCTATGCCTCAGGCATGGCATGCGCCAGATAAGGCATTCCTTGTTCCTACGAGATGAACAACAAACATTGCTATCGCGGGAATTTGCCATGCAAACCACAGATCGTCCTCCCCTCAATATCCCCACCTCTCCCACGGCTCGTACTGCGACCATTAGCCGCAAGACCGGCGAAACGAATGTGAAGGTGAGCATTAATTTGGATGGTACGGGCAAGTGCAATGCCAATACGGGCATTCCTTTCCTGGACCACATGCTGCACCAGATTTCATCCCACGGGATGTTTGATCTGGATGTGCAGGCAACGGGCGATATTGAAATTGACGATCACCACACCAATGAGGATGTGGGGATTACCTTGGGCATGGCGCTCCATGAAGCCCTAGGAAATCGCAAGGGTATTACTCGCTTCGGCCACTTCGTTGCTCCCCTGGATGAAGCCCTAGTGCAAATTGCCCTGGACTTTTCGGGCAGGCCCCACCTCAGCTATGGCCTGGAGATTCCCACCCAGCGCGTGGGCACCTATGACACTCAGTTGGTGCGGGAATTCTTTGTGGCGATTGTGAACCACAGCCAGATGACGCTGCATATTCGTCAGCTAGACGGGATCAACTCCCACCACATTATTGAAGCGACGTTTAAGGCCTTTGCAAGGGCAATGCGCATGGCGACGGAAGTGGATGCGCGGCGAGCCGGGTTGATTCCTAGCTCCAAAGGCGTGATCTAAAGCGACCCAAAACCACGAGCTTAAGGCAAGCGATCTAGCACTAGCTCATCGCTTGCCTTTTTTGCATTGCGGGCGTAACTGAGGGCGGTGTTGCCGTAGTGATCTTGGCCGCTGGTGTCGGCTCCGGCTTCGATGAGCAGTAGCACCATGGCGGTGTGGCCTGCGTTGGCGGCGATGATCAGGGGGGTTTGGCCATCGCGATCGCTCTCGTTCACCCCGGCCCCATGGCTAATCAGTAGGTGGGCGATCGCCATTTGTCCCAAGGACGCTGCATACATCAGTGCGGTCCAGCCTCGGCCATAGGTGCAGTGGTCTCGCAGATCCACGGCGGCGTTGCCCTGGAGGAGCGATCGCACCACATCTAAGTGGTTATTCAGCGTGGCGCAGTGGAGCGCTCCACCCTGGGCCAGAACTAGATTGGGATTGGCCTGAGCTTCTAGGAGCGCTTCAACAATGGAATAGTGACCTCTAGCGGCGGCTCGCACTAAGGCTTCTGCGCTATCACTGGGCGCAGTGGAGGTTTTCGCGAGGAGTTCTCTTACGCGGGTGGTGTGCCCGTCCATGGCGGCGATGCAGAGCTGAGACATGGGATCTGGGTAAGAATCGCAGCAAGCGGAAGGCCGATCCCAATCTCAACAAGACTAGGCAAGACAGTCCGATTCTCATGATGAAGGCCCGCTGCGGACTCGGCCCCCGGTGAGAATGCTGAACTTTAGCACGGTTGTTTTGTCAGATTCTCGCAGGATTCCTTAAGACGGCAAGAAGCCAAGGGCTGCCTAGGTCGTTGGGTTTAGGCAGTGATTGCTTCTGTTCGCACTCGTGGAGGCGCTATACATGGGACTCAATTAGGAGGGAGTAAAGCAGCTCTTTGGGGTGGCGCGATCGCCAGTCTTGTCAAAAGCGCTACCTAGAGAAACAGAGATAACGATGGCAGATCGTTATACTAGGTTTATTACATTTCCGTTACATGAGATTGCCCATGCTGGTGACGCCCGGTGGCATAGACCGCATTAAGCAGTACCTCAAACAGAATTTTTTGTTTGGTAATGAGCCAACGCCTGAGCTTTTTGCCATTCTTTCGATCTACTTTGTCCAAGGAATCCTGGGCATTTCTCGCCTGGCGGTGAGCTTCTTCCTCAAGGACAATCTGGGCTTGAGTCCAGCTGAGGTAGCGGCACTGATGGGGGTGGCAGCGACTCCCTGGATGGTAAAGCCGTTGTTTGGCTTTATCTCCGATGGTTTGCCCATTGCTGGATATCATCGCCGACCCTATTTGGTTTTGTCAGGGTTGATAGGTTGTGGTGCTTGGGTGGCACTGGGGCTTTGGGTTTCGACACCGTTGCAGGCGACCGTGGCGATCGTGCTCAGTTCGCTGTCAGTTGCAGTGAGCGATGTGATTGCAGACTCCATTGTGGTGGAGCGGACACGCCATGAATCTGAGACTGCGACGGGGTCGTTGCAGTCGCTAGTCTGGGGCGTTGCGGCTGTGGGGGGCATGATTACGGCCTACCTGGGTGGCTTACTGCTGGAGTTTATATCCACGAAGGAGCTGTTTTTAATTACGGCAATGTTTCCGCTGATTGTGACGGGGGTGGCTTGGCTGATTGCGGAAAGGCGCTCTGTGCGCGGCTCTAGCTTGGATGAAGTAAAGTCTCAGATTGGCCTGCTCAAGAAGGCCATTATCCAGAAAGCGATCTGGATGCCGATGCTGTTTCTGTTTCTTTGGCAGGCGACGCCCAGCGCGGATTCGGCGTTCTTTTTCTTCAGTACGAATGAGTTGGGCTTTCCGCCGGAGTTTCTGGGCCGGGTGCGGTTGGTGAGCAGTCTGGCGATGCTGGTTGGGGTTTGGCTGTTTCAGCGATTTTTCCGCGAGGTACGGTTTCGGCGCATCTTTGGCTGGATGATTCTGATTTCGGCGGTGCTGGGCATGACTTCGCTGATTTTGGTGACCCATACCAATCGGGTCTGGGGTATTAGCGATGAGTGGTTTAGCCTGGGCGATAACTTGGTGCTGGTCGTGGCGGGGCAACTGTCCTTTATGCCGGTACTGATTTTGGCAGCGCGGCTTTGTCCGAGGGGGATTGAAGCGACGTTTTTTGCCTTGCTGATGTCGATTTGGAACTGCGCAGGGTCGCTGTCCCATGAATTTGGCGCATTATTGACTCATGCGCTCCATGTGACAGAAACGGATTTTGCCAATCTGTGGAAATTAGTGTTGATTACCAACTTAACGACGCTGTTGCCATTGCCGTTGTTGGGCCTAGTGCCGGATATGAATGCTCAGGGTTTGGCTCCGGTTGGGGAGGATACTGAGGCGATGGTCCAGAGTTTGGAGGAGACGATGGGAGCAGCAGAGATGGCACCTGCGACTGTGGTGGCTGAGTCTCAGGCTGGGGGATAGTTTTTGGGCTGAGGCTTAGAATGGAGGAGCCTTGTCACGCGCTTTCTTTGAGCTATGGCTTTCACAGATTTCAAGTCGGCGGATCAGGTGCAGCGAGCCTATGGCGTTCGCTATGAAGAGAAGGACTTTATGGCGCTAACGCCGAAGGCTCCCCCGGAGGCTTTTGTGCGGGAGTTTGAGTTTAATCGGGAAAATTTCGACATCTTTTCGTCTGAGGCGTCGCGCTGTGAGGCGGTGATTTATCCGATGTTGCGAGAGGCTTGTAAGAGCTTTGTGAGGGATTATTCGCTGTGGAGTCACAAGTCCATTGCGGCGGATGAGGTGCTGACGGGGACGCCGGATTATGTGATGTCTCGGCGGTCTACGCTGGGTAAAAATGTGTTGGATTTTCCGCTGGTGTTGGTGGCGGAGGCGAAGCAGAATGATTTTGCGCGGGGCTGGGGGCAGTGTTTGGCGGAGATGGTGGCGGCGCAGCGGTTGAATGGGGATGAGGCTGCGGTTTATGGAATTGTGACGGATGGGGAGAGTTGGCAGTTTGGTCGGTTGGCGGGGGCGTTGTTTACGCAGAATATTGCGCGGGCGACGATTGACCGGCTGGATGAGGTTTATGGAGCGGTGTTTGAGGTGATGGCGTTGGCGGCTGGGACTTAGGAGATTCGCTGAGATTGGCAGGTTTGGGCGTAGGTTTCTTGGAGCATGAGCGGCAGGCAGATGCCTTGGCGTAGCCAGAGGGGCAGGGTGGGTAGGGCCTCGCCGAGGTCGAAGGTTTCGTACCAGATTTGTAGCTGGGCGTTGGTTTCTGCGGGTTGGATGGCGTGGTAAGCGGCTGCGTAGAGTTCTGCACTCGATTCCAGGCCATTGATATTTTCAGTGCCTTGCAGACGTTTGAGTAGGGCACCGTGGAGGTTGGCTTGGCGGGTGGTGACGACATCAACGATGGCGAGGCTAACGCCTTCGCGCAGGTAGGCTTCGCATTTTGCGGTGAAGGCGTTGCGTTGGTGGGGGCGGTCTTTGTTGGCGGGGCTGATGAGTTCGATGGCGGCGTTGAGGTTGGGGCCACCTTCGTTGCTGATGATGTTGATTTCGACGACTTCGTCCGTTGTAGGGAAGTCAATGTACTGGGTTGGGGCTGGGGGCTGCCAGGTTGAGTTGTTGATGGTTGGGGGTTCTGATTGGGTTGTGTGTTCTGGTTCTTGGAAAGTGGCGACGTCGATTTCGATGCCGAATTGGACGTTGGGTTCGGCGAAGTAGCCTTCGGGGAGGCGTTGGTTGAGGTCTGTGGCGAGGTAGGTGGCCCAGGCGTTGTGGAAGGCATGCCAGTGACGGCGGTTGCTGAGGGGCGGGCGGAAGTGGTCGAGGAGGAGGACCATGGTGTTGAGGCCTGACCAGCGGTGGGTGTTTTTAGTTTAGCTTGGGGCTTGGGGGCTTCAGACACCGGGTGTTTGCGGTTAATCCGTGGGGCGCATCAGGGATGTTGGTTAAACGCCCGGTGTCTTGGCTGAGGCTTAGGTTTTGGCCCATTCTTTTTCGATGCGATCGAGGTCTTTGGCTGCGCCGAGCTGGGTGAAGAGGCGGTGGATTTTGTTGGTATGAAGGCTGGGCTTTTGAAAGCGAACCGTTATCCTGGGGAAGGCCGCGAAGTTTGGTTTCAGCCTTTGCCGACGATCAAGTTTGTTCAGCTTTATGAAAGGCTCGGGGTGGCTCAGGCTCGGCTTGAGGCGTTTTGTGCTGAGCGACCAATTGAGGAGCTGGCGCTGTTTGGCTCGGTGTTGCGGGATGATTTTCGAGCTGAAAGTGATGTGGATGTTTTGGTTCGGTTGGTGCCAGGACATGGGATGAGCCTGATGGATTTTGTGGCGCTGGAGGAGGAGCTTGAAGCTCTATTTGGGCGAGATGTGGATCTGATAGAGCGAGAGACGGTGGAAGCGGATCGGAATTGGATTCGGCGTCGGGAGATTTTGACTCAGGC
>CALIGI010000087.1 GCA_938021205.1 uncultured Pseudanabaenaceae cyanobacterium
AAAGTCAATCTTGACTTTGCTGGGTTGTTGAAGTACTGCCCGTGTTGCTGTAACATTTGGGGTCGCGCTAGGCGTGACCCGTTCGAGGAGACGCATGACTGATCAGATCACCGTTGCCCCCGCTGCTTTTGTTCTCCCAGACATGGTTGAGATCCAGCGAGCAAGCTTTCGCTGGTTCCTGGAAGAAGGCTTGATTGAAGAGCTTGAGAGCTTTTCACCTATTACGGATTATACCGGGAAGCTAGAGCTTCACTTCCTGGGTAAGGACTATAAGCTTAAGCGTCCAAAGTATGACGTTGATGAAGCTAAGCGGCGTGACGGAACCTATGCGGTTCAGCTTTATGTCCCAACGCGTCTGATCAATAAGGAAAACGGTGAGATCAAGGAGCAGGAAGTTTTTATTGGCGACCTGCCTTTGATGACTGAGCGTGGCACCTTCATTATCAACGGTGCTGAGCGAGTCATCGTTAACCAGATTGTGCGTAGTCCTGGTGTCTACTACAAGTCTGAAACGGACAAGCATGGCCGTCGTACCTATAACGCCAGCCTCATTCCCAACCGTGGTGCATGGCTGAAGTTTGAGACCGACAAAAACGACTTGGTCTGGGTTCGCATTGATAAGACCCGCAAGTTGTCAGCCCAGGTATTGCTTAAGGCGATTGGCCTAAGCGATAACGAAATTTTTGACGCCATGCGTCACCCCGAGTACTTCCAAAAGACGATTGAGAAGGAAGGGCAGTTCAACGAAGAAGAAGCACTGCTCGAACTCTACCGTAAGCTGCGTCCCGGTGAGCCTCCCACTGTGTCCGGTGGTCTGCAATTGCTAGAGTCTCGTTTCTTTGACCCCAAACGTTATGACCTCGGTCGTGTTGGTCGCTACAAGATCAACCGCAAGCTGCGCCTGAACGTGCCCGATACGACTCGCGTGCTGACGGCCCAAGACATCTTGTCTTCCATTGATTACCTGGTGAACCTGGAGTTTGACATCGGTAACGTCGATGACATCGACCACTTGGGTAATCGTCGTGTTCGTTCCGTGGGCGAGCTGCTGCAAAACCAGGTTCGCGTCGGGCTTAACCGTTTGGAGCGCATCATCCGTGAGCGCATGACGGTCTCGGATTCTGATTCCCTCACGCCAGCCTCCTTGGTGAACCCTAAGCCTCTGGTTGCAGCCATTAAGGAATTCTTTGGCTCTTCCCAGTTGTCTCAGTTTATGGACCAGACCAATCCTCTGGCAGAGCTGACCCACAAGCGCCGTCTCAGTGCCCTTGGTCCGGGTGGTTTGACCCGTGAACGTGCAGGCTTCGCGGTTCGCGATATTCACCCCTCTCACTACGGTCGCATTTGCCCGATTGAGACGCCTGAAGGTCCTAACGCGGGTTTGATTGGCTCTCTGGCAACCCACGCTAAGGTTAATCCCTACGGCTTCATTGAAACGCCGTTCCGGAAAGTTGAGAACGGTCGTGTTCGCCTAGACCTCGCTTCTGTCTATATGACGGCGGATGAAGAGGACGACCTGCGCGTTGCTCCTGGTGACATCACTACGGATGCAGAGGGCTATATCCAAGGTGAAACGATCCCGGTTCGCTATCGCCAAGACTTCACCACTACAACCCCTGATCAGGTCGACTTTGTCGCAGTTTCGCCGGTGCAGATTATTTCTGTGGCGACCTCTCTGATTCCGTTCTTGGAGCACGATGACGCTAACCGCGCACTGATGGGGTCAAACATGCAGCGTCAGGCTGTGCCCCTGCTACGCCCAGAGCGTCCCTTGGTTGGCACGGGCCTGGAAGCCCAAGCTGCCCGTGACTCCGGTATGGTCATTGTCAGTCGTACGCCGGGTCGCGTGACTCAAGTGGATGCTGAGCGCGTTGTGGTGATGAGCGATAAGGGCGAACAAATCGTCTACCCGCTGCAAAAGTACCAGCGCTCTAACCAAGACACCTGCTTGAACCAGCGTCCTCTGGCCTTTGAGGGAGATGAAGTTGAAGTTGGCCAGGTCCTGGCTGATGGTTCTGCAACCGAAGGTGGCGAGCTGGCACTGGGTCAGAACGTGCTCGTGGCCTATATGCCTTGGGAGGGCTACAACTACGAGGATGCCATCCTCATTAGTGAACGCCTGGTCCGTGAGGACGTTTATACTTCGATTCACATTGAAAAATTTGAGATTGAGGCTCGCCAAACCAAGCTGGGTCCTGAAGAAATTACCCGTGAAATCCCCAACGTTGGTGAAGACTCCCTGCGCCAGCTAGATGAGCAAGGCGTTATCCGTGTGGGTGCTTGGGTTGATGCTGGTGACATCTTGGTGGGCAAGGTGACGCCCAAGGGCGAGTCGGACCAGCCCCCTGAAGAAAAACTGTTGCGCGCCATCTTTGGTGAGAAGGCTCGCGATGTTCGTGACAACTCCCTGAGAGTGCCCAACGGTGAAAAAGGTCGTGTGGTGGATGTGCGCGTCTTCACGCGTGAGCAGGGCGATGAGCTTCCCCCTGGCGCCAACATGGTGGTTCGGGTTTACGTGGCCCAAAAGCGCAAGATTCAAGTCGGTGACAAGATGGCGGGTCGCCATGGCAATAAGGGGATTATTTCCCGAATTCTGCCCGTGCAGGATATGCCTTACTTGCCCGATGGAACGCCTTTGGACATCGCTCTAAACCCCCTGGGCGTGCCTTCTCGTATGAACGTGGGTCAGGTGTTTGAGTGCTTGTTGGGCTGGGCTGGGGATAAGCTCAACACCCGCTTTAAGCTGACGCCGTTTGATGAGATGCATGGTGCAGAAGCTTCTCGACTGTCGGTGAATGCCAAGCTGGTCGCGGCTCGTAAGCGTACTGGTAAGGACTGGGTGTTCGATGAAAATGATCCTGGCAAAATCCAGCTCTATGACGGTCGTAGTGGTGAGCCGTTTGATCAAGCTGTAACGGTGGGCCGTGCCTACATGCTCAAGCTGGTTCACATGGCGGACGATAAGATCCACGCCCGTTCTACGGGGCCTTACTCCTTGGTGACTCAGCAGCCTCTGGGGGGTAAAGCTCAGCAGGGTGGTCAGCGCTTTGGTGAGATGGAGGTTTGGGCCTTGGAGGCCTTCGGTGCTGCTTATACCTTGCAGGAACTGTTGACGGTTAAGTCCGACGATATGCAGGGCCGTAATGAAGCCTTGAATGCGATCGTCAAGGGCAAGGCTATTCCTAAGCCGGGGACGCCTGAGTCATTCAAGGTGTTGATGCGAGAGCTCCAGTCTCTTTGCTTGGACATTGCAGTGCATAAGCTCGACACCAGCATGGATGGAACGGATCAGGACACTGAAGTGGACCTGATGGTGGATGTGAGTAATCGTCGGGCTCCTTCTCGCCCGACCTATGAGTCCATCACTCCCCGTGAGGAGGCCGCTCCGGAGGCTTAGCCTGTTGAGGCTGTGGTCTATGGCAGGCCACAGCCTGGCTGCTTGAATGGGCAGTTTGCCCGCCAACGATTTTTTAAAAATTCGGCGACTGACCGCCAGAGCTTGTTTGCCCTGGTCCTTCGCCTCTCGAACGCCACCGTTCGGCCCTCGAACGCTACCAGAAAGGAATGCGCCCAATGGCAAAGCTAGAACAACGGTTTGATTACGTCAAAATCGGACTGGCCTCCCCTGAACGAATTCGCCAGTGGGGTGAAAGAACCCAGCCCAATGGCAATATTGTGGGTGAGGTAACCAAGCCTGAAACCATCAATTACCGCACGCTCAAGCCTGAGATGGATGGCTTGTTCTGCGAAAAGATTTTTGGCCCTGCTAAGGATTGGGAATGCCACTGCGGTAAGTACAAGCGGGTGCGCCATCGGGGCATTGTTTGTGAGCGTTGCGGCGTGGAGGTGACTGAATCTCGTGTGCGTCGCCACCGCATGGGCTATATCAAGCTGGCAGCTCCGGTTGCCCACGTTTGGTATCTCAAAGGTATTCCCAGCTATATCGCAATCATTCTTGACATGCCCCTGCGGGATGTTGAGCAGATTGTCTACTTCAACTCCTATGTGGTTTTGGATGCGGGTAACCATCCCGATCTACAGCATAAGCAGCTGTTGAACGAAGACCAGTGGATGGAGCTGGAGGAGCAGATTTATTCTGAAGATTCAACCCTGGAAGGCATTGAAGTAGGCATTGGTGCTGAGGCACTCCAGCGCTTGCTTCAGGATTTGGATCTAGATGGCGAAGCAGAGCAACTGCGGGAGACTATTGCAGTTTCTAAGGGGCAGAAGCGCGCCAAGTTAATCAAGCGCCTGCGGGTGATTGATAACTTCATTGCAACGGGCTCTCGTCCTGATTGGATGGTACTGCAATACATTCCAGTGATTCCGCCTGACCTGCGTCCGATGGTGCAGCTTGATGGGGGGCGCTTTGCAACCTCTGACTTGAATGACCTCTATCGCCGAGTCATCAACCGCAACAATCGCCTGGCTCGTTTGCAGGAGATTCTTGCTCCGGAGATTATTGTCCGTAACGAGAAGCGGATGCTCCAAGAGGCAGTCGATGCTCTGATTGATAACGGTCGCCGTGGCCGCACTGTGGTGGGCGCAAATAATCGCCCCCTCAAGTCTTTGTCGGACATTATTGAGGGTAAGCAGGGCCGCTTCCGTCAGAACTTGCTGGGTAAGCGCGTTGATTACTCCGGCCGTTCTGTGATTGTGGTAGGCCCCAATCTAAAGATTCACCAGTGCGGTCTGCCTCGGGAGATGGCGATCGAGCTGTTCCAGCCTTTTGTGATTCACCGGTTGATTCGCCAAGGTTTGGTCAACAACATTAAGGCGGCTAAGAAGCTTATCCAGCGGACAGACCCTGTGGTTTGGGAAGTGCTGGAGGAGGTCATTGATGGCCATCCTGTCATGCTAAACCGGGCTCCGACGCTTCACCGTTTGGGTATTCAAGCATTTGAACCCATCTTGGTGCCGGGTCGAGCGATTCAGTTGCATCCCTTGGTATGTCCAGCCTTTAATGCTGACTTTGACGGCGACCAAATGGCGGTTCACGTTCCGTTGTCTCTGGAGTCTCAGTCGGAAGCTCGTCTGTTGATGCTGGCTTCTAACAATATTCTGTCTCCGGCAACCGGTTCACCGATTATTACGCCCAGTCAGGATATGGTCTTGGGTTGCTACTACCTCAGTGTCCACAATCCCACGAAGCAAAAAGGAGCGGGTCGTTATTATGGCTCGATGAACGATGCCATCATGGCCTATGAGCAGGACCAAATCGATCTCCATTCCTATGTTTGGGTGCGTTTTGATGGCCCCGTCGAGCAAGAATCTGATGAAGGTGAGCCGACTGTGACAACCAATGAGGATGGCTCAATCACGAAGGTCTATGAGCAGCGTCGTGTTCGAGAAGATGCTGAGGGCAATGTTTTGTCTCAGTACGTCTTGACGACGCCAGGGAGAAGCATTCTCAACAAGACTATCCATGATGTCTTGGTCAACTAAAGGAAGAGGTTGTTAACCGATGTCTCTTAGGGCATCGGTTAATTGAGTAGCGCTTCGAGGCGGCATCGACTTTATTTCAGTATTTGCTCTCAACAGTAGAGCGATCGCAGTTCAGTGGGGTAATTAGGCGGCACCATGGCAGAGCAAAATCAAGCAGACAAGAAGCCCGTTGCGTTTTACAACGGCACCATCGACAAAAAGCAGCTGCGGAAGATGATCACCTCATCTTTTATTAATCACGGTACTGCTCGCACCGCTCAGGTTGCTGACCAACTCAAAGGATTGGGCTTCAAGTTTGCGACCCGCGCTGGTGTTTCCATTAGTATTCACGATCTAAAGGTTCCTGCGGTTAAGAAGGAAATGCTGGAGGCGGCTGAAGAAGAAATCCGTACCACAGAAGCTCGCTATAGCCGAGGCGAAATCACTGAGGTAGAGCGCTTCCAGAAGGTGATTGATACTTGGAGTATCACCAGTGATGAGCTCAAGAACGAGGTCATCAAGAACTTCAAGATTAATAACCCCTTGAACTCCGTCTACATGATGGCCTTCTCCGGAGCTCGTGGTAATGTCTCCCAGGTTCGTCAGTTGGTGGGTATGCGTGGCCTGATGGCCAATCCCCAGGGGGAGATCATTGACCTTCCCATTAAAACCAATTTCCGCGAGGGCCTGACTGTAACGGAGTACATCATCTCCTCCTACGGTGCTCGTAAGGGGTTGGTGGATACGGCTCTGCGTACCGCTGACTCCGGTTACTTGACCCGTCGTCTGGTGGACGTTTCCCAGGACGTGATTGTGCGGGAGCTGGACTGTGGCACGAGTCGCAATGTCACCATCAAGCCGATGAAAGATGGTGAACGGGTGTTAATTAAGCTGGGCGATCGCCTCTTGGGTCGTGTCGTGGCTGAAGACCTCATGCACCCTGAGACGGGGGAATTAGTAGCAGCACGTAACCAAGATATTTCAGCAGACCTGGCAGAGGTGATAGATCGTTCTGGTGCTGAGGAGCTGAAGGTTCGCTCTCCCCTGACATGCGAAGCTGCCCGTTCTGTCTGCCGACTTTGCTATGGCTGGAGCCTGGCCCATGCCCAAATGGTGGATATGGGTGAAGCCGTCGGTATTATTGCGGCCCAGTCTATTGGCGAGCCTGGTACTCAGCTAACCATGCGTACCTTCCACACCGGAGGGGTCTTCACCGGTGAAGTGGCTCGTCAAGAGCGTGCCAAGAAAGAAGGCAAAGTGAGCTTCTCCAAGAAGGCTCGCACCAGAGCGTTCCGCACTCGCCATGGTGAGGATGTGTTTGTTGCTGAAGCCAACTTTGATATCACCGTTGGCTCAGGCGGTAAGAAGCAAGTGGTTCGGGTTGCCCAAGGGTCGACGGTATTCGTCAGTGACGGCGATGATGTCATTGCTAACCAGATGATTGCTGAGGTTCCTGTGGGTGGGCGTGCTAAGCGCTCGACTGAGAAGGCAACCAAAGATGTGGCCTCGGACATGGCTGGTGAAATCCTCTTCCAGGATATTGCCGCAGAAGAGAAGAAAGACCGCCAGGGCAACACGACTCGTATTGCCCAGCGTGGTGGCCTGATTTGGGTTTTGGGAGGTGAGGTTTATAACCTACCGCCAGGCGCAGAACCCATTGTCAAGAACAGTGACAGCGTTTCCGAAGGCTCCATCTTGGCTGAGACTCGGTTGACGACCGAACATGGTGGGGTTGTGCGCCTGCCTAGCAGCGGTGAAGGCAATCGTGAAGTGGAAATTGTCACGGCTTCAGTCACCTTGGATAAGGCCCGTGTTCATGCTGAGGTCTCTTCAGGTAGTGAGCACTATGTGCTTGAAACTCATGATGGTAAACAATTCAATATCACGACGACCCCTGGAACGAAGGTTCTAAATGGTCAGGTTGTTGCAGAGCTACAAAGCGACCAGTACCGGACCCATACGGGTGGCATTATCAAATATGCCGGTGTGGAAGTCGGCAAGAAGGGCAAGTCTAAGCAAGGCTTTGAAGTCACCCAAGGGGGCACATTATTGTGGATTCCTGAGGAAGCTCACGAGGTCAATAAGGATATTTCCCTGTTGATGGTCGAGAACGGTCAGTTTGTGGAAGCTGGCACTGAAGTGGTTAAGGACGTCTTCTGTAACAGCAGCGGTATCGTTGAAGTCACCCAGAAGAACGACATTCTGCGGGAGATTGTGGTCAAGCCTGGCGAGCTCCACATGCTTGACAATCCCAAAGATCTCAAGTCTAGCAATGGTGCTTTGGCCAACCCTGGTGACACTGTCATGAAGGGAGTCAGTGTTGAGGAGATGCGCTACGTCGAGGTTGTGGACATGCCTGAAGGTCAGGCAGTGCTATTACGTCCAGTTGTGGAGTACCAGGTTCCGACTGAGCCTGTTTTACCCAGCCAGATTGCCGAAGATGGTGATGGCCGCTCTGTGGGTCTCAAGATTGTCCAGCGGATTCCCTTTAAGGATGGCGAACGCGTTCAGTCAGTCGAAGGCGTTGACCTGATGCGTACCCAGTTGGTGCTGGTCATGGAAGCTGACTCTGCCCAAATCATGGCGGATATCGAGCTTCTACCGGATGCGAAGGATTCTGAGGTAATGCGACTCAGTATCGTGGTGCTTGAGTCTCTTGTGCTGCGTCGCGATATTTCTGCTGATGCGGTTCAAGGCAGTACTAAGACTCGTCTGTTGGTGAAGGATGGAGATGTTATTCAGGGAGGGGCTGTTGTCTCATGTACCGAGATTCTCTGTAAGGAGACCGGTGTCATTCAGGGGATTCAGCAAGGAGTAGAGGCGGTGCGCCGCATCTTGATTGAGCGCGAAGTCGATAGCATGGTCATCTCTACTGGGAGTGAGGCACCTTCTGTTAAAGCTGGAGATCTCGTGGTTGAGGGGACCGAAATTGCTCCAGGCTTGAAGATGGAAGGCTCTGGCCAAGTGACTTCTGTGGGGGCCAACGAGATCAAGTTCCGTGTGGCTCGTCCTTACCGTGTTTCTCCAGGTGCGGTGCTTCAAGTGGATGATACGAGCTTGGTTCAGCGAGGGGATAACCTCGTCTTGCTTGTGTTTGAGCGAGCTAAGACAGGTGACATCATTCAGGGTCTACCCAGAATTGAGGAACTACTAGAAGCCCGTAAACCTAAGGAAGGGGCTGTGCTTTCAGCCCGTCCTGGCACGGTTCAACTAGTGGAAGATGATGGCGACATCATTGAAGTCAAAGTTGTGGACAGTGACGGTACAGTGACGGACTACCCCATCAACCCTGGCCAGAGTGTCATGGTGGCTGATGGTCAGAAGGTTACCGCTGCTGAACCCCTCACGGATGGTCTATCCAGCCCCCATGAAATCTTGGATATTTTCTTCAAGAACTATCGCGAAGAGCTGGATACCTACGAAGCCGCTATGGCTAGCTTGCAGAAGGTTCAGTCCTTCTTGGTGAATGAAGTTCAGTCTGTGTATCAGTCCCAGGGGATTACGATTTCTGACAAGCATATTGAAGTTATTGTTAAGCAGATGACTTCTAAAGCTCGGGTTGAAGATGGTGGGGACACCACGATGCTGCCAGGTGAGCTCGTTGAGCTACGTCAAGTGGATCAAGTCAACCAGGCTATGGCCATTACGGGGGGGGCTCCGGCAGAGTACACTCCCATGCTCTTGGGTATTACCAAAGCATCGTTGAATACCGATAGCTTTATCTCGGCGGCCTCCTTCCAGGAGACCACCCGTGTACTGACTGAAGCTGCCATTCAAGGTAAATCTGATTGGTTGCGGGGTCTCAAGGAGAACGTGATTATCGGTCGTTTGATCCCTGCGGGTACTGGTTTTAATGCCTATGAGGATTCCTTGGCAGCTGCGACGCCAGAGATGGACTTCAATTATGAAGCGGCGGGGGTCTTGGCTGATGATGGTTCATTGACCAGTGGGATCTTGGATGATAAGACAGCCCGTGCTTATGGTTTAGATACGGGAGCTGATAATCGTCCTCCTTTGACGGTGGACTTGCCTCCAGCCCCTGGTACTGAGCGCCCGAGCATGATTCTGGACGATGAAGAACTGATTGATGACAATACCAGGGCTTAGTCTTTAGACTGTCCTGGTTGAGATTCCGTTCTGGTTGAGATTCAATAGCGTCTGACTAAACCGCCGAGGTGCAACCGCACCTCGGCGATTTACGCTTTAGTAGGTCTGCATCAGGGGCGGGAAGTAAGGATGGGGCAAGCTAGAAATACGGATTCAGCGATGGTTGGGGAGGCTTTGGTGGTGGAGGGAGGCGTGAAGTATAGACTGCCGCGATCGCTCTTTTTGATGATGGCCGGAGCCGCTGCTATTTTGATGCTTTGTAGCAGCCTGCGCCATAGCCTATTCCAGTCCAATGCCTACGATCTCGGCATTTTTGACCAAGCAGTTTACATGATCAGCACGGGGGCGGAACCGTTTGTCTCGCTGATAGGCTTTCATGCTCTAGGGGATCATGGCGCTTTTGTTCTGTACCCTTTGGCGCTGTTGTATAAGCTTTTTCCCAGTGTTTATTGGTTATTTGCGGTTCAGGCGATCGCCCTCTCTAGTGGCGTATTCTTTGTCTGGCATCTTGCTGTGGACTATGAATTGAGGCGATCCCAGGCGATCGCTTTGAGCTGGGTTTACCTGCTTTACCCCGTTATATTCAATGCTAACCTGTTCGACTTTCACCCTGAGGTCATAGCAATCCCAGCTTTGTTGGGGACGATTTGGGCGGCGCGGCGACGGACTTGGCTGGGCTTTATTGCTGCTGTTGTCTTGGTGCTGTCCTGCAAGGCTGTGCTATCTCTGACAATGGCGGCTCTGGGACTGTGGCTCTTGTTGTCCCAGCGGCGTAGCTTTGGTTTTGTGGCTTTGGCCTTGGGGATCGCTTGGTTCGGCATCAGCACCCAGATGGTTATTCCGGCTTTTAGTGGAGAAGAGGCCCAGGCAGTGGGTCGCTACAGCTATCTCGGAGATTCGGTTCTGGGGATTTTGCAGAACTTGGTGCTGAGGCCCCAAAAGGTCTTCAGTTATCTGTTGACAGCGGCGAACTTGGAATACTTGGTCCTCTTGCTGGTGCCATTTCTGTGGGGGCTATCGCCGCGCCATTTGCTGCCGTTGCTGGGGGCGGGGCCGACATTATTTTTGAACTTGTTGGCGGATCATCAGCCCCAGAAAGATCTGACTCACCAATATGCCCTGCCGATGCTGCCGTTTTTCTTGGTGGCGATTATGGCGGCGTTGGCGGCGGAGCGGGGCTGGCTGCGGCGACCGCGTTGGATCATGGTTTGGGCGGTGGTGGCTTGGTTGGCTTTGGCCAAGTATGGCTACTTTGGTTCGTTGTATTTGTCTCAGTTGGATACGGTGGGTGCGATGCGGGGTGCGATCGCCCAGGTGCAAACCAAGGGAGGAGTTTTGACGGCCTCCCAAGTTGCACCGCACTTGACCCATCGAGCCTTGGTCACGATGGCAGAACCCGGTAGCGAGAGCTTGGATTTACTGCCCTATGACTATGTGTTGCTCAATGCCAAGCACCCCGGCTGGGCTGGCTCTGTGGAGACGGTGCAGGCGTTAACCCAGCGATTAGAAGGTGAGCCAGGTTGGCGGCGCACCTATGAGCGAGATGGGGTTGTGCTGTTTGAGGCGATTTCTGAGGAGTCGATCAATTAATGGTTTCCCTCTCGATTGTGGTGCCGCTTTACTGCGAAGCGCCCAATGTGGAATTGCTGTTCACCCGGCTGGAACAGGTGGTGGATGCGTTAGGGCTGTCTTACGAAATTATCTGCGTGGACGATGGCAGTAAGGACGAAACCCTTGACCTGTTGATTCTCCATCGCCATCGCAACAGCGCTATCAAGGTGATTTCCCTTTCTCGAAACTTTGGGAAGGACATCGCAATGACCGCTGGGATTGACTTTGCCCAGGGCGATGCTGTGATTCCCATTGATGCTGATTTGCAGGACCCACCGGAGCTGATCGGTGAACTGGTGGCGAAGTGGCGGGAGGGTTTTGAGGTGGTTTATGCCCAGCGGCGATCGCGCCAAGGCGAAACCTGGATGAAGCGCACCACTGCTAAAGCGTTCTATCGCTTGATCAGCTCCATGACAGCGATCTCAATTCCCCGAGACACGGGGGATTTTCGCCTGATGGATCGCCGGGCTGTGGATGCCCTCAAACAATTGCCCGAGCGCACCCGCTTTATGAAAGGGCTGTTTGCCTGGGTGGGGTTTAAACAAACGGCGGTTCCCTACGATCGCGCCCAGCGTCACCTGGGCCAAACCAAGTGGAACTATTGGCGGCTGTGGAATTTTGCCCTAGATGGCATTACCTCCTTTAGTTTTGGGCCGCTACGGATTTGGAGCTATGTGGGCTTGGCGATCGCTTTGGTGGCGTTTGGGCGAGGCGTTTTCTTAATTCTGCGTACGCTGATTTTTGGCATTGATGTGCCGGGCTATGCCTCGCTAATGGTGACGATGCTGTTTCTGGGGGGCGTGCAGTTGATGACACTGGGGATCATGGGGGAGTACTTGGGGCGGATTTATGAGGAGGTCAAAGGGCGACCGTTGTATTTGGTGCGGGACCTGTATGGCCTATCGGAGACTGAGGTGATGGTGAGTCGGCTAGAGGGGGGGGGGCAGTCTGGCGATCGCCGATCTCGATGAGTCGTCAACGCTGGGGTGTTTTTTTTACGCTGTTTTGCCTGGGAGCAACTTTGGTTGCGCTGCGTTGGGCTGTGGACTTGGATGCAAATTTGCTTGAAGCCCGGCTGGACAGTCTAGGAGCTTGGGCGCCGCTGTTATATGTGGCGATTTATGTGATGGCGACATTGCTGCTCTTGCCTTCGACTGCCCTGAATTTGCTGGGCGGTGTGGTGTTTGGGGTTAAGTTGGGGCTGTTGTGGACGACGGTGGGGGCTATGGTTGCTGCTGCGATCGCCTTTGCCCTGGCCCGGACGATAGGGCGACGTTGGGCGGTGGAGCGGTTGCCCCGTGGTTTGCAAGATTTGGATGCGGCTATTGAGCAGAATGCCCTGGCCTATATGTTCGCGATTCGATTGTTGCCGCTGTTTCCCTATGGCGTTGTGAATTTGGCGGCAGGTCTCACGGCGATGCGGTTTCGAGATTATTGGCTGGGGACTTTGCTAGGGACAGTGCCGGGCGTTGCGCCGTTTGTTTGGTTAGGCAGCTCGGGTCGGCAAGCAGCTCAGACGGGAGAGGTTATGCCAGTGGTTCTGGCTTTGGCGGCGATCGGTGCGTTGGTCTTAGGTGCGGTTGGGTCTCGGTCGCGCTCGTGAGCCATGGTTGTTGGGGATAGAATGTTCAGCAAAAAGCCTGTGATGCGCTAGAACGCATCACAGGCTTTTGATCTATCGAGATTCAGGCCCGTTGAGTTAGTCTTGGCTATCGAGTTCGGCGGTGGTCACTGTAATGGTGAGATTTTGGTTATTGCGGCGTAGCTGCATTTTGAGCGAATTGCCAATGCCGCTTTTTTCAACCCGTTCTTGCAAGTCAGCAGCGGTGGTCACGGCCTTTCCTCCAATTTGAGTGATTACGTCACCACGACGAATCCCCGCTTTGGCGGCAGGAGTGTTGGGCAACACTCGTACAACAAGCACGCCATTCACTTCAGGAATGATGAAGTCGGCGTTGGGATCGGTATTGTTGTCCTTGGCATCTTTGGCGGTGAGGGAAACCATCTGAATGCCCACGTAGGGACGGGCGACTTTGCCGTCTCGTAGGAGCTGGGTTTCAATCTCCTGTGCTTTGTTGATGGGAATGGCAAAGCCAATGCCCATGGCGTCAGCGCGGATGGCGGTGTTGATGCCGATGACTGCACCGTTGGCGTTGACCAGGGGACCTCCGGAGTTGCCGGGGTTGATGGCGGCGTCGGTTTGGATGAAGTCGAGGCGCTTGTCGGAAATGCCAACTTCACTGCTGGAGCGGCTGAGAGTGCTGACGATGCCGAGGGTGACGGTGTTGTTGAGACCGAGGGGGTTGCCCACGGCGATCGCCCAGTCTCCCACTTGAATGTCACTGGAATTGCCTAGGGTTGCAGCCGGTAGTGCCTTGCCCTTGGTATTGACCTGGATGACTGCAATATCAGTGAGGCGATCGGCTCCCTGGACCTTACCTTCAAATTCGCGACCGTCTGTGAGGGTCACTTTCACTGTGTCAGCTTTATCGACCACATGGGCATTGGTCAAAATGATGCCCTTGCTATCAACAATGAATCCTGAACCCTGGCCCCGCTGGAGCTCTTCCCGAGGAATGTTGCCTGCAATGTCGTCGCCAAAAAAGCGGCGGAAGAAGGGGTCGTCAAAAATGGGGTCGAGATTTCGAGTAATGGTTCGCTCGGTGTCAATGCGAACGACAGCGGGGCCAATTTGTTGCACCGCATCGGCCACAAAGCTATGGCCCGTAGGAGAGACTGCGGCCAGGGTGGGAGCAGCTTTAGACTGTATCGGGCGCTGGGCTAACTGGAGCGATGCAGCCTCAGCGCTAGAAGCTTTCGGTAAAGCATCATCATCGAGGGGAGCAGCCCAGGCGGGCAAAGCACGAAGGCTACTCAAGGTCATGACCATACCCATAGCGATAGCTAAGGTATGAGTGGCTAGCTGTTGCCAGCTGCGACGTGCCTTGCGAGAGGGGCGGAGGTGATGATTCATCGCGTCGACCAAGGGAGAAAACAACAATAGGTGGCTAGAAGGTACTCGGGATGGACCAGCAGTCTTTATAAAGCTGGAGCCTAGAGTCTTCGATCGCCAAAGAGTCCTGTCTCAATTCTAGACAGTTGTTCTAGGGGATGACGACGGCTTTCTGGGTGAGGTTTCCCGATGATGGACAGATGGGTGACTGGTGTAAGGCGAAGTCGCATTGCGATTCGAGGAGTCTATTTCATGTTCTAGAGAGGAGTCTATTTCATGTTCTAGAACAGAGCATCCCAGCTAGCTCAAAGGTCGTGCAGGGGCTTGTATAAAGCTGAGCTTATGAAGATGAACATCAGAAGCCTAGCGCTATTGGGCAAAGCGTTTACCATCTAAGAGATGGACATCCTCACAGGGACGTTTTTGTTGCGATCGCCATAGCATTGAGCTGCTGAGCATCGCTGACTGGAATGAGGTCTTAGCGTGACTAACCTCAATCCAATCAGCTAATTCTGTGATTCGAGCGTGATAGGCCTCCTTCTAGGATGTCCACCGGCCATAATTAAAGTGGCTTCCCCCTTTGTTTGATAGCAGCTTGCATGAATCGTTCCAATGCTTCTAGGTCCAATGCAGTGCCCGTGGATGGTCCGGAGCTCAACGGATTAAAAAAAACTTCAGTGACTAAGAGGCTTAAGGCACGAAAGGCCTCTGCAGCGAAGTCTGCACCCGTGAAACAAACCGGTGATTCTGAGGCAACAACATCTGTGAGCGCCAAGGTTGATTCTGCTAAGAGTCATAACGAGCAGGGCGATCACGGGCATAGCGACCACGGACATGGCCACAGTAGCCACGTCCATGACGATGAATCTATTCGTCTAATTGTGAATCGTTTGTCGCGTATTGAGGGTCATGTGCGGGGGCTTAAGCGCATGGTGCAGGATCAGGAAAATTGTCCGGATGTTCTGATTCAAGTCGCTGCGGTGCGAGGGGCTTTAGATAAAGTGGCGCGGCTCATCTTGGATGAGCATTTGACCCAATGTGTCCTTCGGGCTGCGGAGCAGGGCAATATTGAGGCTGAAATTGAAGAGTTGCAAGCCGCTTTGAATCGCTTTTTGCCTTGAGGACCTGCTCTAGGGAAAGGCTGTTGTTAAGTGTTGGCCTCGGTTGCTGTTCTTTTGCCTTTTGAGCTATGACTTCTGGAATGTCTAAGCCAGTGATTGCTCCGCAAGCTTCCGAAGGAATCGCATCTCCTTCAGCAGCCAAGGCCTGGGCTAAAGCCTTTTCACAACCCGCAACACCCTTTGAATCAAAAGCACTGAGATTAATTGAAGGGAGCATTCCAGTGGAACTCAAGGGTTCCTTTTATCAAAATGGTGCGGCGCGCTTTAGCCGAGGAGAGACCAGTATTGGTCATTGGTTTGATGGAGATGGTGCGATCCTGGCGGTGCGGTTTGATGAAGGTGAGGCTCGAGGCTGCTATCGCTACGTTGCTACTGAGGGATACTGCACAGAAAGTGATGCGGGAGAATTTATCAAAGGGGGCTATGGCATGTTGTCCCCTCAGCCTTGGCTGCGCCGTTTGGGATCTCCCCTTACCCAGGCAGTCAAGAACGTTGCTAATACTTCTGTCCTAGCGCTGCCAGATCGGTTGCTAGCGCTCTGGGAGGCGGCTCCGCCCCACCGCTTAGACCTGGAGACTTTAGAGACTGTCGGTCTGGATGATTTGGGGAGTCTCAAGCCCAACCAAGGCTATTCAGCTCACCCTAAGCAGGACCCCAAGACGAGGGAGATCTTCAACTTTGGGATAGAGGCAGGGCCAGTGACTCGGCTGCATCTGTATCGTAGCGATCGCACGGGCAAGATTGTCCAACGGGCAGCCTACAAACTAGATGGCGTACCCCTCATCCATGACATGGTTTTGGCTGGCCGTTATTTGGTATTTTGCATTTCACCCGTGCGGCTGAAGCTCATGCCTGCGTTATTACAGCTACGTAGCTTCAGCGATAGCCTCACCTGGCAACCTGACAAGGGGACGGAAATTTGGATTTTTGATTGTGACACCTTAGACCGGGTGAGTCGCAGTACTGCGCCCCCTTGGTTCCAGTGGCACTTTGCCAATGGCAGCCTAGAGCAGGGTGAAATTCTTTTGCAGTTAGTGCGTTATCCCGACTTCCGTAGCAACGCTCTCTTGGAAACGGTACCTACGGGCTTACTCGCAGATGATTTGGGTGGTGAGCTATGGCAGTTGAGGATTGACTCTCAAACGGGTCAGCTTAAGGAGCAAAACTGTCTGTATGGTCAGACCTGCGAATTTCCAGCCGTGATGCCTGGGCGGGTGGGTCAGCAGCCCAGACACATTTACTTTGATGCCCACTGTCTTGCGAGAGAAACTGCGGGGGAGCTGTTTGGGGCATTAGCCCAGCTAGATATGCAGTCTGGAGAGGTGGTGCGATTTGACTTTGGTGAGAATCTTTACGTCAATAGTCCTGTATGTGTGCGCCCCCCTTTGGGGAATTCTGGGGCTGGCTGGGTCATGACCTTGGTCTTCGATGGCGATCGCAACCGCAGTGAACTGTGGATTTTTGAGGCGGAAGCTGTCGATAATGGAGCAATAGCGCGCCTTGAGCTGCCCGAGGTAATCCCCTTCGGTTTCCACGGCACCTGGGCTTAGCAACGCACAATCTTCTCCATATATTCACACAAATCTCGAATTAGTTGTCTGAAAATGATTGAGTCTTCGGAAAAGAGAGAGTAGGGGAGTGAAGACACTCAAAGGCGCACTTTGGCAAAGCACTAGGCAATGCCAAACCGTGTGTTGCATGAGTCTTGCATCCCACATAGATATGAAGTAACGATTTCACCCCGCAGGACTGATATTTCCCATGGGCAGCTCTAACATTCAAGCGAATCCTGTGCCCCCCTTCGCATCTGCTACAGATGGGATGACTCCCCCTTCTTTAACGCTTATTCATGCTGGTGAGGATCCACATCGCCAGCGGATTCTTATCTCGAAGTTATTCAGTGTTCCCCAGGGGGTTGAGCTGAAGCAATTGGTCCAGGGTCTCTGTACCGAAGCCTCCCCTCCACAGCAGCTAGTCCTCGACTTTAAGAACACTCAGTTCATGGATAGCAGTGGTGTAGGCTCTTTGATTGCTTGTCGCAAGCTACTGGGAGATTACCAAGCTGAACTAATTTTGCAGAACCTTTCGCCCCAGGTTCGCCTGGTGCTCCAGTTGACCGAGCTTGATCAGGTGCTCATCATTGAGGAATCCGACGAGCCTGCCATCTCCGCTGCTGTAACTCCTCCCGCTCAGAACGTCGATATTATTACCCATCCATCTGTTCACTCCCGTGCCAAAAGGGGAATGGATATTGTCGGGGCGCTTGTGGGGTTAGGAATTACTGCGGTGGCTTCTATTCCGATTATTGTGGCGATTAAGTTAGAGGATGGAGGTCCGATTTTCTTTGGACAGCGGCGTTGTTCCTGGCTAGGAAGACCGTTCAAAATTTGGAAATTCCGTTCCATGGTGATCGATGCTGAATCACGTAAGCAGGAAGTTGAGAACGAAGTAGAAGGAGCGCTGTTCAAAAATTCTAAGGATCATCGTATTACTAGCGTAGGTCGTTTTCTTCGACGCACGAGCTTAGATGAATTACCTCAGTTTTGGAATGTGTTGCGAGGGGAAATGAGCCTTGTGGGCACCCGTCCCCCAACATTTGATGAAACAGAGCAGTATGAGATTCCCCAGTGGCAACGCTTAGATATTAAGCCGGGCATGACTGGAGAATGGCAAGTGAATGGTCGCTCTACAGTGAAAACCTTTGAAGATGTCGTTCAGCTAGATCTCAAGTACCAGCGCAATTGGAGCCTGTGGTATGACATCAAACTTATTTTGAAGACGGTGATGATGGTGTTTTCCAAGGGATCGGGGGCTGTGTAGTTGATCAGCTAATTGGAAGCTTTAATCTGAAAATTCGTTTGCTGTTGAAAAGGGTAACTCGTGGGGAGTTGCCCTTTTTAATTGAGAGTATTATAGTATATTTGTACTGTTGTTGGTTGGCTGAGCATGGCTATACAAGCCTGAAATAGTTGGAGGTTTTGGTGATGGCTCTGGTCACATCTGCCTGGGCAACATTGCGCTTTCGTCGCTCAAAGGACGTCAAGGGATGGGCACTCCTAGGGATCCCCCAGGGGCTATACCTAGATGTGATGCAGCCGTTGTTTGAACGGCAGACACGCTTCATTGAAAAGCATGGTCGTGGGGAGTTCGTGAATGTGCTGTTTGAGGCTCCTGTGGCGTTGGCAGCGCGGCTAGCCTTAGCCTTTCCTGCACCGCCGAGTTGTCAGCCGCTCGTGGTGAATCAAGCGGGTAACCGGCTGCTCTATGGCAAGTTCGCAAAATCGGCTAAGGCTCGCCCTCAGGCCCAGGAGAGTGAGGCTTGGCCTGGCTTGAAATTGCTCACGGGGGATGAGTCGTTTTGGCAAGTGGTGACGACGCTTTCGAATGTTACGACGCTGTCGTTGGATCGTCTTCACCTGTCTGGGGAAAATATTGTTGGTCCATCTGTTGAAGCTGAGCCACCAGTTGATGAGGGGGGTCGCTCAGTTTCTGCCTTTGTTGCGGGGCAGTCTGTTGCCACAGCAATAAGCTGTGCTGCGGCAACGCCGTTGCACAGTCTCGTTACCGGCGGACTCAAGCTCCAGCCTGTTTCGACTTTGGCTCCTCGTCCCGAAGTAGAAGGCAGCATTAACCTCAGATCAGGGGCGGAGACGGCTCATTTGGATGAGGAGGGATTTGAGGAGGATGAGTGGGAGGATGAGGTTACTGAATCGCTTGAGGATGAATCGTTTGACGATATTTGGGATACGGATGAGTCCGAAGATTTTTGGGATGCGCCGGTGGAGTCTGCTCCCAGTGAACTCCCCTTGATTTGGGGGGCTGCCAGGTCGAGTCCCCATTCCCGCGCCTTGTCGAAGTCGTTAGGTCTCCAACGGAGGAATGCTTATGACCAATCCGCTGCATTTGCCTCTGCTTCTAGGCCGGTTGCTTCTGAGGAGGTTGAACCTTTGACACAGCTTTCCGCTTCTCAAGCCGCCATTAAAGCCAATGTGCCTCCAGCTGATACGCCTGCGAGTCAAGTGTTGGGTCGCTATCGTTCTGGGCTAGTGCCCCATGCCAGTGATGCGAATAGTCTTCAGGTTTATAACTCCGGTGGGTTGACCATTGCGGATGCGATCGCTCGGTCTCGCCAGCAGGAAGAAGACGTGCAGGCGATCGCTGAGCAGGCCCAGCATCGGCGCATTAAATTACCCTTTGAACGATCTCCGACTGTTGTTTCCCCCCGAGGCAATCCCTCCCAGCAAGGGAATAACCAGAGGCCGAACTCGTCCTATGTCAGTCAGGCTCCTCAGCTTCCTGAAGAGTCTTGGGTGGCGGCAGCACAGTCTGCTGTGCCTTCGATTGAACCTGCCTGGGAAGGTCATCATGGTAGGCAATTCTGTGAGTCTTGGATTGGAGCTGCTTGGGAGTACTTGCCTGAAGACTTGTACCAAGACTCGCCCGAGAGGCCGTTACTGCGGCATAATCCCTGGCTACCGCCGAGTCAGCAACAGTCCTGGGAAGTGGAATCGAGCCCATACTCTGTGGCGGATCTAAACAGTACGCTTGTTCCAGTACCTGCGGATCTTGTTTGGCTGCCGATGGAGGAGGAAGCGCATGGCCATATTTTGCTTCAGGGAGTGGCGGTGTGGAATGACTGGCGGCAAGCTAATCCCCAGATCAGGCCAAATTTACGAGGGGTGTATCTAAATAATTTGAATTTGGTAGGGGCGGATCTCCATGATGTTGATCTACGCTTTGCCCTGCTGTTTCGGGCGGATTTGCGGGAGGTGGATCTCAGTCTGGCATCACTTCAGGGGGCTGACTTCATTCGGGCTGATTTGGCTGGGGCTTCCCTGTGGGGTGCTGCCCTAGGGGGGGCCTATTTAAGCCATGCCAACTTGGCTGGGGCAGATTTGACCCAAGCAGATTTACGCGGTGTCTATTGGCAGGGCGCTATTTGGACCGGAGCGGTAATGCCGGATGGGCGGCGGTTTGAGGAGCAATATTAAGCTGGGCTTCTAAACAATGTTGCGATGCCCGTATCCCATAGGCTCTTGGATTTCCGTTGAGCGAGGGGGGAGCGATTTCCCCTATCCTTTTACTAATCTTGCCTAATCTGTTTTCCGTTCTAGCTGCTCGAAGATGTAGCTGGGCTTACAAAATAAATGTCCTTAACCCCTTCAACCATGCTGGCCCTAGGCACTCCTGCTCCAGCCTTCTCGCTGCCCAATGTTCAGTCAGGCACCCTCCTGTCTCTGGCGGATTTAGACCCCAGTAGGGCTTTACTGGTGATGTTTATTTGTCGGCATTGTCCGTTTGTGAAGCATCTCGAACAGGAACTAGCGAGTTTAGGCCGGGATTACCAGGCTCAGCCCTTAGAGATTGTGGCGATTAGCTCCAATAGCTTGCAGACCCATCCCCAGGATGGACCGGAATATCTCAAGGCTCAGGCCGAGGAACAGGGTTTTAATTTCCCCTATTTATTTGATGCGGATCAGGCTGTGGCGAAGGCCTATAGTGCTGCCTGCACACCCGACTTCTTTCTGTTTTCGGGCGATGCTTCTCCAGCCTGGCCCCTCGCTTATCGGGGGCAGTTAGATGATAGTCGCCCCGGTAACGGACAAGCCGTGACGGGGTGGGATTTGCGCCGGGCCATTGATGCGTTGCTGGCTGGACAGTCTGTGCCTGAGCAGCAAAAACCCAGTATTGGCTGCAATATTAAATGGACTCCAGGTAACGAGCCGGATTATTTTGGTTAGATGCCAACTCCGCATCTGCGTTTTGCAGCTTCTGATGTGACTAAGATTCCCCCTTTAGACCTGACCCAGCAGTACAAGACCATCCAAGGGGAGGTTGAGGCTGCTGTTCTCAAACTTTTAGCTTCGGGGTCTTATATTGGCGGGGAAGCTGTGACGGGTTTTGAGCAGCAGTTTGCAGATTACATTGGCACCACTGAAGCGGTGAGCTGTAACTCTGGTACTGATGCTTTGTATCTTGCGCTGCGGGCCTTAGAAGTGGGGCCAGGTGATGAAGTCATCACAACGCCGTTCACGTTTTTTGCGACAGCGGAGACTATCTCTGCTGTGGGGGCTAAGCCGGTTTTTGTCGATATTGAGGCGGGTAGTTTCAATTTAGATCTCGACCAGGTTGAAGCTGCCATTACGTCGCGTACTAAAGCGATTATGCCGGTGCATCTGTTTGGGAATCCGGTTGATATGGTGCGGCTCGGGGCGATCGCCCAACGTCACAATCTTTTTGTCATTGAGGATGCTGCCCAAGCAGCGGGGGCCGAATGGCAGGGGCAGAAAGTCGGGAGTTGGGGCCATGTGGGCTGCTTTAGCTTTTTCCCAACGAAGAATCTGGGAGCCTGTGGAGATGGAGGCTGTGTGACGACCAATGATGCCGCGATCGCTGAGAAGATCACCATGTTGCGTCAGCACGGCATGCGCCAGCGTTACTACCATGAAGCTTTCGGCGTTACGAGTCGTTTGGATGGCCTTCAAGCCGCCATCCTATCGATCAAACTCAAGCATTTAGACCAGTGGAATGAACAGCGGCGGGCGATCGCCTCCCGTTACGGCCAGCTCCTAGCAGAAGTCCCTGGTATTGTTCCGCCTCAATCCACTGCGGATGGCACAGCGGTGTGGCATCAGTACACGTTGCGAGTACAACCCGGTAGCTCGAATCTCTGCGATCAGGGCGAGCATTATCGTGATGGACTTAAGGAAAAGCTGGCAGACCAGGATGTAATCTCGATGATTTATTATCCTGTGCCGCTCCATCTCCAGGTGGTTTATCAGGATTTAGGCTTGGGTGAAGGAAGCTTTCCTGTTGCTGAGCAGGCTGCACAGGAAGTTCTTTCATTACCGATGTTCCCTGAACTGTTGATCAAGCAACAGGATAAAGTTGTGGCTGCAATCCGGCAGGCGACCTCTGCTTTAGTGGCTTAATCAATGGCAGAAGATGACCGTAATTTGAGTTTGGATAATCAGGTTTCGACCGAGGCTGCTAATGCTGTTGACCCGGTGGTGCAGGACCAGCTTGCACCCTGGCGATCGCCCCTGTCCCATGCCCTCCATCGTAATCGCGCCCTAGCCTACGCTCGCTATGGTCAATTGGCGACGGTGCGAGCGGATGGTCGTCCTGCGAATCGGACGGTTGTATTTCGCGGCTTTTTGGATCAGCCAGAGGGTTTTGGTTGGAATGGATTGAAGTTTATTTGCGATCGTCGCAGTAGCAAGGTGAATGAGTTAGACAATAATCCCTGGGCAGAATTCTGTTGGTATTTCCCAAAAACGCGGGAGCAGTTTCGTTTGGCTGGGACAGTGATTTTAGAGGTTGGTTTAGATGACAACTTGCTGGCTACGGTGCGAGCGCAAACCTGGGAAGCAATTTCTACTAAAGCCCAGGCCTCTTTTTACTGGCCTGAGCCAGGAGAAATGCGCGCTGAGGCAGATGCCTTTCGTATTCCAATCGTTGATGCGTCTCTACCATCGGAAAATTTTGTTTTGTTGGTTCTACAACCAGAGAGGGTAGATCACCTCGAGCTACGGGGAGATCCACAACATCGGTGGCAGTACAAAAAACTGAGTTCTAATCATCAATGGACCCGACAGACGGTGAACCCCTAGTGAGTTCATTGGAATGTAAAAGCTCCTTCACTGCCGTGATCTAGGGCCTGAAGGAGCTTTTACGATTGAACGCCTGCCCTAAGCCTGGAATGGAGTCACTGAGATGGCTCCTGGCACTAAGGCATTATTGCTTAGCCATGGGTCTGTCGTCGCTGAAAGGGAGGTAAATGCCTGGGGAAGACTGCCATAGCTGAACTCCGTAATACCACCACTGCTATTAAGGTAGACAACAGCAGAATCGAATTCAATCCCTGTTGGTGCAGTGATGAATTGATGACTATTGTCACCGAGACCTTGAAGCTGAGTCGTGGCCAATAGCTCATTTCCTCTGTGGAACTCAACGTAGGAGCCTGAGTCCTCCACGTCTAAAACTCCTGCCTGGAAGAAGTTCGTTAAGGAATCGAACTCAAAGTGGATAGTGCCGCCCAAGGCATCATCATCAGGATCCGCTGCGTCGCCATCTTCAGAAATGATTAGGAGGTTGCCATTAAAAGCTAAATCCCAGTCTTCGCCAGTGATGTTGCGTCCGTCGAAAATCATCCCTTGATTGGTTTGGCCTCCCCGAACGCTGATACCAACGCCAAGATTGCTGAACTGTTCAGAAATGATGTTCCCTGCAACTAGAGCATTTTGGGCTGATCCATCAACACTGAAGTCAATGTAGGTTAGCTGAGGAATAACAGGGACTGCAATGACAGGTTGGTGGGGAGCAGCAGGGGCTGGTTTGCCTGTCGGGTCATAGGAGCCATTGCCCGGTAGGTTAATGGGATTGCCAGGAACTACAGGGGTGAAGCCATTACCCGGCCCAGAACCATTGCCCGGCTCAGAATCACTGCCCGGCCCAGAATCATTGCCCGGTTCAGAACCAGTGCCCGGTCCAGAACCAGTGCCCGGTTCAGAACCATTGTCAGGTCCAGAACCATTGCCAGGTCCAGAATCAGTGCCGGGTGTGGGTGTTGTAACTGGAGAATGAACTGTGGGTTCAGGGTTAGCAGGCTCTTGGTCCCCAGGTCTTTCGATGATTGGGGGAATGTTGCTGGGTAGATTACCAGGGTCTCCGATGACTGGCTCTGCAGGGTCGTTAGGGCGTGGTGTGCCAGGTCCAGAACCATTGTCAGGTCCAGAACCAGTGCCGGGTGTGGGTGTTGTAACCGGAGAATGAACTGTGGGTTCAGGGTCAGCAGACTCCTGGTCCCCAGGTCTTTCGATGATTGGGGGAATGTTGCTGGGTAGATTATCAGGCTCTCTGATGACTGGCTCTGCAGGGTCGTTAGGGCGTGGTGTGCCAGGTCCAGAACCATTGCCCGGTTCAGGATCATTGCCCGGTTCAGAACCATTGTCAGGTCCAGAACCAGTGCCGGGTGTGGGTGTTGTAACCGGAGAATGAACTGTGGGTTCAGGGTCAGCAGGCTCTTGGTCCCCAGGTCTTTCGATGATTGGGGGAATGTTGCTGGGTAGATTATCAGGCTCTCTGATGACTAGCTCTGCAGGGTCGTTAGGGCGTGGTGTGCCAGGTCCAGAACCAGTGGCGGGTGTGGGTGCCGTAACCGGAGAATGAACTATGGGCTCAGGGTTAGAAGGCTCTTGGTCCCCAGGTCTTGCGATTGGGGGAATGTTGCTGGGTAGATTACCAGGGTCTCCGATGACTGGCTCTGCAGGGTCGTTAGGGCGTGGTGATGGTGCAAACGGTTGTTGGTTCGGCTGCTCCTGCTCTAAGCCAGGTGACTCTAGTCCTCCAGGTGTGGGATTGGAGAGGGGAATGGGGAGGCTTGGTACTAACGGATTGGGGGACTCTGGGCTCACTGGAGTTAGGCCCGGAATGCCTGGTAACGGATTGGTGGTGGGTTGCTCTGGTTCTCCTAGAGGGGGAACAGGGAGGGGGGTCTCCAAGCTGATGATGCCGCCGTCATTTGGTTGCGGAGCTAACGCTGGCTCAGGTTGCTCATTGTCAGACTGGCTATCTTCTGTGGAGGAACTGTTTGGAGCGTTGATATTGCTAGGGGGGAGTTGCTCCCCTGCTGTTGCTCCAGGCTGGATTGGGCGGTCGTGATTGACAACCTCAATGAGAGGGATATTTGGACCGTCGTCTGGAGTGGATGGGGTGAGTGGTAGACCAGGATTGAATTCAATTCCAGTTTTTATGTTGAATTCAGGAGAATCTGCTGGTTGCAGTGGTTCGCCTTCTTCTTCGATTGAAGGAACATTGTCTGGGAGGAATGAAATTAAGGGATTCGATGAGTTAGTGGGTATGGTTGCGATCGCTCGATTGCGAGCTTCATTGTCTGGTGATTCATCATTGGTCTCACTCTCAGGCGTATTGAAGTTTGAACCATTGTTTTCTGGTGAGTTGCCTGGCGCTACAGAACGTCCACCCTGCTCCGATGGAGGTTGGCTCGTGGTGTTGCCGCCGCTATTCGAAGGCAGCGCATCGCTGTTTGCGCTGCCACTGCTGGAGTTCGTGTTGCTGTTTTCTGTTTCTTCTGAATTCAGACGACGATGGTCATTGATCGCAGTTTCTCTTTGAAGCTCAAAGTCTCTGTCTCTGTCGGTTCCAGATTCAGAATCTATAGTGTTATTTAGAGGTCCCTCGGGGTGAAGCTGCTCATGGCTGGCATCTGGCTCATCCACATCTCCTTCGTCGGAGGGGCTTGATTTTTGCAGTGCTGGAGCATCCTGTGACTGATTAATCTCTGGATTCTCTACCAACGGCGAAGCTCCGGGGGGGTCAGGTTGCGTCAGGAGTTGGGATATGACTTCAAAGAGCAAGGGGAAGCCACCCAGTAGTACCCACCACAAGGTAGCTAAGCTATCCCGAGTTTCAGCGGGCGGCGGCGTCAATGTGGGAGAAGCACTGGTCTCAGCCACTCTTACATTAGAAGCCGAAGGACTGGTCGCAGTTTGAGGAGTAGGAGAAAAGCTGAGAATCAAGTCTGGTGCTACATCTAGCTGCTCTAGGCTCAGTATGGGATAAAGGTTTTTTACCTCATCAGCTAGGTCAAATTCCCCCACTCTAATCAGAGCTTTTACTAGGACGTATACCTCTCTCTCTGTCGCTGACTGGATGGAGTCAGAATAGTCAGGATTTGTAAGCAGGTCTCTAAGGTGTGCAATATTTTTGACGACAGGCGAAGCATTGACCCCATCAATATGGGTTCCCAAGGCATGAAATATGTGTCGTCGCTTGTTGGGCCATTGGGGAGGGCCAACAGAGGAGTGATTCACTGCTTTCATTGGTGGGGAGATGCTGCCTTTAACTCGAGCAGACTTTTCCTTGCGAGGGATGTCGCTGCGTTGACCTCAGTCCATCCTTGAAAGCTCAAAGATTAGAGTTAGGCCTGTAAATATATTTAATCACTCAGCCTAATAATCGCTGATCTTAGGGGAAAAAGCTCGAATTTTTTGGTAACAAATTATTTCTAGCTTTCTTGGTGGTTGAAGTTTGGTTCTATTGATTCAGCCAAACTTTAAATTGCTCTTTAAGATGCTTTCTCAGTATCTGTTTGGGTTATTAAGTTTAAAAGATACTGGTCATCCCAGCCAGCCTTTAATCGCTTAGCTTTTAAGCCTCCCTGAGTTGAAGAATCCTGTTCCAAAAAACTCAAGGCATAGTTCCTCAGTAATTCGAGGTTTTTGTTTGTTTTATTCACTTCTAGAATCTCGGTGCTTTCTCCGTCTGATTTGCTTGCAGCTTTACTGATGTCAAGCAGCCAATCTTTTACGCTGTGGATATTCCAGTGAGCATAGGTGCTGCTGGCAAACTCTTTCGCGCTTGTTGCAATACTGGTTAAGTAGTAACGTCGTTCGACATGGGACGGGGCGTTGAGGAAGTCTTGGGTTGATTCAACTAATCCGATGCTTTCAAGGTGAGGCCATTGGTCGATACCGGTTAAGTATTCGGTTTGATTGAGTATCCAATGTCTCCGGATCTCAGGTCGGTCGTGACCGCCATCTTCAATGCTTTGGTAGAAGTCCAATTTCTCAGATGACTTACTGATCGCCCAGGCCAGTAACTGCTGGGCATTTTCGTATAAATTGTCTTGGTGAGTGAGGTGGATGATGTAGTTTCCTCCTTGAGAGATAACTTGCTTCGCTAGGGCTAGAGGTGTTTGGGGTGTGTCAATTAAGACTTGTTTCTGAGCGATATCTAAACCCGCTAAGAGCTGAGACACGCTAGGGGGGGGAGAGCTTGTATGGGGATTGGCTAGGGTTAGCCGCTGTGCTTGCAACCAGACGGTGCAATTAAGGGGTGAGGTGTTGTCAGTCAGTTGGTTCGTTGGGGGGGAGGATTTGTGGAGGGGATTGAGTGCATCATTCTGATTTGTAATTTCCTGGTTCCAGTCTTGAATATTGTTCTCTAGGTATGTGGGGGTGAGACATGCGAAGAGGTGGGCCATCTCACCTGGCGTGGGCAGGTCGTGCTGATGACTTCGGAGGACTTGTTGCAGCCAGATTCTCTTTGCATTTCCATAATGAAAAATGTCTAGCCATGTTTCGGCTCCTGCAATAATCGCGCATAGGGACAGTCCGAATATCTCTCGCAGAGAATAACTGTTGCTGAAGTCTTGATGTTGCGCTGAAGAAGCTGCAGATAGAGCTTCTCGATGGAGCAGTACTTTTTCCTGGTTTGGTTGGTCTCTGGGGGCAGGAGCTTGATACTGGGAAAGCCGAGAACTGGAGAGACCCTTATTGTTGGGTTGCTTTGAGCTGACGAGAGGGACTGATTGCCTGTAAAGATCGGTCAATTCACAGTTCAATGCTGCGCAGAGCTTTTGTAGCTTGCCAACTGTTTTGTTGTGACCTCTTTCCCAGGTTGAGATCGTGTTATTGGTTACGCCTATTGTTTGGGCTAATTGTCTTTGGGAGACGCTCTCTACAGACGCCTGCTTCCTATCTTCTAGACCGAGTGCTTGGCCTAGCTGCTGCTGGGAAATTTGCTCCCCCGGCATTCGCTCACGGAGGTGGGCGATGTTCTGTAGTGCCTGGAAATTATCTCCACCAAATTGAGCTTCAATTTCTGGGTTGAAAAAGGCGCAGATTTTAAAAGCGATCGCGAATGGCTTGGGAATGGCTTTCTCCCATCCTGCAATTGTATTCTCTGAGACTCCTACTGCATGGGCTAACTCTCGCTGAGAAAGTTCGCTGTCCCGACGAAGCTCACCGATACGAGAAACAAAATTTTGAGTGAATGTTGCAGGAGGGGCCATACGAATGGTTGACAGCTCTTGTAATTGGCTAGCAGGTGTTGGGCTCTCTTGCTAGCTATGGCTGGGCTAGGATCCCTGGATTAATACAACTAGAACTCCAGGAGTGTCACTTTTATTGTCGGTTTAGGCTTTTTACAAATTCCACAATAAAAAGTTTTCAAGCGGGTGTTTTTTTGTGGGTTTGTGATATCCTAGTGAAAACCCATAGAAAAAAGTTTGTGGGTTCGCTGCCTGAAGAGCTTTGCTTTCAGCTTTACTCAGCCTCTTTAGTGTATCTCAAATTTTTGTGCCCTTGAATAAGGTGTCACATAATTTATGGGGTTGGTCTCGTAGAGCAGTAGCAGCTTTCTCGAATTGTGAGTCACTAACGGAGAAGAAACATGACTAACCAGTTATCTAGTTCGTTGGGAGCAATCCATAAATGCCCTCACTGTGACAAAGACTCGCTTGTGCAGTTGGGTCTAGGGCATTTCCAATGTATGTGCTGTGACTTCAATCGCAATTTGCTTGCTAAGGCTGAAGCGACCAAGTCTGAGAATAGCTCTGTTTCTGTTCTAGCTGTCTTGGTTGTGGTTGGGCTATTTGCATTTTTTGCGAATGTTTTGAAGCAAGAAGTTTCCCAGCCAGCCGTTGCGGAACCCTCTCCTGTGGCGTCCCAGGTCATTACTGAGTTTGACCCTTTGGCTCCCATTTTGCCTGCTGCTGGGTTGTGTCGTGACAATTCTCATTTGCTGAGCTGTTCTGAGAATCCTCAGTTCTAGGAAATCTCTTGGGGCAATTCAGATTTTCAACGTGATGAGTCCACCTTGTTTATTTGAGGTCTTTGCGATGACTATTTCTCGATTTCGTCCTCCCACTTCTCGACCATTGAAGCAGCACCCGCCGTTAAGTCTCTGTGTCAGGCTGGCTGGACAAATTACGGCTGCTACGATGCTGCTATCTTGCCTGCCGTTCGTTTTGCTTGGTCTTGGCATTGTCCTAGGGCAAGACCTAGATCACTGGGTTGAGGCTGCTAAAGATTTTGTGGCTAAGCTCGTGATTGTGAATGGCTTTATTGTGACTGCTCTGGTCTTGCGAGAGTCTCTGAAATAGCTGGCATTCTGGTCAACTCATGCGGTGCTGCTCTATTCAAGTTTGGGTTTTTCATCGGGTGAAACTTGTCGCCCTTGATTCTATGCAACTTACCTTCCAAATCGCTTTGCTTGGGATTCGTCAATTTGTGAAGCGGTATCCGCGCTTTCGTGATATCAATCCTGGACTTAATGCTCTCTTTTTGGGCCCTGATGAGATGGTGGTACTTGGCCGCTTGCCCGATGGTGATTTGTTTCGAGAGTTGAATCAGGAATGGGTCAATTGTCAGCAATACGCTTCAATGTTTGAGTTCTTTGTTGAATATTCCAACTTATATGCAGAGCTGTCTGACACGGATAGTTCAACACGTCATCGTCTTTTGGAATATCGTGCTGAGTTAGGTCGTTTGAAGCGGCATATTTGTCAGCTGCGATCGCAGGCTTCAGACTATAGAAGAACTTTTGATGTTCTTTACCTTGCATTTGAGCCTTATTCTCCCGATCTAGAAGCCCCTGCCTCTAAACCCGATATTGGTATTTTGGAGCAGTTTTTACACAGAGCTGCACTTCCTTCTTTGCAAAAAGCGGTTTCTTAGGACAGCAAATAGGATCAGAGCCGAGAAAAGTGAGGGCTAAGACATGTCTTGGCCCCCACTTTTTTCATTGATTTAAGTTCTGAGCTTTTGTCAACGTTTTGGGACTTACTTATACGCCGAGTCTACTAAGTAACGAGTCTTTTCTTGCTCCGCCGAGGTTGATTGCGTTGGCAATCGTTCTTTTTGATTACTGCCTGCGAGACAAAGACAGGTTGCTATCAGAATGATGCCACCTCCCACTAACCCTTGAAATCCAGGAGATTGACGGAGTAATAACCAAGCAAAGAAAGAAGCCCAAACGGGTTCTAGAGCTAAAGTCACTGCGGCTTGAGTCGCATTAATTCGGCGCTGTCCCCAGAGATGTAGAAACGTGGTTACGCCCGTCGCTAAGATTCCGAGATATAGCAAGTTGGGCCAGCTAATCTGAGCAATTTGCGCAGGAGCTAGCCATTGAGGTTCGAGGCTGATGACCCAAATTAAGCTGAGCATTGTGCCGCAGACAGACTGACTCGCGGTGAGGGCAAGACTGGGTACTCGCTGTGCCCAATGGTCAATGCGCAGTAGATAGAGGGCATAGCAAAAGGCGGCTAATAGAGACCAGAGATCGCCGAGGCTGAGAGCTCCCCCTTGGTGAGTCATGATGGCGACCCCGCTGAAGGCTAAACCTGAAGCAAGCCATAGCCGAAAGCTAGGTCGCTGGCCTCCAATACTCATGAAAAATGGAACAAATAGAGTATCGAGTGTTTGAATAAAGGCACTTTCATGGACGCCACTTTGCAGGAGGGCAAAGGCCTGCAAACTAAAATACATCGTTAGAATCAAACTCAGTTCTGCCCCTGCTCGCCAAGTCATTGCTTTTCGGTCTAGCCATGGCAAAAAACATAGAGCCGAAAGGCCAAACTGGCCTAAGTTCATTACTCCAATAGGTAAGCTGTCGATCGTGTTATCAACGACTAAGTAGCTGAATCCGTAGAGTGCAGTGACGGCTGAGAGTGCTACAAAACCCTGCCACATTGTGAAACGGGATGGCTTCTTTAGATGTGCTTGGGGGATTACATTGGTTGCCTTGGAGTGAAGCTTGCCCTCGGGGTTGTGAACATCGATCTCTTTTAGCTGCATGCAGGCGAGTTGAGTAGATATACGGTTACTGAGAGAAACCGTACCATTGAGCCTGCTTGTTGCTTCGCAATGTTGAAAACTTGACGGGTCGTCTAGTATTTGACTTCGAGAGCTGTTGGTTTGATTCAGCCTTGGTCGTCTCACTGAGTACATCCATAAGCGCTTATGCAAAATCATTTACGTACCTTGTCCAGCCCCAGTGGGCTTTTGAGGTCTAAAAATCGGTAATTAATTTTGTGTACCTGCTTAACTGGGCAAGCCTAGAGAGATGGTAGGCGGTGATGTGGATGAAGCGTCCTAAGGAAGTGAGGCCGTTGCTATAAAAGCAGATAGGCAGTGTTAGTCAAGGGATTATGGTGTCAACACTGAAGTTATCGCTGTGCCTAGAAGAGTGAATGCAGAAGCATTTCAGTGGACTCAATTTTCACTGGCTTCTTTGAGGTTGCTATGCGACCTCATGCTATTTTCCAGCGATTTATTTTCTTGTTCTAATCGCGGAATCTGAGTTCCGTCCTTTGGAAATTACGAGCTTTGCCTCGCTGGACCAGCTTCGTCAACTCACGGGTGAACCCCCATGCTTTATCTCCATCGTCGTGTTGCTGCTTTGGCTCTGGCAATTTCCACTATTGTGGGAACTGCTGCAAGTCCTGCTGTGGCCCAGACTTACAATGTTGTTTGCATTTTCGTTGATTCTCAGGGCAGTGTTTTGGACCTCAGTCGCTTGTGCGGTGACCCAGGCCGAGCGATCCAAAGTAAGCCTGTAAAAGCACGTCCTGCCAGTCTGCCTGTGCCTGCCCAGGGGGAAGTTCCGGATTATGGTGTTATTTTTCTCAATGCGGTTGGGGACAAGCCGATTCATTTAGAGGGGCGCGATTATTATCTCTCCACCAGCCTAGGCAATGCGTCTTCCGGTAGCGTTGATGACATTTGGCTGCATTACGATATCTTGGTTTCGATTGATGGAGAATATGCCTCCATTGGTAAAGGGGGAAAGCGCTTGCCTGAGGAAGTCTTGGGAGCGGGCGATCGCGTTGCTGTGAAGCTGAGCGTTGCCGATGTCATGGATGACGTCATCGCTCCCTTCCAAACCACTGAAGACATTTCTATTCGAGTCACAACCTTGGCCTGGACTGAGGCTGATGGTTCTCGCAACTCATTCTCTCCTGATAGCTACCGTTTAGCCCAAGGGGTTGGCAGCTGCTATTTCCCTTGGGAACTTGATGGGGCTGGTCGAGGCTGCGGTTCCCGGGCAGTTAGCAGTCATCTGTAGCGGTGACTACACCTCCATCTCCAGAGAAAAGCTATGGAGAACGCCATTATCCCAACGAGCTAAATCCAATACCTCTAGCGTCCAGGTTCCTGTGGGGACTTTTCCTTCTAGCTGTGCGAGCTGAGGAATTATGGTGGCATCGTAAGTTTGTTTGATATTGTCTCTGCCTCCTCCAGCTCGGTTGTGAAGTTTGATGGGCTTAATGCCTAAGGATTCCGGCGGTGTTAGCGTGACAACAAGATCACCAATGTAAGTGTGGTCTAAATCAATTGCTACCTTGAGACTGAGCAAGGGAGCTGTTTCCGCCACCGTTAGCGATAGCGTGGCGGAGCGCAGGTCTTGAATGGTGACATCCCGGACGGCCTGGTTCACCACAATTGGGGTGGTTTGCGTGGGAGGAATAGCTAGCTCCACCGCTTTGAGCGCATTAATGCGGCCATATCCGTAGAACTGACTGTGGCCTTGATCGTTGTATTTGCCGTTTGCTTCGTCGATGCGATCGCAGGACTGCTTGATCACATCCTTAACCTGTTCCCAACGCAACTGGGGATTGCGAGCCAAAATCAATGCTGCAACACCTGCTACCCCAGGACAGGCACTAGAGGTTCCCCCAAAGGAATTTGTATAGTTGCCAGCTTCATCTCCCAGGCGAGGGCTACCCCAGTTATAACCGCCATTACCACTGCGATCTGCTGTCCAAATGCCATTGGTGAGGGAAGGTTCGCCATTATTACTGGGAAACGCACACCAAATAGCATTGCCAAAGTCGCTGTAAGCGCTGCGAGTGCCCATGTCATTGCAAGCCGCCACCGCAATCACCTTCTCAAAACTGGCATAACCATCGTTATCGGCCAGCTCATTGCCATTACCCGCCGCCCAGCAAATCACGCAACCCTTACCATCGCGACCTTGTTCCAGGGCAAATTCCATGGCTAAACGGGTTGAATCGGGTAAAGGCACCACCCGATTGTGTAATGGGTCATCCGGATCAAACCAAGCTCCATCTGGTGGACCCCAGCTACAGGAAATAATGTCTGCGCCCTGGCGAGCCGCCCAGGCAAAGGCTTCTGCTTCTGCAATGGAGCCCAAGCCCGAAGCCAAACGGATCGGCATCAGCTTTGCCTTCGGGGCTACCCCAGTTGCGCCAAAGCGACCATCGCCACAGGCCACCCCAGCACAAGCCGTTCCATGGTTATCCCGCCGTCCCGGTCTAGGATTATTCGTATCTTGAGTCGCATCCCTGGGGGCAATAATTTTGCCAGGGGAGCTAAATTCCTCATGCTCAAGATCAAAGCCATCGTCAATTACTGCAATAGTGATGCCATTGCCCTGACTCAAGGGCCAAGCCGCAGCCACATTCGAACTAGCATCAATAGCCTTGTTATCAATAGTTGTCCTGGCTAAATGCCACTGTTGTTGAAAGGCTTTGGGCAAGTCGCTGCCTACGCCATTGGCTTGAATGTTGCCACGCTGTACCTGGCGCTGGTTGAAATGACGAATTAGTTCGGGATGGCACAACTCCACAATGCCTTCACTCAGCAACTGTTCTGAGAGTTCGAATACTTGCGAGCCAGTTCCCTGTGCTGCCCTCAGAAAATAGGCATTGCGGGTGAAATTAATTGTCCGTCCGCTCAGCCCGTAGCGCTCAATCAACTCCCGGCAGGTTGCTTCCGCCGTCCGACTTTGGAATTTTATAAATAGGTTCTCGGTGTAAATCACCGGGCATTGGGAGCTGGGCTCAACCAATACACGCCCTGCAAACTGAACTTCATCTTCCGCTTGGAGTTGTTCTCGCGCCCTATCTCGAAGGGTTAAGGCATTTTCCCGAGTCTTTGTCCGCAATACCTCTACCCCTGCTGCCCGAAACTGCGTTACTCGATCAAAGCGAGACAGCAATCGACGAGACTGGGGGGAAATCGCTGCGGCTTCGTAGGGGCGATCGCTAAACAGCGACTTGCGACTACTGGTCCGCACAACCATATAGTCATCACTGGTATCCAGCTCGTAGGCTCTGCCCTGTTGGCCGCCATAGCGATAGATCGGCATATTGTTTCCTCGCGTTTCCGGATTCAGTAGCGCTATCTATGACACAGCGCAGCAAATCCCCCCTCAAACTGCCACATTTAATTTGGTCTGAGGGGATGGGCGATAACCTTCTTTACAAGCTTTGCCAGACCCGTCAGAGAGCGCATTATGCCCTAAGCACTATTTGCTGGGTGGCGCTACGCGGCTCCCAACTACGAAATCTCGATTTACGCTGTGAAAGTTCGTTGCAGTATCTCGATACCTAGGATGCTGATGCCTTTACTTATATTTCTATGGCTGCAATGCCAGCTACCTGGCTCTGCTGCATTAATCTCCGCTGAGCCCATAGCAGCACAAATTCCTCCGCCTATGCAGCTCACCACGACAGCGGCCTACTTATCCTTTTCCTTTGAGTTCGTACAGTCGCTCTTATCTTGCCTTCCCTCCATGGAACAGCCCGTGAATCAGCCTGACGCGAGCGCGGAATTCTCCCGATATCCTGATCAAATCACCGCTAGCTCCCAGCCCGATGCAGCTACCTATGAGCAAAGGTCTGGATACTACGCTATTCGGTTGACTGACCCAGAAGCAGAACCGGTCGGCGCAGTGACTGTGATTAGAGATGAAAAAGGAGCAATCGCTCTATTCAAGGGAGCACCGACCGTTTCTCGACAGCGTAATGGAGGAGAGAGTCCGTTGCCGGTCTATGGCGATGGCAGCATTGCAGTTGTCCCCACTGGAGAAGTTTTTATTCGATTTCAAGATGGGGTGGATGCACGAGATCGAGCCGCAGACATAGAAGCCGCAGGCTATGCCATAACCAAAGTCTTAGACTTTGCACCCCAAGGAGCCTGGATTCATGCAATTTCAGGCGAGATAGCAGATAGCCTCCAACGCCTAGCGCAACTAGAGGGACTCGTCGGCCTCGAGAATATAGAGCCGCAACTACTCATGGAGCGCCAACTGCGCTAATTCCGAAAACCTAAAACAACGCATTCATAGGCGTTGTTAGCTTCCCAAAAAAACTTTCCAAAAAAGCTTGCATCAATTTGCCATTCCCTGCTACTTTAGTAAAGCGCCAAACGGGACTTCGGTTCCGGGCAGACGCCAGAACCTAGACAGAGCAATAGATTGAAAGCTTAAAGCCAAAGTTCTCGTCAAAGAACTAAGCTGCTCAGTTATCAGGATTTCCTGACAATAAGAG
>CALIGI010000088.1 GCA_938021205.1 uncultured Pseudanabaenaceae cyanobacterium
GAGCAGCAATCGTTACGAGATTATTGATGGAGAGTTGCTTGTGACTCGTGCACCGCATTGGGGACACCAAAAGGCGAGCACGAGAGCGGTCAATGCTTTAGATTCCTGGTCTTTGGAGACGGGGCTGGGGGAGGCGGTGGCAACACCGGGCATTATCTTTACGGATGCGGATAATGTGATTCCTGATTTGGTCTGGATTAGCCAGGAGCGGCTCAAGGAAGGCCTGGATGATGAGGGGCATTTGGTTGTTGCGCCGGAGCTGGTGGTTGAGGTGTTGTCCCAAGGGACGAAGAATGAGCAGCGCGATCGCGAGATGAAGCTGAAGCTCTATGGTGAGCGGGGTGTTTTGGAATATTGGATTATTAACTGGCGATCGCCCCAGGTGGAGGTTTATCGGCGGCATGATGCGGTGTTGCAGTTGGTTTATACGTTGTTTCCTGGGGATGAGATTACGTCTCCGCTGTTGCCAGGGTTTAACTGTGCTATGGAGCAATTGTTTGCCTAGCTCAATCACTGATGAGCATTGGACTGAAATAGAGATATTGATTCAGCAGGATTTTCAAGACAACCTAACCCCAGCTGAAATCCAGAAATAGGCAAATATGTTTAGTTTTTCCGGATAGATAAGTTTAGATTCCGTAGTGGTGCGTAGGACTAAATATCTCTCAGGGGCTTAATTAGGTAATATTATCTCTTCAGTGTGTCTAAGCGCAGGGCCAGCATGCCCCGTTGCCATCCACTGTAGAGGTAGGTCTTAATGCGCGCGAATCAACTTGGACCGTCTCTGATATGGATTTCATCGATCAACTTAAAGCTTTGTCGAGTACAGCTGAAAAACAGCTAGATAATATAAAAACTGAAGAAGCGACGAAAATGGCGCTGGTTGCGCCTTTTATTAATGCATTAGGCTATAACGTCTTTGATCCCTCTGAAGTTGTACCTGAGTTTACTGCTGATGTTCCTGGAAGGAACAACGACAAGGTTGACTATGCCATCATGCTAGATGGAAAAGCTGTCATCTTGATTGAATGTAAGTCATATGGAACTAACTTAGATGATGTTCATAAGAAGCAGCTTCATAAGTATTTTCATGTCACGGAGTCTCGGATTGGTGTTTTGACTGATGGCGTGATTTATCGCTTCTACTCAGATCTTGAGAAGCCTAATGTGATGGATGAGCGTCCATTCTTGGAACTCAATATTCTCGATCTAGAACATGCTCCAGTTGAAGAACTAAAGAAGCTTACTAAAGCTGCCTTCAATATTGAGGAAATGCTTCCTGCTGCTTGGGAGTTGAAGTACACAAGGGAATTTAGAAAAATCCTGGTTAGCCAAGCGAAAGATCCTAGTGATGACTTTGTGAAGGTTTTAGCCAAGGCAACTTATTCAGGTGTGATTGGTCCCAAGAAGCTTGAGCAATTTCGAGAAATTACAAAGCAGGCTTTGAAGGAATTTGTGAATCTTCAAGTTAATGCACGTCTTCAAACAGCGATGGCTGTTTCGGCAGATCTGCAAGTGGAGCTCGCTGATGAGTCTGCTGAAGATGAAGAGTCAAATAGCGAAAACATTGGTGATGGTATTGAGACAACAGAGGAAGAGCTTCAGGGCTATCATATCGTTCAAGCTATTCTTGCAAGCGAAACAGACCCAGGACGAATTACTTGGAAAGATACTCGTAACTATTTTAATGTTTTGCTGGACAGTAACTCTTGGCGTCCTCTCTGTCGCTTATATCTGAATAGTAAGTCAATTAAGCGAATTGGACTCTTTGATAAAGAAGACGAGTACAAAGAAGAAATATCTTCTATTAGTGATATCTATAGATACGCTGATCAGCTGAAAGGTGCTCTTGAGAAGTATGAGGTTAAAGTCGCAGTCTCCTCATAAATTAGCCTTTGCTTTAGCTTGGCGAAAAGTGCAGCGATCTTGCGGGTCGCTGTACTTTTTTCTAGTTATTTGACTCTGTAAAGATGCTGATTACCAGCGACTCAGGCTTTTTCTTGAAATGTCCCACCACAGAGGCTTTCACAACCTGCTCAAGCTTGCCAACATTTGTCGATCGCACATTCTCTACATCTAGCTGAATAGAGACATTTTCAGCTTGCCATTACTGATATTTCAGCCGATTTGGACATTATCCCAGCCCTGCTCGGCTACGTCTTTCTGAATCAGCTCTGTGGCCTCAACTTCCTCTTTCACGTAATCCACCGCGCCACAGCTGGATAGGGAGAGGGCGATCGCGGCCAAAACAAACAGCTTTCTACTTTTCATAGGGCAAAGCCAGCCCAAGCGGATTCCAAGAAGATTCTTCGAGTTCCCAGCTTTCATCTCATTAGTCTGGACTCTTGCCTCTATCTCTCTTTAATGAAAAGGATCTATACGGAACGGTGCTTCCCAGCCTTGTGTCTACTAGCAACAACCTTTGCCGCAGCGAACCATGATGCTTCAGCAGGCCCTTAGCCGCGTTTCCCGCTTCCCGCTCCTGCCCGTCCTGAAAGTGCTTGGCTTCAGCGCATTCTGGATTTGGAACCTGCTATTTGCTGGCTTGATTTACTGCGGCATCCTGCCCTTCGTTGGCATTCCCCTTATCCTGGCCACCGCCACGGGCGAAATTCCGCTCCCTTTCACCCTTTCCCTCGCCCTTTTTCTGGCCGGTCCCCTGGGCTCCATGGGCCTAGGCGTTCGCTTCCTCAAACAGCCTAGCAAGGTGATGAAGCTGTTCTATGGCGTGGAGCTGCCTTTGTTGCTGCTCTGCATCCTGCGCCTATTTGCCCTACGGGAGTTGACCCTGGCTGGAGACTTTGTGGTGGGGACGGTTCTGCTGGCGATCTTCACCTATGCCTGGACCTTGATTAAAGGTGAGC
>CALIGI010000089.1 GCA_938021205.1 uncultured Pseudanabaenaceae cyanobacterium
GAAAGTACAAGCCTTAGGCCAGGCCTTACAGCTCGTCAGTGCAGAGATGCCGGTGATCGACGGGCTCAATCTATTATCTGCGGTGCTGCTGGGGACGATTTTGGTGCGCTTGGCCCTGCGGGGCTGGCAAGGTTACTTGGTCCAGGAAGTGGGTCAACGGATGACCGCTTCGATCCGGGCCGACCTCTTTGGCCATGTCACCTCCCTTGCAGTGCGTTTCTTCGACCGAACTCCGGTGGGGGCTTTGATTACGCGCTTAACCAGTGATGTTGAGGCCTTGGGGGATGTATTTTCTACTTGGGCGATCGGCATTGTTAGCGATCTTTTCTCACTGCTCACCCTGACCATTGCCATGTTTCTGTTGCAATGGCAACCGGCTCTAATGCTGACGGTGATGCTGCTGCCAGTGACGCTGATTATTGTCTACTTCCAGCGGGAGTATCGTCTGGCGAACTCCAAGGCCAGGGATGAGCTATCTAGCCTCAACTCCATGCTTCAGGAGAATGTCACGGGCATTGATGTGGTGCAGTTGTTTCGCCGGGAGCGCTACAACAGCGAGATGTTTCGGGCGTCGAATCAGCGCTACATCACTGAAATTGATAAGACGATTTTTCATGACTCGGCGATTTCGGCCACGCTGGAGTGGATCTCACTGGCGGCGATCGCGGGCATCCTCTTCCTTGGTAGCCGTCTATTACTCGATGGCCCCCTGAGCCTCGGCCAACTGGCATCTTTCATCATCTTTGCCCAAAAGCTATTTGAGCCCCTGCGTCAACTCGCCGAGAAATTTACTTCCATCCAGTCCGGCTTCACCGCAGTAGAGCGCATCAGCGATCTGCTGAGTGAACCGATTGAGATTAAGGACCGTACCGAAAACGTTGCCACGCTGGAACGTCAAGCAGGCGACCACAGCGCAAGAGGCTCGATTCGGTTTGAGCATGTTTCATTTGGCTACAAGGCCGACGAGTTAGTTCTCAAAAATCTAGACTTCGAGATCAAACCCGGCGAGAAAATCGCCCTCGTCGGCCCGACTGGCGCAGGCAAAAGCTCCATTATTCGCTTGCTTTGCCGTCTCTACGAACCGACCCAAGGCCGCATTCTGATCGATGGGATTGATATTCGCGACCTGCCCCAGGCAGAACTGCGCCAACACCTCGGCGTGATCTTGCAGGATGGTTTTTTGTTTGCCGGGGATGTGAAGGGAAATATCGCCCTGGGTGAGTCCTACAGCGATTTGGAAATTCAGCAGGCGGCGGAAAAGACCAACGTTGCTAATTTCATCGAAAGCTTGCCCCAGGGCTACAAAACCCAGCTTCGTCAGCGGGGCTCTAACCTATCGGGTGGACAGAAGCAGCTCCTTGCCTTTGCCAGGGTCGCGGTACGAGACCCCGGTATTTTGGTCTTGGATGAAGCCACTTCCAACTTGGACGTGGGAACAGAGGCTGATATTCAGGAAGCGCTGGATGTCTTGCTGGAGGAACGCACGGCAATCATCATTGCCCACCGACTCTCGACCATTCGTAATGTGGATCGCATCCTAGTGCTAAAGCAGGGGCAGTTGATTGAGTCAGGTAGCCATGATGCTTTGCTAGACCAGGATGGTCTCTATGCAAGCCTATATAAGTTGCAACTGCTGGGGACGGACCAATAGGACGGGAAAGGACGGGAAGTTTGGAATGATTGAGATTGACTGTGGAGAGCGGGTGTCACCCGCTCTCCATTTTTCTAGGCGAACTTAAGAGACAGACAGATCTGGGATCCGGCCACTATACGGTTTTATTTTTCTCTCTAAGACGTTAAGACTACGTAAGGGGAAATGCGCAGTTTTCGTCTTTAGAGCAGAGAGCTTTATGACAAGTCCAGCAGTTGGCACGCCCACAGTATTGGTGAAGCCCCTGTGGCTCGCTGCAATTTCGAATGCTTATTCCACAGAGGCTTCTACCATCACAGATGCTGCAAAGGGTGATGACGAGAATGGCTCAGCCACCGAAGAATGGTCCGATAATTTTCCCCTCACCGATGCCCTATTCTCTCAGTCTGGTGAAAGCCAAAATATACAGCTAGCTTCTTTCCGCGATCGCCTCACCCTGCGTCGTCAACGCTATGTGCCCCTAGGCGATCGCTCCCCTTGGCAAACCCTAGCTCCACTCTTTGCGGGAGGACAGCTAGAACAAGTGGCAGCGGGCAAATGGTGCCCAGCAATCACAGAGGACGAAGAAGCACATGCAAGCCAAAACGTTGAACAATGGGTCCTAGCAAAATTAATGGAGCTCGATGGCTCACCCGGAGATATCGAGACGCCATCCGCTCCCGTCAAGTCAGCCATGCAGCTTGTGCCCTATCTCTACATTGGCACAACCCAGACTGGGGACCTGCGCTTACGCCTCTTGCCAGCTTGCCATCATCTTGGAGCAGAATTAGCCCTCTCAACCTTGGACGGTGTCGGTCGGGAATTCAAGATTTCTGCCCAGGCTAGCTTTATCCAACGCATCACTCAACTCCAGGCAATGCAGCTAGAGCTAGGCCAAGAATTCGCCATTCGCCGTAGCCTCTACAACAGCCTGAACCAAGCTCCCCTCCGCCCTTCCCAGGCTCTGCGGTATTTTGACCGCTTGCTGGATGAAAGCCCCTATCCTCCTTCACAGACGCCAGCGAGCGATCGCCTCCTCCAACGGAGACAACTCCTCAAAATATTTTCCACAAACCCAGAACCGAGCCTATGGCACGCCTATGGTGCAGTCGCTCACTGGGTTAATTACTCAGCTCCCGGCAATTCAACCCAGCGCTGGTACTCCTGCTGCCAGGGATCAGGAGCTACCATGCTGCGCCAGGCATTGGCCTATGCCGTGGCCTTGCAATATGACCAACAAGAGGCCGCAGAAGCATCCAAACAACCCCGCCCATCTGGTGCCCAACGCTCCCTTGCTGCCAGCGATGCTCTACAAGCCCGCATTCAACAGCTACGCGATGACAAGGCGATCGCGCAGCCTTCCCGCAATCAGCTCATGCGCTAAACAGCAAAGCATTGCAAATGTCTAAAGCTTGCCGAACCGCCGATGGCGCTGCTGAAAGGACACCAAGGCTTGGTGAAACTCACCATGATCAAAATCTGGCCAAAGCGTATCCGTGATGTACATCTCAGCATAGGCAAGCTGCCACAGGAGAAAATTACTAATGCGCATTTCGCCGCTGGTGCGAATCAGCAAATCGGGGTCTTCTAGGCCTTGGGTATAGAGGTTGCGCTCGAAAAGACTTTCATCAATATCCTCAGGCTCTAGCTCACCCCGCTTGACTTGGTGAGCTAGAGCCTGACAAGCCTGAACAATCTCCTGACGGCCCCCGTAGTTCGTCGCAACCGTGAACTCAATGCCAGTATTTTCTGCCGTATCTGCCATGGCCCGCCCAATCTCCCCTTGGAGCGATAGGGGAAGAGCCTGGAGATTACCGACAAAGCGAATTCGGACATTTTCATTCATTAGCTCCGCCAACTCCCGGCGCAGCACCCGCTCAAACAAGACCATGAGGAATTCAACCTCATCATTGGGTCTACCCCAGTTTTCTGTGGAAAAGGCATAGGCCGTCAGGGCACCCACTCCCCAATCATCGCAGCAGCGCAATAGCGTCTTCAGCGTATCGACGCCCCGCTTATGCCCCATGATGCGAGGGAGGCCTCGTTTTTTTGCCCAGCGACCATTACCATCCATGATCACAGCCACATGGCTAGGCATGCGATCGGCCACGAGGTCTGGGGGTAGATGTTGAAGGGCGGTGAGATTCGCCGTCATTTTCTTTCTCGCGATGCCGAAGGTCTAAAACGCTCCCAAGCCTTGGAAAACCAAAGCATGGACTGGCCACTGAGGCGGCGGCTGAGGTTTCGCAAATCCGGAGCCACAGCCTCCAACTCCACAGACTGGGAGAGCCGATTTTGCAAAAGCTCCCTCAGCTTACTGCTGGTCAGGGGCCGATTTAGGATACCGCGTTCAGCCAGGGAAATGGAGCCCGTTTCTTCAGAAACCACCACACAGATGCAATTTTCTACCCGTTCGGTAATGCCCATGGCAGCGCGGTGGCGCGTCCCCAGACGACGGGCCGCAGTTCGCTCTGAAATGGGCAAAATCACACTAGCAGCCACAATGCGCGATCCCCGCATGAGCACCGCTCCATCATGGAGCAGCGTCGAGGTTTGAAAAATCGTTTGCAGCAGCTCCTTAGACAGCTCGGCATTCAGCTTCACCCCAGGTACCGAAAAATCCCGTTTATCAATGGGATCAGCCGTTTCAATAATGATCAAAGCTCCGGTGCGATTCTGGGATAACTCCTTAACGGCATCCACCACCTCATCCACCACATCTGACTTGGCCGAAAGAGCTTTCCGGGATGAAAAAAGCTGAAGCAGTTGCCCCCGCCCCAATTGCTCCAGGAAACGACGGATTTCAGACTGCAACACCATCGCCATGGCCAGAGCGGCACCCAGCACCAAATTATTGAGCAGGAAGTTAAGCCGCGTCAGAGCCAGCGTCTTACTCAAGAATGCGACCAACATTAGGATCACAAATCCCCTCACCATCCAAAGGGTCTGCCGCTCACCAATGAGGGATAGCATCAAAAAAGTGACCAGCAGGACTAGGCTGATGTCCGCCAGCGTCGTCACCCAGCTCGATGTGGGAGCTAAGAACGCATTAAGCCAGTTTTGCCACAGGGTGAGCATTAAAGGACGAGGACGGTACTAGGGGGAACGACTGGTTAGGACGCATTCAACAATCCAACTTGTGTATGGCAGCCTAGGGAAGCGACCCAAGTTCTCAACGGAATGGCGTAATGGCTGGTTGGGTTAAATATAGTTAACGCGATCGCGCCCTGAACAACCCTTGCCATCTGTTGCTCAAGTACCTGCCCCGATGAAGCCAGGAGCCAGCTCTAAAATCGCAGAGACATCTAGCCTAGAGCCGTCTCAGCATAACTCTTCTATTGAACCGAAATACGGCACAATTGGCAGAGAAATCTAGAGTTCAGCAGCGCATTACAGCAAAACACATCAGGCCATCAATTGCTTTCCAGAGCAGAACTGTCCCAGCTTGCATGAATGCTCTCACCACCGAGCTGTAATACCTGGAAAGTCTTTCTCATCAGAACATAACCCCCTCAACAAATGAGAAAGATCTACCTTGATGGCTTACGACAGCCAATAGTGCCGCCTGGGAACCAGACTCTGCCATAGGAGCTTTCGTCTTACCGAACATCTTGGAATAAATCCCAAGCTCAGAGAAGAGACCCGAGCGAAAGCAGGCTACAACCATGCCCAAAAGCGATTTAGTCTATTTCAACAGACTTGAGCATTTAGCTGTGAGCTAAATCGCGCAGCTAAATCTCACAACTAAATGCTCAAGTCTTCTCATGTGTTGAAATCGGCCTAGCCAAGCTGCCCTCCCCCAGAGCCAAAGAGGAGCTAAAGTTCTAACTTTGGATCTAACTTAGCTCTAGGAATGATAGCCAGCCCATCCGCAGAAATTTGCTGAGGGTCACCATCAACTAGGCTAAGCGACTTGGCAGTTCATCAAACCGCACCAAATCCTCCAGAGTTTCCCGCCGTAGAATCACCTCAGCCTGACCATCCTTAACAAGGACACCAGCAGGTCGTGCCAAACGGTTGTAGTTGGAGGACATGCTGTAGTTGTAAGCTCCTGTACCCATGACAACCAGAATGTCACCGGAATCGGTTGTTGGCAGACTGGCATCCTTAATAACCACGTCACCCGATTCACAATGCTTGCCCGCGACGGTGACCGTTTCTGTGCAAGGGGCGCTCATGTTATTCGCCACCACAGACCGATAAACAGACTGATAGGTAATGGGGCGTGGGTTGTCGGACATTCCACCATCAACCGTGATGTATTTGCGAATGCCGGGGACCTCCTTCTGGCTGCCCACGGTGTAAGCCGTCACACAGGCTGATCCAATCAGGGAGCGGCCGGGCTCACAAATTATCTTGGGCAAGGCCAGCCCTTTCGCTTCACAAGCTTGGGTCATGGAATCACAAACCTGCTCAACCCAGGCTGTAATGCTTGGGGGATCATCGGACTCGGTGTAGCGAATGCCTAAACCACCGCCCACATTGACCTGCTGAACGCCTAGGTCATGGGATTGAGCTTTGAGGAAGGCATCGACTAAAACGCCCGCCAAATCACGGTGGGGCTGGATTTCAAAGATTTGAGAGCCAATGTGGCAATGGAGTCCAATGCAATCCAGGCTGGCTTCAGCCTTAATAAATTCAAAGACCCCATCTAGCTGCTCGGGATCAAAGCCGAACTTACTATCGATATGACCCGTACGAATATATTCGTGGGTGTGACATTCAATGCCGGGCGTGAAGCGCAGCATCACAGAAATAACCTTGCCCTGGGCCTTAGCTAGCTCAGCCAGAGTACGAAGTTCTAGCCAGTTATCCGCGACAACGTTGCAGCCAATCTCGACGGCTTGGGCTAGCTCTTCACGAGACTTGTTATTGCCATGGAAGTAAATCTTCTGGGTCTCAAAGCCTGCCTGAAGTGCGGTGTATAGCTCTCCACCGGAAACCACATCAATCCCCATGCCTTCGCTTTTCACCACAGCACAGACTGCCAAGCAGTTCCAGGCTTTAGAGGCGTAAATGGCCAAGGCTTCCCCACCATAATGCTTAGCTAGGGCACCTTGATATTGCTGACAAGCTGTACGAAGACTAACCTCATCGAGAATATAGAGGGGAGAATCGAACTCTTTAACCAGCTCAGTGACATCGCAACCGCCGACCACTAAGTGGTCTTTGTCATTGACCTCAGCAGTCAAAGGCAGGAGGCTTTGATTAGGCGATCGCCCTTCAGCCGAAGTCTCAAGATATTGCAGACCAGAAGCTGCATTAGCGGATGAAGAGGGACGGGATTGCGTCGATACCATGGCCGGTTCAAGGTGCTGGGCGAAGAGTGGGCAAAGCGAGAACGACACCGAGTGGTTTAGATTTCGGGGCGATCGCCCTTGGCGATAGCTCGCTTCAGTTAGTCTACTGGCTTGCGCTATCCAATCCTTACGAGTTGGCCTAATCTTTTCTGCTTCTTATCTCTCTGCTCCTAAATAACCCCGAACACAAGGATGCACCGGCTCTAACCAATGAGCGAACATGTCACCAGCACTGCTAAGCAGAACATTATTCCAGATATCCAAAAGACCGCATCTCCCACCCCAGTCCCTTAGGCTAACCCACCTGAAACAAACTTCATGCCATCAGAACTGAGATCACTCCATTTAAGGCCCTTGCAGCCCAGCGACATCCAGCCAATATTGGAACTAGACCGTCGCTGTCTAGGAGGTCTATGGAGTGAGGGAGGCTATCTGCGGGAAATCGAAAGCGATCGCAGTGACCTCTGGCTATTGGAAACCGAGCAACAAGACCTCATTGCTTGGGCCTGCCTTTGGTCCATCCTGGATGAAGCCCACATCACCCTCTTAGCTGTAGACCCCACCTATCGCAAACAAGGTCTAGGCCAATATCTGCTGTGGGTCATGCTCCAAGCTGCCCAGCAGCGTGAAATGTCATGGGCTGCCCTGGAAGTGAGAGTGAGCAATACCCGCGCTATTAACCTTTATGAAAAGTTTGGCTTCAAATTGCTCAGCCATCGTCGCAATTACTACCAGAACAATGGAGAGGATGCGGCAATCCTACAGCTGAAGAATTTGCAATCCGCCAACGTCTCCCAATCCATACAGGACAAAGCCCCCCAAATCTTGCTCCGCTTGCATGAATCCGGATGGTCTGCACCCTCCCATGACATCTCTCTTGAGAAATACTTTAAAAAGTCGTGAAAACCGCACCCGGATTCTGTTTCACCTGAGACAGCACAACTTGTTGCCTGTGCTAAAGTTAGTTAACCGGCCGCTGCAGGTGATGTAAGGTACGCCCATGTTTGAACGCTTCACAGAAAAGGCCATCAAGGTCATCATGTTGGCTCAGGAAGAGGCAAGACGCCTGGGCCACAATTTTGTAGGAACTGAGCAAATCTTGCTTGGTTTGATTGGTGAAGGAACCGGCGTTGCCGCAAAGGTTCTGAAGTCCATGGGGGTTAACCTCAAGGACGCACGAATTGAAGTTGAAAAAATCATTGGTCGCGGCTCAGGATTTGTTGCCGTTGAGATCCCCTTTACGCCCCGTGCGAAGCGTGTCCTAGAGCTCTCCTTGGAGGAAGCCCGTCAGTTAGGTCACAATTACATTGGCACCGAACACTTGCTACTGGGTTTGATTCGCGAAGGTGAAGGCGTTGCCGCCCGCGTTCTCGAGAACTTAGGTGTTGACCTCTCCAAGGTTCGCACCCAAGTGATTCGTCAGCTAGGTGAAACCGCTGAGGTGACTTCTGGTGGCGGTGGCGGTCGTACCAAAACTCCAACCCTGGACGAGTTTGGTTCTAACTTGACTCAGATGGCTGCTGACGGAAAGCTTGACCCAGTCGTTGGTCGTCAGAAAGAGATTGAGCGCGTGATCCAAATCCTGGGTCGCCGTACCAAGAACAATCCTGTTCTCATCGGTGAACCGGGTGTGGGTAAAACCGCGATCGCCGAGGGCCTCGCTCAAAGCATCGCAAATAACGACATCCCAGACATCCTCGAAGAGAAACGGGTTGTCACCCTGGATATCGGTCTTCTCGTCGCTGGTACAAAGTACCGTGGTGAATTTGAGGAACGCCTCAAAAAGATCATGGACGAGATTCGTTCGGCTGGAAACGTCATCCTAGTTATTGATGAGGTTCATACCCTTATTGGTGCGGGTGCCGCGGAAGGTGCCATTGATGCTGCCAACATCCTCAAGCCTGCTTTGGCTAGGGGCGAGTTGCAATGCATCGGTGCTACGACCCTTGATGAATACCGTAAGCACATCGAGCGGGATGCCGCCCTCGAACGTCGTTTCCAACCCGTTATGGTCGGTGAGCCCAGCGTTGAAGAAACCATCGAAATTCTCCATGGTTTGCGTGAACGCTATGAGCAGCACCACAAGCTCAAGATTGGCGACGATGCCCTTGAAGCTGCGGCTCAACTCGCCGATCGCTACATTTCAGATCGCTTCTTGCCGGACAAGGCAATCGACTTGATCGACGAAGCTGGTTCTCGCGTTCGCCTACTCAATTCCCAGTTACCTCCCGCAGCTAAGGAATTGGATAAGGAGCTGCGCCAGGTTCTTCGGGATAAGGACGATGCTGTCCGCTCCCAAGACTTTGATAAGGCGGGTGAATTGCGCGATCGCGAAATGGAGATCAAGTCTGAAATCCGTTCCATCGCCCAGAACAAAAAGGCCGCTGACGCTGATGATGAGAGCATTGTTTCTCCCGTCGTCACCGAAGAGGATATCGCCCAAGTGGTGGCTGCTTGGACTGGCGTGCCAGTCAATAAGCTTACTGAGTCCGAATCCGAGAAGCTCATGCACATGGAGGACACCCTCCATGGTCGCCTGATTGGTCAGGATGAAGCAGTGAAAGCTGTTTCTCGCGCCATTCGTCGCGCCCGCGTTGGCCTCAAGAACCCCAACCGACCCATTGCTAGCTTCATCTTCTCCGGCCCCACAGGTGTTGGTAAGACAGAGCTAACGAAGTCATTGGCAGCTTACTTCTTCGGTTCCGAAGATGCCATGGTCCGCTTGGATATGTCGGAGTTCATGGAGCGCCATACAGTCTCCAAGCTGATTGGCTCTCCTCCCGGCTATGTAGGCTACAGCGAAGGGGGACAGCTCACCGAAGCGGTGCGCCGTCGCCCCTACACTGTTGTGCTCTTCGACGAAATCGAGAAAGCTCACCCAGACGTATTTAATCTCCTGCTGCAAATCTTGGAAGATGGTCGCCTGACCGACGCCAAGGGACGCACCGTTGATTTCAAAAATACGCTGATCATCATGACTTCGAACATTGGTTCGAAGGTAATTGAGAAGGGTGGCGGCGGCCTTGGCTTTGAATTCTCTGGCGAAGATGCCTCAGATTCTCAGTACAATCGCATTCGCGCTCTAGTGAACGAAGAGCTCAAGCAGTACTTCCGTCCTGAGTTTCTCAATCGCTTGGACGAGATCATTGTCTTCCGCCAGCTCACCAAGGACGAAGTCAAAGAAATTGCAATTATCATGTTGCAAGAAGTCTTTGGCCGCCTGACAGAGCGAGGAATCGATCTAAAAGTGACGGACCGGTTCAAAGAGCGCCTCATCGAAGAAGGCTATAACCCAAGCTACGGTGCGCGTCCTCTACGTCGCGCTATTATGCGACTCTTAGAAGATTCCTTAGCAGAAGAAATTCTGTCAGGTCGTCTGAAAGATGGTGATGCTGCAACTGTTGATGTCGATGCTGACGGACAAGTCCAGGTCTCTGCGGGCGAGAAACGTGAACTCCTTTCTCAGGGTGCTGATTAGGCCTCAACCCCAATGGCTTACGTCTAGTTAATTAACACTGACTCAAAAAGGCAGCCCCTGGGGGCTGCCTTTTTGAGTCAGTAGCCATTCACATCACCTAGGATTAGGAGGCAAAATTCAAGCAAGACCGGCTCCTATCGTAGTGGCATAGCATGATTGCTCTAGCATGTGCCCCCTAACAATGAGATCGAATTCTCGTTCCTTAGCCTTGGTGTGGTTTGTACTCGCTAAACGTTTAGGCTTGTATGGTCATCCTTTTTCGGGTGATCCAGTCACTCTCATTTCGCGCTAACGCGTGACAAAGTTTTCATGACTTTATCTGGTCTTCTGCTATCCCCCAAAAGTGGAGCAGCTCCTCAAGCATTGGTAATGCTCCTCCATGGCTGGGGCTCTAATGCTGAAGATGTTGCAGGCCTAGTTCCTGCCCTTGCACTAGGCGACTGTTGGGTGAGTGCCCCCAATGGACCGATGGCTCATCCGTACAGCGAGACAGGAAAGATGTGGTATGACTTGGAAAATTCCTCTTGGCCTGGCTTAGACCAGAGCAAGGAACTCTTACAGGATCATTTGGAAGGCTTGATCAAAGAAAGTGGACTGACCCCCCAACAAACAGTGTTAATGGGCTTTTCTCAAGGAGGGGCAATGGCGCTGGAAGTAGGATTAGGTTTAGCATTGGGAGGGATCGCAGTGTTTAGTGGTTACCTTCATCCAGAATTAACTAAAACCACCGTAAACCCAACGACGCCAGTCTTTATTACCCATGGCCAACAGGATGCTGTGGTGCCCTTTAGGGCAGCACAGCAAACTTATCAGTTTCTCCAGGCCAATGCTTTTAAAGCCAACTTTACGCCCTTAAATATGGGCCACGAAATTTCAATGGAAGCTTTGCAAGCAGCGCAGCAATGGTTCTGTAGCTTAGAGCTTCAGGCTTGATTACGATATAGATGATGAAAGGCACCAAAAGACCGGGTCAAAAATCGTATCCTAAATCAAACAAAAAGCATCTGCTTATACAAGCAGATGCTTCTTGTTATCCAATTCAGTCAAGAATTAGATTAGAGAAATCAGGGGAACTAGCTGAGGTAATAAGATTCGTAAAAACAAATCTTATTGGGTTTCCTGCTAAAGACAAACAACCCAAAACAGGTATTTCAGGCTGTCCTAAATTCAAACAGCGCTTGAAGTAAGCACCTCATTCTCCTCGGCCTCGTCATCTTCCTCTTCAGCAAGCTTCAGACTTGGGAACAAGAAGTGATTTTCCTCGACATACTGAGCACCGAAAAGACCTTTTTCAGCCCAAAAATATCGGTCTGTTGTATGCTCATTACGCTTGACTAGCAACAGCGCTGGCGGAACAATTCCTTCAGCGTGAATATGCTTTCGAGCTGCGGTTACAGGTTTATCTTCACCACACTCAATGCTGTACTGGGGAACATGCTCTAAAATTCGGCGTCCCTCTAACCGGCGGCGACTCTTTCTTTTGCGTCTTCTGGCCAACGCGCTTACCTCCTAATCGAACCCCACTTTTGTTAAAGCGGATACAAGTCCGTTGTTATCGTATCGACTTTTTCTAGATTTTACAAGTTTCCTTAATCATTTAGTGAGATAATGAAGGGCGGCAAAATTCGTAGCCCGCGCTTAATCCATCATCATGGTGATGGGGGATATCAGGGTCACAAGCCAGTCAAAGTATTCATATCTTGATTTGTTGATACGTTCTGAGGTTGGAGCTAGATTCGGTAAAGGGGAAACATAGATGAAATCCCTTGTAAGTTCCGAATTTGCCGCTTTGTGCCAGGGGCAGTTACGACTGCTGTCCCAGTCCACAGGGGCTAGCTTGGGAGCCGTGTATATTGCGGAAGAATGGCTGGGAGGCGAAAATTCTGGCTGGCTTCCTGTAGCTATTCATCCTGAGAATGCAGCAGCAGCCTTGGGTTCCATGGGCTTACTGTCGCCAGCCCAGAGAGAGGTTGCAAATCCAGGCCTTGGGAAACCAAGAAGGGCGGAGCAAGAGTCTAGAGAATTGACAGGCTCCCCAAGCCAGGAGCAAGCGCGAGATCACCGAGAGGTAAATCCTTTAGATGAGGGGCTTGTCCAGCAAATCTCTGATGAAACAGCTCCGTCAGCGGGAGGCGGACTAGGCTCATTTTTGTCGGCTCGCTTACGCCGCTGGCAACGAGCAATGGAAAAAGGTCCAGAGGAAGTGTTAGCCGCCTCGGAGGCTGAACTGGAGCCGGACTGGGAGCTAGGGAGTGGAGAATCTCGCGCTGGTCTGCTACATCAAGCCATGCAGCCCTTACTGTTTGATGGGCGAGCGGTGGGCATGGTGGTAGCTGCCCGGGAGCGTCAGGATTGGCAGCTGGATGATTACAACGAGCTGGAGAAGATTGCCCAAACACTTTCTACGGCCTGTGCTATGGAGCGCAGACTTCAATGGCTCCAAACCCGTGTTCATCAGCAAGAGATTGCCCAGGAAAAGCAGCAGGACATTATTGATAATTTGCTGCACCAGTTTCGCAATCCGCTGACGGCCTTGCGAACTTTTGGCAAGTTGTTGGTGCGTCGGTTATCGCCGGAGGATCGCAATCAAGCGGTGGCAGCGGGAATTGTGCGGGAGAGCGATCGCCTTCAGGGGCTTTTAACCCAAATCGGGGAAACGGTGGATAGCTTTGCTTTACCCGAGGCGATAACGGGCGAAATTATCGCAGCCCCCCAGGCGCAACCCCTTCTGCTGCCGAGCGAACAGCACTCAAACCGCTTGGGAGAGCCCCCAGCAACATCGGGAGAGGGCTTACCCCTAGCGCTGCCCCAGGGTGAATTGCCTGCTCTAGCAGCGGCTCTATCTAATGAAACGAGTGAGCTAGTCAGTCCTTTGACAGGTAAGCCTCTGGTCTTAGGCCATCATCTCTTGGAGGATTTGATTCGCGAACGATTGCCGTCTTGGGAAGCGATCGCTCAGCTCCAAGGGCAATCGGTGATGACAAGCCTGAATCCTGGGCTAACTAAGGTGTTGGCAGATCCAAATGCCCTGGGTGAGGTTTTAAGCAACCTAGTGGATAACGGTCTCAAATATGGTTCAGCCAAAGGAACTGTGGCGATCGCAGTGCGATCGGTATCTGAATTTTTAACGGACTGCGGTGGAATCGATCTAGCCTGGGCTGAGGCTCAGGAGGCTGAACCCAAAGAGCCCCTAGCAGAGCAGTCTCAGGCCTGGCAGTGCATTGTCATTAGTGATGACGGTCCTGGCATTCCTGAAGGAGATTTATCTCGATTGTTTGAGCGTCATTATCGCGGGGTGCAAGCGGAGGGGAGTAAGCCTGGAACAGGTCTAGGGCTGGCGATCGCCAAGGCTCTGGTGGAGCAAATGGAAGGTCACATTGTGATCCAGAGTCCAGCCGGTCCATTTCATCCCAAAATCGCGTTTAAGCTGAGTGGAGCTCTGGAACCAGTTCTCCACCCTGGCAGTGCTTTTTTAATCTGGTTGAAGGTTGCAGACCAATGAATGATTGCTGTCTTCTTGAGATCAGTTGATTTGATTTATTTGAGCAACAGTTAACCTAGATGAACTTTGTAGTCTAGGTTGCAGCGAGGTGATGATTTGAGCGAATAACCTATTAAATGATCCAAGGTGATCCCTGGAATGAGGCACCGCCAATCAACTGGCCAGGTCTATCCCCCTCCTGCTGAGCTGGAATGCTATCTCGCGACGGGTACCATCCAGCAACACTGAATGTCCATGCTGAGACTGGTGCTCTAAGCACAATCTTCGGGAATTGCAGCCACAGACATTGTTGAAATGATTGAGCGGAGAAGCCTATTTGCCCAAATCACCAAATTGCGTCTCCATCATTGCTAAAGCCTCGTCTGTTAATAGCTTTAGGCTTGAAAACGCGAGGGAGGCAACACAGGATTATACAAATTATTCGCTAGGATAATTATATCTACCCATTCGTTCAGTCATATTTTTTGAATAGGTGGGAGTCCCACCATCGATTGTCAGGGTTTTTCGGGTTCATCCCCATCTATGGATTTTTTATTAACTGAGACCTCGAATCATCCATGGCAATGCTGTGCTCATGATTTATTGCCTGGACAAGAGCGCGTCTTACCGAGCGGTGGCAATGGGGTTTCACTGAGCCTGGAGCAAGTCGCCCCACTCTTGCGAGGCATTGAAATACAGGTTTTAGAAGCCCAGCGCATTTATCATCGCTCCGATTTACGGCAGTTGACGATTCAATATCCCTGTCATCTTCGAGTCCCCGTTCGAGGGGGCATGGGAATCACTGCTTCTAACCGGATTGATGCGATCGCCGCTTGTCAAACTCTCTTTAGCCGCAAGGTTAATGGTGCGTTTCCGGAGTACCTTCTGCTGGAAGCAGACTACAGCCTAGAACAGCATTTAAGCCTGGCGATGCTGTTTGATCTTCAGTCCAATAAGCCCACGATCTGGGGGCGTCGGGCTCAAACCGTAGGGACAAGCTCACTCCCAGAGGATGGGGTAGACATAGAGAAAATTTACCTGAAAGGAGATTTTGAGGCCGAGGATGGACTGATATTGGCTAGCAGGCTTGGCCTAGGAAACCAAGAGGGACAGGGGCTGGCCGACTTGCTAGAGAAGCTTTATATCCTCATGACCTGGGCGGAGTTAACGAGTTGCTGTTTGGATTCCTTAGCCCTGGGGAGCACCGGGGAAATCACGGTCCTTGCAGGAGAAGTCACATTTAGCTCAAATTCCCCCTTGAAGCATCATGCCCAGGCCGCAATGCAAACAGGAGCAGTGATACATCCTGCCCTCTTGTCCTATGCCCAGTTAGCCCAAGGCGCTGAGAGCAAGAACTTGGCCCCTCGGAATGCGGAAATTCCGAACATAGTTCTGACAACGCACTCAGCGCCTGCAAGACCTCCCCAAAACCGTCCGAGCCCATCCCCAGAAAATCGTTTTGCTCCACCTCGCTTGGTACGGCTGGGTGAGGGCAATATTGCCGTGATCAGCAACGGCTTTAGGCGAACGATGAATACCCTAGAGCAATTTCAGTTGCAAGGTAGTTCAGTGGCGGCCTTTGTCAATCTCCAAGGGGGGAGAGGAATAGCAGCCCAAGCCTCGGCACCCGAAATTCACTATGACAGTAGCTTGCCTCGGATAGCCTGGACAGATAGGACATTATTCTGTGATACCGCTCCAACAGAGGCGGGTTTAGAGTCAGCCAGAGACGATCGCCCGATCCACAGGGATAAGGAGTCTGAGCTGGATGCTTTTAGCCTGAAGCGTCAGTTAAACCAGGCCTTACAGGCATTGGAACGCCTGCGGGAGGTCAAGGTAATTTTGATCAATTGGCGCAGTAGCCAGTTGCCTTGCAGAATTTTGGCAGATGCCTTGGTGGAATATCAGGGACAGTTGACTCAGCAAGCCCGCAGATCAGCCCAGCCTATGGCTTTGGTCGTACGACTGGCTGGGACTGGTGCAGTCGGAGGCTATCAGCATCTCATGGGTGAAGAGATTGAGACGGAGGTGACTTTAGAGAAGGCGATCGCTCGCAGTATAGGATTGGCTCGCATGGGTCGAGGGTCTTGAGGATACACATTGCTCCATCGGCTGGCTCCCCTCCAATGGCTCCATCGATATCATTCATCAAACGACGGTCAATCCATCCCCTGATCGATTTTGATTAGCCCTAAACCCCGATGCGATCGCTGGGGTATCCCCCTAGGCGTTTGCAGAAGCAATATTTAAGATGGGAAACAGGTTGCCTCAGCATCTGTTGTCCAACACCTTTTACTTTTTACACCTATGCCATCGGGTCGCACCCACGATCGCATTACCTTCTATAGTTTGCTCCCCCTCCTAGGCGGCGTTGCCTTAGCGACCCAAAGCACAGCGCAAACGGCTCTCTTTGGCAGTGGATTCTTATTTAGTGGGCTCATGTTTGGTCCAGATTTGGACATTCACTCCCTGCCCTACAAGCGCTGGGGACCGCTGCGCTGGATTTGGTTACCCTATCGCAAAGCCATAGCTCATCGCTCCATGCTGTCCCACGGTCCCCTGCTAGGGACGGTGTTTCGGATCTTTTACCTTGCAGCTTGGATACTCTGCTTTGTGGCGGTGGCGGTGGTTTGTTGGGCGCAATTGCAGTCACCAGAGCATTGGCAAGCGATGACATTGATGCAACTGGAATGGTTACTACGGCGCTTACAACAAGAACTATGGCAGTATCCCCTAGAAGCCTTGCTGCTATTCCTAGGGCTGGAAGCCGGAGCAATGAGTCACGCCCTGAGCGATTGGAGTGGCAGTGCGGTCAAACGTTGGCGAAAGAAACGGCTCAAACGCATGGCCGCGAAGCGGCATAAGCGGCCTAAACGACATGGCTAAAAACGAAATAGACGCCAGGGGCTCTTGCTGCCAGAATGCGGCATCGATCAGAATGCGGCATAGGATTAAAAGGTGCCGCTAGCGATAACGAGACCTTCCCATGAGCGCTGCTTCTCTCCCTGCCTTGCCCACCGTTGCGCCCCAAATTCTTGCTTCCCTAGAACGCTTAGTCGCAGTGGTGGCCCAACTACGAGAGCCGGAGCACGGCTGTCCCTGGGATCTGGCCCAAACGCCCCAGAGCCTAATGCCTTTTGTGATTGAAGAGGCCTATGAGGTGGTAGATGCGCTGGAGCGAGCGGAGCAGGCAGATATTGCGGAGGAACTGGGTGATCTATTGCTTCAGGTGGTGCTGCAAGCCCAGGTAGCCCAGGACCAGGGGCAATTTGACTTGGCAGTGGTGGCGGATAGCATCAGCGACAAGATGATTCGTCGCCATCCCCATGTGTTTGGTCAGGCTGATGCGAATGATGCCGAGGCCGTCAAGCGAGCTTGGCAGGAGATTAAGGCCCAGGAACGGGCAGCAAAGGGATTGGATCCGGTGGCAACGTTAAGTGAGACGTTGGCGAAGGCAGGGCGAACGAATCCACCTTTGTCTGCTGCAATGGAGATCTCGAAGAAAGCTGGTGGGGCTGGGTTTGAGTGGAATAGGGTGGAGGAGGTTTGGGAGAAGTTTGAGGAGGAGCTAGGGGAGTTTAAGGAGGCGATCGCGGAATCAGACAAGTCCCATCAGCAAGAAGAAGTGGGTGATTTACTTTTCACGGTGGTGAACCTCGCACGTTGGTATGGTCTCGACCCATCGGCGGCACTGACCGGCACCAATCGGCGGTTTGTGCAGCGATTCGCACAGGTGGAGGCAGCACTGGAGAAGCCGATCGCGGACTATAAGGTCGAGGAATTAGAGGTGTTCTGGCAAGCGGCTAAGCGGAAGCTGGCAGGGGAATCGTAGCGGGATGCTGGGGTTGAGGTACGAGAAACCAGGTGTTTAGCAGGATTCTTAGTGCCTGTTTCAGGTCTTTCGCAAACACCCGGTTTCTGGAGCCAGGCTTAGGCCTTCGCAATCAGCAGGAGCTTCTAGCACAGCATCCCGAATGCTTCGAGATAGGCATCGTAGGTATCGTCGCCGAAGCAAACAAAGCTAACGCCTTGGATAACGGCATCGGTCTTCAGAAACTCCTGCACCGTTTCTAAAGCAATGCTGGCAGCTTGCTCAATGGGATAGCTGTAAATGCCACAGCTAATCGCAGGGAAAGCGATCGTTTTGAGCTGATGGGCGACGGCAAGACTGAGACTTTCGCGATAGCAAGACGCCAGAAATTCAGGCTCCTTATTAGCACCACCGCGCCAGACTGGACCAACCGTGTGAATAATACGTTGGGCTGGAAGCTGGTAGGCTTTGCTGATCTTGGCCTGGCCAGTCTTACAACCATTGAGAAGCCGACATTCTATGGCCAGCTCCGGTCCTGCTGCGCGGTGAATTGCCCCATCCACGCCACCACCTCCCAAGAGGGAGCTATTCGCTGCATTGACCACGGCATCCACCGCTAAGGTTGTAATGTCTCCCTGCAAAATTCCCATGCGTTCCAACACCATGGCTACTCCTTGCTGTACTAAGGCTTCCAGCATATCGCCGCCGCCCAAGCGATTTGCAGAGAATTGCGGCATTCTAGATAGAGAGGGACAGGGCAAATAGCAGAGAATTTGAGCGGTTTCACCCAATGAGATCGTGATCCGTAAAGGAATTAAATCCGTTGGTGGAATTGCTTTCAGGTGCCATGGCCGCGATCGCCCAGGCTATATTTTTTGATATTGCAGGCATCCCCTTCGTATTGCTATGGCTAGCCATCGGAGCAATTGTTACGACGCTGCGACTAGGCTTTGTCAACCTGCGGGGCCTGCCCCATGCGCTGATGATCTTGGCGGGTTCGACGGAGATGCTGCTCCCTTCGGATGATGGGGCTGAGAAGATTGATCAAGATTCAGAGACCTCAGGACAAATCTCTTCGCTGCAAGCCTTGGCGACGGCTGTTTCGGCAACGGTGGGGTTAGGCAGTATTGCGGGGGTGGCGATCGCCCTACGCATTGGCGGTCCCGGTGCCATGTTTTGGATGACCCTAGTGGGGGTCTTAGGCATGAGCCTAAAATTTGCTGAGGTCACCCTGGGGCAAAAGTATCGCGTGATTTTGCCCGATGGAACGCCTTTGGGAGGACCAATGTATTACCTCTCCCGAGGGTTGATGGAGCGAGGATTACCTACCTTGGGCCGCTGGCTGGCGGTCATTTTTTCGGTGTTTTGTATTACAGGAGCGATCGCTGGGGGCGGTATGTTCCAGGTGAGTCAGTCCTACGGCGCTGTTCGTCAGGTGATTGGCTTGCCCGCCTGGCTCTATGGCTGGAGCTTAATGATGCTGGTGGGCTGGGTGACGATGGGAGGCGCAAGACGCATTGGTCAGGTGGCGGCCAAGCTGGTTCCGATGATGGGTGGACTCTATGGCTTGGGCTGCTTTTGGGTGATTGGCTCCCATGGCGCTCAGCTCCCGGCTGTGTTGGCAACGGTTGGACAAGCAGCATTTCATCCTCCCGCTGCGGTGGGTGGTGTGATGGGCGTGATCACGGTGGGGTTACAGCGAGGGGCTTTTACCAGTGAGGCAGGGTCGGGATCGGCGGCGATCGCCCACAGTGCCTCTTACAATCCGGTGCCCGTGCGCGAAGGCCTCGTCGCGATGCTGGAGCCGCTGATCGATACAGGATTGATTTGCAATTTAACTGCCCTAGTCATTTTGCTCAGCGGCGTCTTAGATGATCCAGCCCTTGGGGCGTTGAATGGAGCGGAACTAACCTCTGCGGCATTTGCCTCCAGTCTGGCTTGGTTCCCCCTGGTTTTAGCTGGGATTGTGCTCTGTTTTGCTTTTTCCACAATGGTGTCTTGGGGCTATTACGGGGAGCGATGCTGGGGCTATTTGTTTGGCCTGGAGCGCATTGGGTTGTATCGGGCGGTGTTTCTGGGGGCGATTGTCTTGGGGGCGATCGCGACCCCCACAGGCGTAATCGCCTTTGGAGATGCCATGTACATGGCTATGGCGGTTCCGAACCTTTGTGGTCTTCATTTACTGTTGGGACGGGTCAAGCAAGATTGGATTAGCTATCAGGTGCAGCTCCGCACTGGAGAGCTTTGGCCTTTGCCACCTGCTGCTGAGACGGTCGATGCCGATATTTAATGAGCCGTTGTCGTAAAATAGCGATTCAGTTTGTAACTCCCCACCCACTATCCCTGCCAAGCGTCCCCGATTGCCATGATTGCGACCCTGCCATCCAAGAACGCCAAAAAATTAGAGGCTCAGCTACGGGGCAAGGTGGGCCGGGCAATCGCCGATTACCAGATGATTGAAGAAGGCGATCGGGTCATGGTTTGTATCTCCGGGGGCAAGGACTCCTACACGATGCTGTCTCTGCTGATGTCACTCCAGCGAGCAGCTCCGGTAAATTTTGAGCTACTGGCGGTGAACCTCGACCAAAAACAGCCGGGCTTTCCCGAGCATGTCTTGCCTCAGCATTTTGAAGCCATTGGTGTGCCCTATCGCATCATCGAGCAGGACACCTACAGCACGGTGACCAGCATTATTGAGCCGGGCAAGACCATGTGCGGTCTCTGTTCACGGCTGCGGCGCGGGGCGCTGTATCGCTTAGCAGGAGAGGAGGGAGCCACTAAGATTGCCCTGGGCCACCACCGCGACGACATGGTGGAAACGCTATTTTTGAACATGTTCCACGGCGGGCGGATGAAGTCAATGCCGCCGAAGCTACGCACAGATGACGGCAAGCATGTGGTGATTCGCCCCTTGGCCTACTGCGCTGAGAAGGAGATTGAACGCTATGCCCGCTACCGGGAATTTCCGATTATTCCTTGCAATCTTTGCGGCTCCCAGGAGGGGCTACAGCGGGTGAAGATTAAGCAGATGCTTCAGACTTGGGAGACGGAGACACCGGGGCGAATTGATAGTCTGTTTCGCTCGATGCAAAATGTGACGCCTTCGCATTTGGCCGATGGAGAGCTGTTTGATTTTGCCGACTTATGATCAGCATAGGACTGAACGAGATCACAAAAGATGACCATTTGCAGAATACTTGCAGCCAAATATCTAGCTTTTTAACTGCTTCCATCGTGGTGCCTCAGTCAACTAAAACAAGAACCAGGGCCGATTCAGAACACAAGAGGAGTCAGAATTCAACCACTCTCACCAGAATGGTCCTTAGTGAGACCGTCTTCAATTGTCTTTCGGTTCATCACGATCGCATTTCTTACAATCCAACTCATATCCCAACATCGACCTTCGCCCCTGCTCAGTTAGAACCCAAGGGCGAACCATCCAGGGCGGCTCATGGCGAACATGCTGAAAATGACCACAAGCGAGCTCAGCCACCCAGTGGCTCTCCTCATCTAAGTGATATCCGACCATTATTTGATAGGTCATTTCTACTCTCAAAGTGAGATTTCAAAGCTCCCTTAAATGCTCCCTTAAATGCTCCCTTTCGAGCTTCCCATAGATATCTCAAAAGGGAGCACCCCACTTTTACAAATACCCTCATTTCAATGGAAGTATGAGGGTTTCAGACGAAGATGCTTGTGTTCTTATAACTTTGGGATGCTCTCCCCTCAAAAACATTGTACCTCCTGAAATAATTCCAGAAAATCATAGTCAAAGATGAGTCATCACAACAAGCTCAAACAGCTTACGGATAGCAACTTATTACAGAAGCATGGAATACTTCCCCATACTATACGCACACCCCTGGATAAGCTGCTTCAAAATGCTCTGCCAAGCGTGGAATATCAGAAAACATCGAATCTAAAGAATTTTCAGGTGGAGATTGTAGATGCCGCTGCAAATCATCAATGCTCAAACAAGCATGATTATCGGACAAACCAAAACAATCTAAAAGCTGCAACTGGTGATTATCTGTATGTTCTCCATAGGCTGCTAAACGAGGAACAACCACAAAACTCACACCCAATTTAGACAGTAGACGAACAGAGCCATCTCCTCCATGGGTAATGACCAAACGAGCCTGCTTGGCCAAGTCAATCAGGTCAACCTGGGGAATCAAAGAAGCTGATTCTATGAGAGGAGACTGACTGAGTTTGCCAATACTTGTTGAACCGTACTGAATAAAAACAGACTCTTGTAGCTGTCCTTGTTCAACCAAGGTCTGGAGCCAAGAAATAGGTCGTCGGAAGGGATATTCGTTCGTTCCCAAAGTTACAAGTAGCATACATAACCCTCTACGAATTGATTAGCAAAAAGTCAAATATCCACTCATTTTCAAAATGATTAAGGATTTCAACTATCAGATTAGTAACCTCTAGCTATACCGTGACCCCCTTAAATTGAGCCTTAGGATACTTTTCACAAAGCTTAGGCCATTGGACATAAAATTCATCACTTAAGTAGTACACAATCTTGCCAGAGATACTCAAATCTTGAGATCGAGTCAAGCTTTCAATAAAGATAAACCGAATCCCCATGAGCCGAGCTGCAATTGCAACACTGACTGCAATACTCGCACCAGTGGAAACAATAACGTCAGGTCGCTGTCCTGAAACAAGCTTCAAGACTTTAGGCAAGTTACGAAGGAAAGACAAGATATCTCGAGGACCTTGATAAGGCACCCAATGAATAGTCTCAACACCACTAATCGAATCTGTATCTTGCTTATGATCAGTGAGCCAAACCCGATCATGCTGAGCCCAAAAGGACTCGAGGTATCGCATTGTGGAGAAATGACCACCAGAAGTGCAAGCCAGTAAAATTTTCATAGCAGCTAGAGATGAAACAATTGTTGTTTCCAACGTCAGCCTAAAATTCACTCCAGATCAGATCTCTGAAGCAAAGCAAGAGCAGTTGGATTGAAAGCCTGAAATCACGCCCTCAGATATTGCCACATCGGGCAGAGAAACCTAGAGAGAGCGAACAGTAGTAGGGCGACTGCAAAATGCAAGTGATGAACCTAACGATTAAATGATGAGTCTGGGAACACAAGAAGCATTGAAGTCAAGACGGCATTTGATATCCGTCAAACCTGGAGCAATTAATGTGGCAGAAGCAACCAGACCTCGCGAAGCCAGGGAAATAACCTAGAGACCTGCTTTCGCTATGAGCAAATCCTATCCGCTGTACGAGAGTTCACGTAGGGGGTGAAGCCAAAGCTCATCCAAGTCTTACAATTGGGCTCTGAAGTACTTTTATTTCTAATTTATTCAGGATTTTTCCTACACCAGGAAAGTACAGGCCATTAATTCGCCGAGTGTATAGAATAAAGCTCTCAATTTGGAGCGTTCCCAAAATTCTATTGAAGTTATTTAATCGATCAGAAAGTCGAGAGACCTTAGGCAGAGTTTCGAATTGATCTATAGGATCAGAATATAGAGCAAGATGCAGAGATAAAACTGTAAATTCAATAACAAAAGTCAACCTGGTATTGACCTACAGCAAGCAAGCTTTGAAGAGATGAAAAGTCGTTTCCAGTTAAAGAGAATAAACCTGCAACTACAAAACCTCTCATCAGCCCTAAGCCTGAAGCTTGAGCAGAAGAGCATTGCATACTAACGCTTTCTGGGTAAACTAAAACAGTCCTATCACAAAATGAAAATAATAATTTGCAACAACATAGGACACATTTTCTAAAAATCTAACCTCTATATCCATGAAGCGGACGAAGGAGCCCATGAAATTTGCCCGTATGCGGAAGTAACTTATTTACAGAACTGTTGTATTTTCTACTAGAGGGAGACATGTAGCATAAGCAACAAGCTGTTACCTTCTGTAATCTCATACTCTATTTCTAAGCTCTATGGAGTCGTAAAGACTGAGTGATTGATGCTGAATGCGGAGGTTTAATTACAATTAGCCAGTTATTAGAAGTCTTGTACAAGGTTTGGATCTTGATTCCTTAAGGCCTGATGCAGACAAAGAACTGAGCTATGGCTTGTAGTTCATCATTAGTCTTTCGAAGACTCCAATGCAGCTTAAGGCGATCTCGGTGGCAGAAGCAGCGAAGCATCACCCATACAAAAAAAATCAATATATCTATAAGCAATCAAAAAGGTCGGAGATGCCTGCCTGCATCTCCGACCTTTTATAGCAACCGACTTAAGGGGAATCGATCCTGAAACTAACTCTAGCGCTGAGGTGTCAGCTCCACATTGACCTCATTAACTGAACGACGCTGGAGCATTTCAGATTGCTCTCGGGGGAGGAGGTCAAAGGTCTCACGTAGGCGGTCATCAATATCGTTAATAGGCGTTTGGCCCATTTCATCCCAAATCACCTCACCCTGCTGGTCCAAAATGACAAGCTGAGGCACTTGACCCTTGTAGTAATAGCGAGGATCATCCTTGGGGTAACTTTCGTCCGAAATAACGGTGTCTGCATTTACTGGAATGAAATCCGCAGCACGACCGTAGCCTGCCTGAAGCTGAGAGTAAGTGGAGGAGAACTGTTTACAATCTGCACTGTCATCCACATAAAACAACACCAGAGAAACATTATGGCTAGCCATAGAGCTAGCTAAGTTGACCTTTGGCGGAACCAGCGAACCGTTACCTGCATAGAGGGCAAAGATATTGCCGTCAAAGCGATCGTCCAAGAGGCTAGCTTGGACAGGGGCTGCGAGGCCCAGGAAGATGAGGCAGCAGCAGATGAATCCGGCGAGTAGCCGCTGACACCAGCGACGAAGGGGTGGGCGAGTTGCGGGGTTGCTGGTTGCTGGCCTTGCCATAACAATGCGATTCCAGTGGAAGTTAAATGAATTTATTAAAACGGTTTGGCGATGTTTCGATCGCCAAACCGTTTTCCATTGTGCCTGACGAAGGACCGACTGCGGCAGGCTCAGTCACTATGAGCGTGATTCTGATGGGTAAAGCAATTATCAAAATTTCAGTTTCTGAGCCGACTGAGGCTCTAAGGCTACTCTTCGGGAAGCATTTGGATGCGGATGGTGCGGCCTGTGGCGAGGTCCCCCATGGGCAGGGATAGGCTGTCGCCTGCCAGGGAGCCGAGGTTATCTAACAGTTGTCGCAAGTTTGGAGTACTAGCTCCGCTCTCGACGTAGAGGCGATCGCTCAAGCTTCCCAAGCGCTTCCAACTTGTGTGCAGCTTAGCCATGGCATTTTCTAGCTGGGCCGCTTGGTGAACCAGGTCCGCCGTAAGGTTAAGGCAGTCCAGACGTAAGGCTTCTTCTAGAGCCAGTTCCAAGTTCATCGTGCCCTCGGTAATGGTTTGGACCTGGGCCGCAGATTCCAGGTAACGGGAGAGGTAGCGGGCGGAGAGGGTCATGTCTTTGACCGTGTCTAGATCAGGGCGCTCGGTCATTTCGGCCTGAATGGCAGTTTGGTGCTGCTCCGGCAGCTTTTCCATTTCCTTGACCAGGGGCGCTAGGTATTTTGAGGGCAGGCTATTGTCTGCGGCCTTGGCACGAATGGCCTCAGGCAATAAGTCGGAGGTCACGGCGGTCCATTCTTCGGCGACCTGCTTGACGTGGTTTTTGGTAATTTTCTTACCGTCACGGGCAGCATCGCCAATGAGCACCTGCACTTCGGGAGTAGCCTGGGCGGTTTCGATGAAGGCCTGCTTGCTGAAGTGACTGACACTATCGAGTTCAACGCTGCCTTGCTCTAAAAGGGCATCGGCACTACTGGCAAGGTCAATTAGGTTGTAGGCACGACTTTTGGTGATTTCTCGCTCTTTGAGCCAGGCTAGAAAGCCTGCGCCCCGCTCATCACCGCCGTAGCGTTCACGATCGCGCACCGTGCGCAAAATCCGTCCACGCCAAATTTCCGTTTGCAAGTCAAAGCGATCGCAAATCTCCCAAGCTTGGTCAATGGCTTGATTGAAATCAAACGGACTAATGCTGTCATCCTCAGGGTCGGGCAGCTCAAAATCCAAATCCATGGCTTGGCTAACCACGGTGGAGAGCATTGCGGTAGAAGGAGCATCAACCATGGCGGTACTGCAAGTCTCGAACGTGTGAACAGGGAGAGTGACGATATTCTGAACAGTATTTGTAGCGTGCCAGAATTGTATGCAACGCATAAAACGCTACATCTAGTGATCAAACCCGGCTTATTATGCCACGGTGCGGGGAGTAGAAAGTGCAAGAAGCGGAGAGTTGGAGAGTGGCGGAGCCTACCCCAAACTGCCCATAAGCTGAACTAATCCCCAAATGACTGTTGCCGCGAGACTAATAGATAGCGCCAGTAGCAGCCCCAGGCTGGCAAATACCAACAGTACGACCCAGCGATCCGCCGCTTGGCTTTCATGGGGAGACGCCAAGTGATCTTCAAGGAGAGCAACATTGCGGGCATTAGACTTCCAACCCACATCGAAGAGATCTCCAAGAATGGGTAACGTTCCCACAAGCCAGTCCATACCAACATTACCCAACATCCGCAAGAGAGTGGCAGCGGGTAATTTCCAGCGGGCAGCTTGGATGACAATGTAAGCGGAGATGGCAGTACCCGCCACATCCCCCGCACCAGGAAGGAGGCCCAGGAAGGGGTCTAAACCAACGCGGTACTTAGTGCCGGGTATAGCGATCGCATTATCCAGCAAGTGACTAAGGCGCTGGAGCTGTACAAGGCGACCGTCATCGCCGATTGCCAGATTGTGATTGTTGAGATGCTTCTGAGTCTTCGCCATGGAAAACGCTATTTCTTGGAGGCCTAGGGACTGCTCTAAAGTCCCATGCCATGCCTACCTACGTCACTCAATTTGCACCATGACTCATTGATTATTCGTAAAAGATGGGACTGATATCCAAGCTAATTCCATCTACGATCAAATCGCCATCCAACATCATGGATTGATTGAGGGCGACCTGTTCCATGAAGCTCCAATAGCTTTCCATGAGGAAATAGACCCCCAGCAACGCCCCAGCAGCACAAACCACTAGTAAACCTGCGAGCATAAAAGAGAAGTCGCGATCATCAATGGCTCGCTGCATCAAGTGCAGCGCCCAGGAGACCAAGCCAATTGTTGTTACGCAGATGATCAGCATGGTGCTAATCGACCTCTTAGAAAGAATTAAAAATCCGGCGACGGGAAGTGGATCCCTAAAACGGCTGGATTATGAGCCTTCTTTACGTACTGTAACAGTCTAACTTTAGATCTAGAACAAATCTACAAAATGTGCTGTTTCGCTTAAGGTTTTGCGTCGGCTCTGGGGAGCAGCCGGTACTTTCCTTGTCAGAGACAAATCCTTGAATCCCATACCAGGCAAGAATCATAGAGAGAGTAAATAAAATTTTAATCTGCTAATCAGAGGATTAGAAATCGTTTAAATTCTGTGACTTTTAGCCTTCAGAAGGTTCTATTCAAGAAATTTAGAGCGCGCGTCTCCTCAAAAGCTGTAGCTCACAGCAGCAAGCGATATGAGCTATTCCATCGTTTTTTTGAGCCTCTCATCCCAGCAGTGAGGAAGCACTCATTCAGAGATTAACAATTCTCACTTCTCGTAGACAGAACTAGCTCTGTCTCACCGGCACATGGTTGTCCTGGAGATGCTGCTTGATTTGCCCAACAGAAAGCTGGCCGTAGTGGAGAAGGGAGGCAAGCAATGCTGCCTCTGCCTTACCTGAGGTCAAGGCCTCATGAATGTGCTCACAAGTGCCCGCCCCCCCCGAGGCAATCACTGGAATTTCCACCTGTTCTGCAATAGTTCGAGTCAGTTCTAGGTCGTAGCCAGCCTGAGTTCCATCAGCATCCATGCTGGTGATTAGTAATTCTCCAGCACCGCGTTTTGCCACTTCCTTGGCCCAGGTCACCGCATCCAGACCGGTGTTCTCTCGGCCCCCGCGCACAAAAATATCCCAGCCGGGGTTAGCAGCATCATTGCGGCGGCGGGCATCCATGGCGACGACAATGCACTGATTGCCGAAGCGATCGCTGGCCCGATCAACCAAACTAGGATCCTTCACCGCCGCAGAATTGAGGCTAATTTTGTCCGCCCCAGCCCGCAAAAGATTTTTAATCGTCGGCAGGTCACGAATTCCGCCACCCACCGTCAGAGGAATAAAGACCTGTTCCGCCGTGCGATAAACCACATCAAAAATAATGCCCCGCTCCTCATGGGTAGCGGTGATGTCCAGGAACACCAATTCATCGGCTCCGGCTTGGTTATAGGTTTGGGCAAGCTCCACCGGATCACCGGCATCGCGGAGATTGACAAAATTGACGCCCTTGACGACGCGACCAGCTTTGACGTCTAGGCAGGGCACGATGCGCTTCGCAAGCATGGAGAGTTTCCTGATCTTTTCCGAGGGGTCTACAAAAATGGGGGCTTCCCAGGGGCTAAATGGCTGATAAGCTGAGGACTGGATTTTGTTACTTCACTTAACTTTTCAATTCTTAATTTAGGAGCCGAACGAGCGATGGAAATAGGCCAAAAGGTGAGAGTTCAGGGTATTAGCGATCGCGGTCTCTCAGCGGACATGGTGAGCAAACTAAAGCAAAACCCCGTCGGTGTCATCCAAGGCTATCGCGTTGTGGACGGCAAGGGTATTGGCTTGGTCGTTAAATTTGACGAGGGCTTCAGCACCTGGTTCTTTGAGAACGAGCTCAAAGCTGAAGGCTAGGTTTGATTGAGTCTTCTTGGGTTATGCCTAGGCTTTATGCTTATGGACCCATCAACATTAGGGCAAAGGTCATTCAAGCTTGGCCTTTGCCCTAGTCCGTTTATTGATGAATTGCTGTTTTTTCAAACAGCAACCGTCTTTTGCTCGTTGTTTAAGGACAAGGCTCCATGGCACTGATTTTGACCTACCTCGGGAAGGGAGGCAGTGGTTGCACCACCGTTGCGATCGCAGCGGCCAAGCGCCTTGCTAGCCAGGGTAAACGCACACTATTGGTGTCTCAAAATGCGGGTCCTGCCCTCGATATTTTGCTAGGCCAAACCGTAGAGGCAACACCGACTCCAATAGAAGTCAATTTCTCTGCCCTGCAATTCCAGTCCACTGCACTGCTCCAGGCAGCCTGGGAACAGCTCAAGCAGCGGGAGGCTCAATACCTCCGGGAGCCTTTCTTCAAGAACGTCTACGGCGAAGAGCTGGGCGTGCTGCCTGGCATGGACGCAGCCTTGTCGATGAACGCAGTCCGCGAATACGCCCAAAGTGGAAGTTACGATGCCGTTGTTTATGACGGACGCTCCGCCATGGAGACCCTGCGCAACTTGGGCTCTCTGGAAGTCATGAGCTGGTATGTGCGGCGCTTCCGCGATGTCATTGCCAATTCTGATGTTTATCGAGCGATCCAGCCGTTTCTCCAGCCGGTTTCCGCAGCCGTGCTGAACAGCGGCTGGACCGGACAGGATGCCGGTAACGATGCTATGGAAGAGTCCCTCAGCTTGCTAGAAGAAGGCCGCAGTGCCCTAGCCAATGTCGAGAAGACCGTGGCTTACCTGGTGACAACGGGGGATGAACTCTCCAATGCCCAAGCAAAGTATCTCTGGGGTAGTGCCCAGCAAGTCGGTCTCCATGTAGGAGGCATTCTAGTCAATGCAGCGGCAGGTCATGGAAATGGGGCAGACTTCGGCGATACTTTTGCGCCCCTACCGGCCTCTACCCTGCCCCAGCGTAATGACGATTGGCAGGGCCTCATGGAGGCTATACCAGACCCAGCTCAAGCCACTTCTGTACCGAGCCCTCAAAGCTTTGATGCCGCAGCCAATCAGATGCGGATTTTCCTACCTGGTTTTGATAAAAACCAGGTCAAGCTCACCCAGTACAACCAGGAAATTACCATTGAGGCTGGGGACCAGCGTAGAAATATTGTTCTGCCCGCTGGACTGAAGGGGCGATCGGTCAGCGGTGCCAAGTTCCAGGATCAGCACCTCGTGCTGTCGTTTTAGAGACGAGCTTCTAAGCTAGTCAGAGCCTGGCTAGAGATTCAATCCCCATGTTGATCTCTGTTTTATATCGACTATTTCTCCCCTGATTTCGATCAAGCTTGAATTCTTTTTCCTTTTTCCTGAGCCATGACTGAATCTAAGCCAGATATTCCAGACGTTTCTGCAACTCCTGGGGCAGAAGTTGAGACTACCGAAGGTTCCAAAGCCCGACAACTCCTGGGCATGAAAGGGGCTCAGTCTGGCGAAACCTCCATTTGGAAGATTCGGCTTCAGCTCATGAAGCCCATCACTTGGATTCCCCTAATTTGGGGCGTGGTCTGCGGAGCAGCGGCTTCGGGTAACTATCACTGGGACCTGCACGATCCATTCTTGGCCGCAGCCTGCATGTTCATGTCTGGCCCGATGCTGGCAGGCTACACCCAAACCATCAACGACTTCTACGATCGCGATATCGACGCCATCAATGAACCCTACCGACCAATTCCATCCGGAGCAATTTCTGTCCCCCAAGTCGTCACCCAGATCTGGGTACTGCTCTTCGCAGGCATTGCCATCTCCATCGGTCTTGACCGAGCAGCCGGTCATGAATTTCCAATCATGCTGGTGCTGACGCTGTTCGGTAGCTTCGTGGCCTACATTTACTCCGCACCACCGCTCAAGCTCAAGAAAAACGGCTGGGCCGGTAACTACGCCCTGGGAGCCAGCTACATTGCCTTGCCCTGGTGGGCGGGTCAGGCCCTCTTTGGCACCCTGGACTGGAAGATCATTATCATCACCTTGATTTACAGCATGGCTGGATTGGGCATTGCGGTGGTCAATGACTTCAAAAGTGTGGATGGTGACGCCCAGTTGGGGCTCAAATCCCTGCCCGTTATGTTTGGCATTGACAAAGCAGCTTGGATTTGCGTCGCCATGATTGACGTATTTCAGCTAGGTATTGCAGCCTATTTGATGAGCATCCACCAGAACCTATACGCTGTTTTGCTGATTCTGTTGGTCATTCCTCAGATCACGTTTCAGGATATGTACTTTCTGCGCGATCCCTTGAATAATGATGTCAAATACCAGGCTAGCGCCCAGCCATTCTTGGTCTTGGGTATGTTAGTTGCTGCATTGGCGATCGGTCATACCGTCATCTAAAACGAGCTTGTAGCTTCTGTAGAAATCAAGGATTCTCGTTTCAACATCTCAGGTTCAATAACTCAGGGGAATAGGCCACATAACGGGCTTATTCTTGGCATCTGTACGAGGGAAAGCGGTGACAAAGCCAGTTCGTAGGCAAAACTCCAAGCTTGATTCTGAATCCAATTCTACAAACTCTTCCTCTCCCAATGGAGCTGCAGGCAGAGCGAGTCAGAATGGATTACTTCCCCGTGGGTTTATCGAGGCTGCTAGGGCCAGGGTTAAGGCTGTGCAAAAAGAGGCTCCAAAATCGGCGAAAAAGTCGCGGAAGCCTGCCCTTCAACCTAAACCCATTAAGCTTCCTCCTGCTGTGGCTGGATTTCTGAAGATGCGTCGTGTTCGAACTTTAGCGGTATTGCTGATTGGAGGCAGCCTTGCAGGGGGCTGGCTCACCTATGAGCGTCAAAACATCATCGGTAGCCTGCCTGACCCAACGGAGGCCTTGACCTTCGCTCGCCAGGGCACCTTGACGATCAAGTCTTCAGACGGTGTCATTCTGCAAAAGCTAGGCCCCTCCACGAGGGACAAAGTCACCATCGACAAGATGCCGGACAATGTTGTTCAAGCCTTTGTCGCATCTGAAGATCAACGCTTCTATGAGCATGGTGGGGTTGATTACCAGTCAATTGCTCGCGCCGTTCGTGCCAATCTGGGCGCGGGTGAAGTTGTTGAGGGCGGCAGTACCATCACTCAGCAACTGGCTCGTATTGCCTTCTTGAATCTGGACCAAACCTTCACCCGAAAAATACGAGAGGCTCTACTGGCCCAGCAGATTGAAGCCAAGCTGAGCAAAGACCAAATTTTAGAGCGCTATCTCAGCCTGGTTTATTTGGGCTCAGGTGCCTATGGAGTTGCTGATGCAGCCTGGATCTATTTTGGTAAAACAGTTGATGAGCTGACCTTAGGCGAGGCAGCCACCATCGCTGGTGTACCTCCTGCTCCAAGCGCTTACTCCCCCATTGAAAATCCGGACATTGCCCAAGAACGGCGAAGCATCGTACTCCAGCGCATGGTGGATGCGGAGTACATTACCCAAGCCGAAGCGGATGAAGCGATGGCTGAAGACTTGGTCATTAATCCAAAGGAACCCAAGTATTTTGATAGTAAGTCGCCTTTTTTCACGACCTACGTGAAAAAAGAGTTGGCCGAGCATTTGACCCAGGATCAAATTGAAGCGGGTGGTTTGACGATTGAAACCAGCCTCAACTTAGAGTGGCAGAAGTACGCTTCTGAAATGGTGGTGGACTTTGTCAAAAATGAAGGTTACTACCAGGGCTTTGAGCAGGCTGCTTTTACGGCAGTGGACACCCGAACCGGGGCCATTAAGGTCATGGTGGGGGGTGCAAACTTTGGCGATAGCGAGTTTAACCGAGTCACTCAAGCCCAGCGTCAACCTGGTTCAACCTTCAAGACCTTTGTTTATACAGCGGCGATCGCCTCAGGCTTCTCCCCTTATAAAGGCTACAAAGACGTTCCCATAGAAGTGGATGGATACAAGCCAAAGAATTACGGTGGCAAGCATGTGGGCAGCACCGACATGCTCAATGCGGTCAAGTCTTCGATTAATACCATTGCCCTGCGAACTTTAATTGACGTGGGTTACAAGCCCGTAATCAATACAGCTCGGGCCATGGGCATTGAGTCCAAGATGGAGGAAACCTACTCTCTATCACTGGGCTCCTGGGAAGTGAACTTGCTGGAGATTACCAGCGCCTATGGCACCCTTGCCAACACAGGGAAACGCCTTAAGCCCCACGGCATCCTTAAAGTGATTGACAGTAAAGGGGACGTCGTTTTTGACGCCAGTCAAGAGTTCAAGCCTAAAAAAGTAGTGGATGAAGGCACCGCCTCCATCATGAGCTGGATGCTAGAACAGGTTGTGAGTTCCGGTACAGGTGGGCCTGCTTATCTCAACGATCGCCAAGTGGCCGGAAAAACTGGCACTTCGGAGAAAGCCCGTGACCTTTGGTTTATTGGCTATATTCCTCAAATGTCAGCCGGGGTTTGGCTAGGCAATGACGACAACTATCCCACTGGGGGAAGCAGTGGCACTGCTGCGGCGCTTTGGCGAGCTGTGATGAAAGAAATCACAGCTGATCTCGAAGTCGAAGAGTTCCCCAAATTACCTGATCTCAACAGCCGCAAGGGAAGCATCAAGGCTGATCCCATTCAGCCCGCCAGCCTGATTGAAGGGAAGGTTGCACCGCCCAAGCCTCGATATGAACCCGAGCCGGAGCCTTATTATGAGCCCGAGCCCTATTACGAAGACAACTACTACGAGGACGATTACTACGAGGAACCCGAGCCCTATTACGAGCCTGAGCCTTATTACGAGCCCGAGCCCTATTACGAGCCTGAGCCCTATTACGAGCCCGAGCCTTATTATGAGCCTGAGCCCTATTACGAGCCTGAGCCTGAGCCCTATTATGAGCCCGAGCCCTATTATGAGCCCGAGCCCGAGCCTTATGTAGAACCGCCGCCGCCGCCGCCTTTGCCCGAATAGTCTGGGTTCCTCAGCAGCATTATGCTGTATCAGCTGGTTTAAGCGATACTAAGGACTCAGGTATAGTGAACTAGCGTTCGCCAGTCGCCAATGTTAGAGGGAATTTGAATGAGTTTGATTGAGCTGTTTGCAATTGGTAATGGCAACACGGGCGAAGGCTTGCCAGTGGCTTTCACTGCGGTGTATGCGGTGGGTTTTCTTGCAGCCGTGGTTGGAGGGTCCCTAGCTTGGTATAACTCAAAACGGCCTGCGGGTTGGGAAGGCATGGAACGTCCTGGGTTTATCCCCAAGATCAATACTGACCAGGATTCTGAGACTAAAGCTGAAGAAATGGACGCTTAGTTCTACGGGTCGTGATGTTGGTATTGACATAGAAAAGAGTCAGGGGCGATCGCCCCTG
>CALIGI010000090.1 GCA_938021205.1 uncultured Pseudanabaenaceae cyanobacterium
ATCAATGTTTGAGCTGTACTCTCGTTGGACATAGTCTTTTGACGCTTTTTCTTATCTAAAGTGATGCCTTTTTCTCGTTTTCTCTGAGAGGGGATGCTTCATTCTCAAACTATTTCAAACAGACTCAAGTTGTATGTGCTATATTGACGGATGGCTCCACCAGTGACGAAACTCAATTAAGGCTTGAGATTTTTCCAGAAAATTTGTTGTTGATTGAGCCATTTCAATAGATTTTTAGTGCGGTATCCCGCGATCGCCTGGGACTGCGATTGAAGCTGAAGTCTTCCGCACTTCAAAACACAAAGAATTTATCTCGACTTTAGCTTAAGGTCGAGCCGATTGAAGCACCGAAAAAAGCGTTAGCGACGGTTCTAAACATTTTAAGAATTGAGTAATTTAACCGCATGGCATTTTTGAGAGAAACGGCTCTGGTTTTTTGCGAAGACCAGTTTGGTCTTGTTGATGGGAAAACAGCAGCGGGGTTGGTTCGCTGTTCCGAACGCTATGAAGTTGTGGGCGTCATTGATCGAGCCTGTGCAGGTCAGGATGCTGGCCAAGTCTTGGGAGAAGCGCCAAATGGCATCCCCATCTTTGCTGGCTTAGATGAGGCAATATCCCAACTATCTACCGTTCCTAGCTATTACATTTACGGCAAAGCTCCTTTAGAAACCTATATCCCAAACCATGAACGACTTCTAATTCTGGAAGCTATGGAAAAGGGGATGAACATTGTCAGTGGACTCCATGAATTCTTCTCTGAAGATCCAGAGTTCTTACAAATGGCCATTCGACACAATGTGCGCATTCAGGATATTCGCAAGCCTCCTAGCCTGAAAGATCTCCATGTCTATACTGGCGCAATTTCTCGGGTCAATATTCCCGTCGTTGCTGTGCTTGGAACGGACTGTGCCTGTGGCAAAATGACCACAGCGGTGGAGCTGAATAAAACCCTCCAAGCCATGGGATTAAAGTCAGTTTTGGTTGCGACGGGGCAAACCAGTCTGATGCAGGGGGCTCAGTATGGCGTTTCCATTGATGCCTTGGTTTCCCAGTTTGTGATTGGTGAAATTGAACATGCCGTGGTCGAAGCGTTTGACCAGGAACATCCTGACATCATTCTGGTGGAAGGCCAGAGCGCAGTCAGCCATCCGGCCTTTATGGGCTCTATGGGAATTCTTAAGGGTTGCTTGCCCAATGGCGTTATTCTCCAGCATCCCCCAGCTCGGCGTTCTCGCTGCGACTTCCCTATGCTACCCATGCCCAATGTGGAAACGGAGCGACGGCTGATTGAGGCAACCTCCACGGCAAAGGTAATGGCGATCGCCCTCAGCCACGAAGCCATGACTAAAGCAGAAGTTGAGCAAACCATCTCGGACTACGAGCAGCGGCTCCAGCTTCCCACCACGGATATTCTCAGTGATGGCTGTGACAAACTCGTTCAGGCTCTGGGCAATCATTTCCCCTTACTTGGCCAGAAGATCCAGCAGAACAGCCTAGAGAAACAAGTCACCTTGGAATTGATTTAGATGGATTTCTCCCCGTCTTTGAATCGACTCCTGCTGGGCTTCAGAACATTGGCAGTTAGGGCACCCGGTTCAGTGGCCCTTGAATGCCCAGAATAGAAATTATTCTGGCTCAGATTGAAGACAATGCTCGTATTCTCTCTGAACTTTACGCCACCCGAGGGGTCTCCCTTATGGGCGTTTCGAAAGCTGTCTTGGGCGATCCCGCGATCGCCCAGGCGATGATCCAGGGCGGAGTTAGCTTCATTGCCGATTCTCGCTTAGAAAATCTTGAGCGTATACGGAAGGCGGGCTTGAAAACGCAACTCGTCTTGTTGCGAACCGCCTGGAGTCAGGCTGAAACGGTTGTTAAAATTGCTGATATTAGCCTCAATACAGAATTCGAAACCCTGAAACGACTTTCCCACTATGCGAGCCAGCAAAGGCGGCAGCATCAAGTCATTGTCATGGTGGAGCTGGGTGATCTGCGCGAAGGGGTGATGCCCTGTGATCTGCCTCAGTTTATCCAGCAAACCTTGGCACTTCCCAATCTCAAACTGGTGGGTATTGGTTGTAATCTGGCTTGCTACGGGGCGATTAAGCCTAGCGAAAAAAACATGGCTGAACTCTCCCAGCTTGTAAGTCATCTAGAGCAGCAATTTGGTCTGGATTTGAGAATTCATTCGGGCGGAAATTCTGCAAATTACCAATGGTTTAAGACGGCTCAATCCCTGGGGAATATCAACAATCTTCGCCTGGGTGAATCCATCCTGTTAGGTTGTGACACAGCCAATAGTAATGCGATTCCAGGACTCCACCATCAGGCTTTTCAACTGGTGGCAGAGGTGATTGAGTCAAAGGCCAAGCCATCTTTGCCCTGGGGAGAAGTTTGTCAAGATGCTTTTGGCTCGGTGCCCCAGTTTCGCGATCGCGGCACCCAACAAAGAACTATCGTCGCCCTAGGTAAACAGGATATTGCTAGCGGCAGTCTCAAGTCCAAGCAACAGCTCAATATTTTGGGAGCCAGCAGCGATCATTTAATTCTCAGCGGTCAGCGGCAGTTTGCCATTGGCCAAGAGCTACAGTTCAGTTTGGACTATGGCGGGCTGCTGGCTGCCATGACCTCACCTTTTGTGGAAAAGCGGTTTGTGCAAGCTGATGCGTAAATGCGCATCGGCAATTGAACTATTTTAAATTCCGGTCGTGCCATTCGCTGTGGAATAGCCACCCGATGCATCACAGCAATCATCTGCTTTTCCTGAAGCTCATACTGCAATACGATCGCATCAAAGGTTGTCCGATCCTCCCAGGCCATTTCAACGACGCGAGCAATAGTGGCAGAATCAAACTCGGGCAGTTTCATCAAGCTAGCTCTAGAACGAGAAGGGATAGGCAAATCAATCTATGGCTCATGCTAACGAAGAAGCGCAGCAGGCGCAGTCTACCTTTCACCATATTTCGGTTTTACCGACTGAGCTAATTAATGGTTTGGCCATAAAGCCCGGTGGTCAGTATTTAGATGTGACCCTAGGCGGTGGCGGTCATACCCAGCTGCTCTTGGAAGCAGCAGAGGGGACTGAAGTTTGGGGAATTGACCAGGATGAGGTGGCGATCGCCGCTGTCCAATCCCGCCTGTCCCACTATATGGAAACCAACCGTCTCCACCTAATCCACAACAACTTCGACGAATTCCATCCAGGTGAGCAAAAATTCGACGGCATCATCGCCGACCTCGGCGTCAGCTCCGTGCAATTTGACGTAGCCGAGCGGGGCTTCAGCTTCCGCAGCGAAGCTCCTCTCGATATGCGCATGAACCAGCAGCAAAGCCTCACCGCTGCTGAAATAGTCAACACCTGGGAAGACAAAGAGCTAGCAGATCTCATCTATGAACTGGGAGAAGAGCGCCGCTCCCGGCGCATCGCCCGCAAAATCATCGAAAACCGCCCCATTGAGACCACCACCCAACTGGCCTACGTCGTGGCAGGCTGCTTCCCGCCCAAACAGCGCCATGGCCGCATCCACACCGCCACCCGCACCTTTCAGGCTTTGCGCATCGCCGTGAACCGTGAGTTGGAAGTTTTAGATCGACTCTTGGAAGTTGCACCAGACTGGCTCAAGCCTGAGGGTCGCATCGGCATTATTAGTTTCCATAGTTTGGAAGATCGCCGGGTGAAGCATGCGTTCAAGCCGGATGAGCGGTTGCGTGTGATCACGAAACGGCCTTTGACAGCGAGTGAGACGGAGCTGGAGGTTAATCCGCGATCTAGATCGGCGAAGTTGAGGATTGCGGAGCGGCGCGATCGCTCTAGCAACGAATAAACGATGCATCCAATTGAATGGTTGACTCCAAATTCAACTGTGGACATGGCGTGCCATGTGCCTAGCGTAAAACCTGCTGGCCTCAACTTCACACAGCCCCTAGAACAGCAGTATTTACGCTATAAATTGAAAGCCGCAATCGCCCCACCTCCATGCCCCGACTCAAACCCAAACGTCGGACCAGCCACCCACAAGACTCGCCCCACCGCGAGCCTGAGCGCCACCCAGCCCCAGAACGCCCCAGCAATCCCCTCAAGCTGCCCGGCAAACTGTTGCGCTCCCTCAGTCTCCTCTCTATGGGCGGAGCCATCACCCTATCCGCAATTTTTGGTATCGGTCTCCTCCGCGCGGGCGAAAGCTTCGTAACTGAAGTCAAAGACCTCTTCAACGCCCCCCAACCCGAGCCCAAAATCGACGTCCGCTCCGTCGTCGTCCAACAAATCCAAGACGTCAGCGAACTCTCCACCGCTATCTTCTCCATGGAAGCCGTCGTGCCCAGTAAACGCGATCGCACCCTGGGGAACCTAACAGTTGGCTCCACAACCTTGCTTTACATTGCCTACGGCGAAGTCCGGGCCGGAGTCGACCTCAGCCAGCTTGAACCCAGCGATATCAGGGTGAACGGCGAGCAGATGACCATCACCCTGCCCCCCGCCCAAATTTTGGACCAGAAAATTGACGTGGGGCGCTCCAACGTCTACGACTACGATCGTGGCTTCCTCGGCCTCGGCCCAGACTCCGCAGTGGAACTGCAATCCCTCGCCAGCCAAGCGGCCCTAGACAAAGTTGTGACCGCCGCTTGCCAGCAAGGCATTTTGGACCAGGCTAGCGATCGCGCCCGCCTAGTCGTCACCCAACTCATGGCCACAGCCGGACAATCGGTGATTGTGGAAACGTCACCCGCCATCGGCTGCAGCGCAGCCCGCCCATCCCAACCCGAACCAACGCCGACGCTCCCACCAGCCTTGCCATAAACTCACGCTGCCCCGCGCCCCATTGCAAGAAATAATGAGGAGGCATCCAGCGGATCGGAACGGGGCTCTATGGCTAATCACAACGTAATCGTCATCGGCGGCGGTGCAGCTGGTTTTTTTGGCGCGATCGCGATCGCCGAGGCCAACCCCAACCTCCGCGTTACCATCCTCGAAGCCTCCCAACAGGTCCTCGCCAAAGTCCGCATCTCCGGCGGGGGTCGCTGCAACGTCACCCATAGCTGCTTTGAACCGGTCGAACTCATTGGCAACTATCCCCGAGGCAGCAAAGCCCTGCGCGGTGCCTTTACCCGCTTCCAGCCCGGCGACACCGTAGCTTGGTTCGACGATCGCGGCATTGCCTTAAAAACCGAAAACGATGGGCGCATGTTCCCCACTACCGACGACTCCACCACCATCGTCGATGGTCTCCAGCTTGCCGCGTCAAATGCAGGTGTGCGCGTCAAAACTGGCACCGCCGTTACGGCAGTTGAGAGGTCGGAATCAGAAGGCATTGACCATCCTCACTTCAAAGTACAACTCAAGTCCGGCGAAGTCATGGATTGCGATCGCCTCCTCCTCGCCACCGGCAGCAGCCCCCAGGGCCACCGCATCGCCAAAGGTCTCGGCAGCAAAATCGAACCCATCGCCCCCTCCCTCTTCACCTTCAACATCCCCGAGAACAAGCTCACCACTCTAGCAGGGGTCTCCGTCCAGGAAGCCCAGCTCAAACTCACCGTCACCAGCCCAGAACAAACCAAGACCAAACTGAACCAAAGCGGCCCTCTGCTCATCACCCACTGGGGCCTCAGCGGTCCCGCTGTCCTCAAACTCTCCGCCTGGGGTGCCCGTGCCCTCAAAGCCAGCCGCTACCAGGCCAAGCTTTCGGTCAACTGGCTTCCCACACAGAGCCTAGAAAACATCCAAAAGCAGCTGATCCAAGCCAAACAAGAAGCCCCGCGCAAACAAATATCCAACTATCGACCATTTTTATTTCCCCAGAGACTTTGGGAATACTGGGTCCATCGGGCAAGCATCGAGCCAGAAACGCGCTGGACAGAGCTATCCAAGAAAGCGCTAATGCGACTCTCCCAGGAACTCCACCAGGCTGAATATGAAGTGCGGGGCAAGGGCGTCTTCAAGGACGAATTCGTCACCTGCGGGGGCGTTAGCCTCAAAACCGTCAACTTCAAGACCATGGAAAGCACAACTTGTCCGGGGCTGCACTTTGCCGGAGAAGTTCTGGACATCGACGGCGTAACTGGCGGCTTCAACTTCCAAAGCGCCTGGACGACAAGCTGGCTAGCAGGCCAGGCCATAGCAGAATCTCTGCAACCCTGATGACGGGCAAAAGATCGCCCCCAAACAAGGGTTAGGCCCCTGGGGGGTAAGACTCCATCGCTGCCATCAGATTAGTCCAGTACAAATTGCTACACAGACTAGACCGATCCATATTTTTGAGCAGTTTTGGGCGATGGCAACCTCCACGGCAACAGTCCTCATTCCCGGCACGGTGGTTCACCAGCGCTACACTATCCAGGAAGTGCGGCAATATCACGATCAATATCGGCGCTATTTGGCCCTCGACTCCGCCGATCGCTTCTGCCTGATCACCGAGTTCCCCATCTACAATAACGACTCGGCCCTCAACCTCCAGCTTAAGAAGCTATTTGAGCAAAAGACCGCCCCTCTGCTGGCCCTTAACCACCCCCAACTGCCCCGCTTCACCGCAGCCTTTCGTGACGGTGATGGCTTCTTTCTCGTCCAGGAACCGTCCCAAGGGATTCCCTATCGGCAATTCCTCAAGCTCCGCAGCAATCAAAGCAAGAGCCTCACAGAACCCGAGGTAATCCATCTCCTCACCCACCTTTTGCCTGCACTCCAGGAACTCCACACCCGCAAACTCATTCATTGCAAGATCTCCCCAGACTGCATCGTCTTGCCAGTCCCCCAGCCCAAGTCCGATGATGCCTTGCGAGCTGCCGTGCGCCATGAAATGCCCATGTTGGTGGAACTGGGAGCCTTAGACAGTTTGGCCCGCCAGATCGCAGCCTTGCAAACCAAACGCTCCCCCGATGATATGGCCCCCATCGCCCGTCTGGGCTATGCCCCACCGGAGCAAGTACAAACTGGGCGGATTTATCCCCACAGTGACCTCTACGGCCTTGCCGTAACTTGCTTGGAGCTACTCACAGGTCAGCCCCCTCAAAAACTCCTGGACAGCCACACCCTCACCTGGTCCTGGCAGGCCTACACCAGCCTAAGTGAGCCTTTTGAAGAAATCCTAGGCAAAATGCTGTCCTGGCAACCCGGCGATCGCTATGCCACCGGCCAGGATGTTCTCAAAGCCCTCAAATCCATGCATCCTTCCTTCAAGGTCAGTGATCGTCGCAGCAAAGTCGGCCTTGCCGAGCTTAACGCCGGTTCGATCCTCTCCCTAGAAAGCTGGACCATTGACTCCTTCCTACGGCCTCGCCGCCCCAAGGGCAAACAGTCCGTACAACCCGAGCAATCGCCTCAGTCAACCCCACCAACAATCCGAGTCGAGAAAGACATCACAGCGAAAGGTTTACGGGGGACTCCACGACAAAAACAATCGCCCCTCCAGTCCAACCTCCATCCAAGCCGGAACAGCGAAACATCTGCGCCTGCTCACCCCTTACAATGGCAAGCCTGGTTGACCCTCGCCTTTCTCAGCAGCACCATCCTGGCCTCCTCGCTACTAATGGTCCCAAGCTCGCGTTCATTCATAGATGCTGTCGTCCCCCAGGCCCGAGCCCCTTGGCAACTCGCCACCTGGATCCAAACCAAACTGTCATCAGCCCCCCTCAGCAACAACGCTTCTGAAGCGCATCCCAACGAAGCACCGACAGAATCACTGGCCATCCCAAGCCAGAATCCAGATGGCACTTTAGCCCAGGCCACAGATCTCCTCAACAGCGATATCCCGATTCCCGTTTACCTCAGCGCCACCAGCCCAGAACAGTCCCTAGACGGCAGTCTAAGAATTTTGCCTTCCCAGACCTATTTCGTCGTCGGTCAACCCGGCCAACAACTAACCGCTCGCCTTCAAAGCAATGGCACCGAGTTAACTGTTTTGGATAGCGAATTGCGTCCCCTCGGCGGTGAATCCAGCAGTGCAACTCAATGGCAAGGGATGCTAGTAGGGGGCGATCGCACACTCTTCCGCATCAGCGGCCAAGGCAGCTACCAACTTCAGCTCACCCTAAAACTGTCCGAGCAATAAGCAAAACAGTCACCATTCTCACAAACCAAGGCCTCTATGATGATGCTCATCACAGAGGCCTTTCCATCACTCAAATTCCTAATCTGAAAACCCCTGTCTCTATCTAATTCGTAGCATCAGAAGACTCAGCAACTCGCCCATCAGACAAGCCAGTATTCTGCATACCCGTAGGTCTTTCCTGCTCATCCGCGAGTAGCAATCCATCATCAGGCTGCTGCTGGACATAGGGCAAGGATGCCGCACGTAAACCTCGTACAACTCGCTCCGGAGTATTCATACCACCAATAAACAATGGCAACACCTCATCAGCAGCGTCACTCATGATATGGCCATAGCGACGAGGCATCACCCACTCATAGCCATCATTCAGCATCTGCTGTGTCCGACGCCAACGGCGTAGCAAGTCCGAGAAGTCTTCGTTAGGTCGACAAATAAAGATGCAAATCTCAACCCCAGTCTTAATTTTCCACTCGGGGTCACACATCAGAATTCCGATATCACAAGGTAACTCCGTCACCTGGCTGCGGGACTGCACCAGCTGCCCCGCCTGATATTCTTCAAGCCGCCGAATAATCAGCGGCAGAGGAATGCTAATCACACTTTCCCCTGGCCGCCGCATACTCGGCACCATCTCCAGATAGGGCCGAAACTGCTTAAGTAATTCAATCACCGCTTGATGATCGCTATATTGCGCCAGCAACGCTTCATACTCGGACTTTTTGGCGAACATGATTAGTCCAACGAAAGCTCCTATAAGTCCGAGACTCTAGCCCTAGCCCAAACCATCAAACACCTTGAACATCGGCAGATACATAGCCAAAAGAATAATGGCCACCATGCCACCCACAACCACAATCATGACAGGCTCAATGATACTGGTCAGCGCCTTAACAGCCTGCTCCACCTCATCCTCATAAAAGTCAGCCACTTTCATGAGCATTGCGTCTAACTCCCCTGTCTCCTCACCAATCATCATCATCTGCAATGACATCGGAGGGAAAGTCGTCTTCTTGCCTTCAGACAAGGCGGAGCTAATCATGCCGCCGCTCTGAACCTCTACCCTGGCACGGTCTACAGAATCAGCAATCACCTGATTGCCTGCTGTATCCCTCACAATCTCCAGAGCAGTCAGAATAGGCACACCAGCACGGGTCAAGGCACCAAACGTACGAGAAAAACGAGCCACGGAGTTCTTTTGAATCAAGTCACCAAACAAAGGCAACTTAAGCATCACGCCATCTAGGTTACGACGACCCACAGGGGTCTTGTAATACTGAGCTGTCGCAAAGTAAACGCCAATAACAATTGCAAATAAAACAAAAATCCAAGCCGAACGAAGGAAGTCACTGATCTTGAGTAGAACTAGCGTCAACAATGGGAGCTCGATAGTACCAAGACTTTCAAAAATATCTGCGAAAATAGGAATCAAGAAAATAGTCAGGCCTAAAAACACCAGGATGGCAAAGCCGCCCACAACTAAGGGATAGGTCAACGCAGACTTGATCTGGTTTTGCAGGCGGGCATTGTCTTCCAGCAGTTTGGACAGGCGATTGAGCACTTCATCTAGCACACCGCCAATCTCACCCGCCTGAATCATGGCGATATATAGACGATCAAAGACCTTAGGGAACTTGCGCATGGACTCCGACATGGGAGAGCCTTGCTGAACGTCCTCACTCAGTTCCAGAATTGCTTTTTTCAATTTTGGATTGGTGGCCTGTTCACCCAAAATTCCAAGGGCACGAACGATGGGCACCCCCGCATTAACCATCACAGCTAGCTGACGGGAAAAGACCGCTTTGTCCTTGATCGTGACCGAGGCCAACATCTCATTTAGGTCAAGCTTCCCTAAGTCTTTGAGATTGAGTGTTTTCTTCTCTTTAATGTCTTGCACAAAGAGACCGCGATCGCGCAAAAGCGCCCGGGCATCACGGGCATTAGGGGCCTCAATCGTTTGATTTTGGACGCGACCTTGGTCATCGCGAATTTGCGCAACGTAGCTAGCCATTTATGCTCTCCTCATCAGCGAACCCTAGACTGTTCGTGCCCCAGGCGAATTGCATTAGAGATAACATCTCCCAGCAATATTGATCGCTCCAGTATCACGTCTAAATTTGCCCCATCTTAGGGGAACATTCCCAAAATCAACCACCCTCCCGTCAATTACTTTCAACGAGAGGGCAGTTAGGTCTTTTAACGACGAGCGCCAGCCGCACGCTGACCACCCATCATTTGCTGTTTCTGGGAATCACCCATCAAGCGCTGCATTTCATCAGGCTTAGAGGTTTTGGCTGTCGCCGCCTCAAAGGAAATCGTGCCAGCCTTATACAGGTCAGCGAGGGCCTTCTCTAGGGTTTCCATCCCCAGCTTGGCACCCGTCTGAATCTGGGAATAAATCTGGGCGGTCTTACCTTCACGAATAAGGTTAGAAATAGCAGGAGTAATCACCATAATTTCCTGGGCCATGCAGCGGCCAAATTCGCCGGGCTTAGGATTAGCTTTCTCAACTAAAGTCTGACTAAACACAGCCACTAAGGAGTTGGAAAGCTGAACACGCACCTGCTGCTGCTTATCAGCAGGAAATACATCGATGATACGGTCAACGGTCTGGGCAGCGGAGCTGGTGTGCAACGTCCCCATAACCAGGTGGCCAGTTTCTGCGGCAGTAATGGCTAGGTGAATAGTTTCCAAATCACGCATCTCACCCACCAGAATGATGTCGGGATCTTCACGCAGGGCAGACTTCAGTGCAGCAGAAAAGCTCTTGGTGTCCTCACCTAGCTGGCGCTGGTGAATCAGGCTCTTAATCGGTTCGTAAACAAATTCAATCGGGTCTTCCACCGTCAGGATATGCTCAGCGCGGGTACGGTTGATCAAGTCGATCATGGCCGCCAGGGTGGTGGTCTTACCGGAGCCTGTAGGACCCGTCACCAAAATCAACCCCCGGGGCTTTTCAGCCATTTCTCGCACCACATCAGGCAAACCCAGCTGTTCAAAACTAGGAATTGTGGAACTCAATGCCCGCAAGCAAGCCGCATAGGTACCGCGGTCCTTATAGACGTTGACACGGAAGCGAGCCAAGCCCTTCACACCGTAGGAGCAATCCAGCTCCCAAGTCTGCTCCAATGTCTTGCGCTGGGTATTGTTCAGCATGCTGAAGATCAGGCGCTGGCATTCCTCATTGGAAAGGGGCTCATTGCCAATGGGGGTCAGCTTGCCGCTAATACGAAAGTAAGGGGGCAAGCCAGCAGATAGGTGAAGGTCAGAACCGCCCATCTCAACCAGCTGCTCCATCAAGTCCTCGATCATGAAGTCCATTGCCATGAGATAAAAGCTCCTCTGAATGAATGAAATTTGAAAGTAAAAAATCTATAGCGAACTAAGAATGAGCGAAGGGCGGCAGAGCCAAGCTACATTAGCGCTACCTCCCAGGCATCCTTAAGACGAGAATCGAGGCGTCAAACAATAGGGACAGTCTAGCCACTCCTGTTGTAAGCCCGCGCTACAAGTGGCGCAGGTGAGCGAGGATTTTCGCTTTGCCTTGAGTTCAGACTCCAAGCCGGAATCTGTAAAGGTGACGCGCTCTACTTCTTCTAGGGTGGTGTAACCCTGTTGAACAAGCTGAAGGCTGTAGGAGAGCAGGGTTTTCATGCCCCCTTCCACAGCGATCTCTTTGATGCGATCGATGGTCGACCCTTCGTTAATGGCAACCTGCAGCTCCTCCGTAATTCGCATCACTTCGTAGACGCCAACTCGGCCCTTGTAGCCCACGCCTTTACAGGAGTCACAGAGTGTTCCCTGCTCCTTTACCATCGCAATTTGGTCATTGGGAATGGTGTTAGGTCGGTAGAAGGTCAAGTCCAACTCCCCGGAAGCAGACAGGCCAAAGCGCGCTAGCTCTTCAGGAGTAGGGGTGAAGGGGATGCGACAGTCCTGGCAAACGCGACGCACCAGACGCTGGGAGCAAACTCCAAGCAGAGAGGCTGCCACCATGAAAGGCTCCACACCCATTTCATCGAGACGGGCAACAGAACTCGGTGCGTCGTTGGCATGGAGAGTTGTCAAAACCAAGTGGCCCGTTAGAGCTGCTTCAATAGCAGTCTTCGCGGTTTCCAAGTCACGGGTCTCACCCACCAGAATGACATCGGGATCCTGACGCATAAAGGCACGCAGAATCGAGGAGAAGTTCATTCCCTTTTCGCGAATCACCTGGACCTGGGTAATACCGGGCAAGGAATATTCAATCGGGTCCTCAGCCGTGTTGATGTTGATGTCGGGGCTATTACGCTCCGCCAAACAGGAATACAGCGTGGTGGATTTACCAGAACCGGTGGGACCCGTCACCAAGATCAAGCCAAAGGGCTTGTTGGCCATGTCCCTCACCATTTCCAGGGTTTCATCATCGGTGATGAGCTTGTCGAGGCCCAGCTGGGTGGACTCGTTGTTGAGCACCCGCATACAAATTTTCTCGCCGTAGCGACTGGGCAGGGTATTGACGCGGAAGTCAACGGTTTTGCCCTGGAACTGACGGCGAATACGGCCATCCTGGGGCGATCGCCGTTCGGCGATATCCAGATTCGCCATAATTTTGAAACGAGACGTAATCGCTGGAATGATCTTCTTAGGAAAAGGCTCGAACGCCTCTTGCAGTACGCCATCCTTGCGATAACGGATGCGCAGCATCTCTTCCTGGGGCTCAACATGAATGTCGGAAGCCCCATCCGTCAGGGCCTTGACCATGATCTTGTTGGCCAAGTTGATGATGGGTGCACCTTCGGCATCCTTAAGGGCGGCACCGAGGTCAGCCTCCATTTCATCGGCTTCGCTGAGCCCCATGTCATCCAGACCCGCCAGGTCTGACATGACATCTACTGCCTGTTGGGACGCCTCTTGGCGCTCCCGCTCCAGCTGGCGATTGAGATACTTGTCGATCATCCGCTCGTAATCTTCTTGAGCGATGACCAAGCGTTGCAAAGCTAAACCTTGGGGACGCAGGATGCGATTGAGATCATCCTGGGCATCCAGATTATCTGGATGGACCATCGCCACCAACAAGGCTGGGGGCTGAACCTCAACCCGAGATAGGGGAATGAGCTGATGGCGACGACACATATCAATGGGAATGAGCGTATCAATTAGCTCACCGACCTCATCAATGGGGCGCTCATCAAGCTCCGGATCCATGGAGTCAACGCCATAGAGGATCTTGAGTTCGAACAGTTGCTGCTTCTTATACTGACGAATCAAGTCCGGAGGCAAAGCCTGACCGGTCAGCGCTTCAATGATTTGCGTCAGGGGCTTGCCGGTCTTACGGCTTTCCACCAGCGCTTGCTGCATTTGGTCTCGGTCGACATAGCCCGACTGAATCAGCTTGTTGCCAAAAGGAGAGAAGTCATTTTGGACAACCAGAGCGCGGCGCTGGGAAGAAAAGTTGGTCATGGCTATTCGAGAGAGTCTCCTGTGATTAGTATTCCCGGATGGCGCTATTTTTTTTCTTTTGGCAAACGAGAATTTACGACACCCTTGAAATTCAAGCCATCGGGTTCAAATAATTCAACCGAGGGGAAATGCGGCGTTCACAACTGGTAGAGGAAATCCAGAAGCCCCTATGGGCGAAATAGCGGCCCTTCAATCAAGCTTTAAGCAAGGTGCTTTGGTGAGCAAACCTAACACAAATGTTCCGGGACGACCGTAACCCTGGAGACAGTGCACAGGACGGCAACCTCAAGAGATATGTTGAGTTCGTTAATCATTCAATGTGGGCATGACTGTAGAAGTCGAATACACTGAATCGCCGAGGGAATCCAGCCACGCTGTCATGGAGAGCAAGCTCCCTCTAACGGCTATTCTGCTCTCGCAGTAGAATAATCAGGACCCCGGCAGTACGTGAGGTTGCCGAATTGGGCTAAGCTGTCTCAATTATGGTTCTCAGCTTGAAACAACGCCTCCTAGAACGCACAGATGACTGAGTCGAATAATTCCGTGGAAAATACTGAAACCCAACCGATGGAAGCATCTGAGTCTCCTGACCTATCTTCCAATGAATCGCCTGCTGATGCAGCTCCTGCAGAAGAGTTAACTGCTGAGAATGGCGCAGCGGTAGAAGAAGCGATCGCCACCGAAGGCGAAGGCAGTGAGGAGAATACGGATACTCCCGTAGCTTTTGATTCTCTTGAGTTAGAGCCTGAGGAAGAAGGTGCGCCCCCCCAAGGGAGTGGTGCAGTGGACTCTAGCCGCATCGACGCTCTCAATCTTGAAATTCAGAACCTCAAAGGTCAATTAGAAGAGCGCAGCAGTCAGTACCTCCGAATTACGGCAGACTTCGAGAACTTTCGTAAGCGCACCCGTAAAGAACAAGAAGAGTTAGACGAACGCTCCAAGTGCAACACCATTTTGGAACTGTTGCCCGTCATTGATAACTTCGAGCGAGCTCGCACCCAGCTAAAGGCAGAAACAGAAGAAGCCGTTAGTATCCACAAGAGCTACCAAGGCATCTATAAGCAGCTAGTGGAATGTCTCAAGCGCATTGGGGTTGTACCGATGCGAGCCAAGGGTAATGAGTTTGACCCCATGCTCCATGAAGCGGTTATGCGCGAACCCAGCAATGAGTTCGAAGATGGCATTGTCATCGAAGAACTCCAGCGAGGTTATCTCTTGGGAGAGCGGGTTTTACGCCATGCCATGGTCAAGGTTGCCGTCGCAGGAGGTCCTCCCAGCGAAGAGTCTTCAGAAGAAGAAAATACTTCGGCTGAGGGGTAACTGGGGTATTTCGGGGAACAATGCAATTACGGCTTCCAGGTCAGGACTTTGAAGACCCAGGCCTTACGGGACTGAAATTGCTGTGTAGCATGGCTTGCAAAGTCTTCATTTAGGGATGGAGCATTAGCCAATGCGGCTGAGGTGAGGTGAGGTGAGGCTGAACATAAGTATCGGCACTTAGTCTAAAGGCAGATCGTCAGCCATCACAGCGCTTCATGGGTAGATTCGCCCCAGCGAACCTCTACTATCGTTAGTTTTGTTAGTCGCGTGTATTGCCTCGCATTATGGGAAAAGTTATAGGAATTGACCTCGGAACAACCAACAGCTGTGTGGCTGTTCTAGAGGGTGGAAAGCCAATTGTCATACCGAACTCTGAGGGGGGGCGTACGACACCTAGCATGGTGGGCTTTGGTAAAGCGGGTGAGCGCCTCATTGGCCAGCTTGCCAAGCGCCAAGCCGTGACTAACGCCGAAAACACGGTCTATAGCATTAAGCGCTTCATCGGTCGCCGCTGGGATGACACCGATCAGGAGCGATCGCGGGTTCCTTACAAGTGCGTAAAGGGTCGTGACGAGACCGTAGACGTGGAAGCTAGAGACAAAGTTTTCACGCCCCAGGAAATTTCTTCCATGGTCCTGCAAAAGCTAAAGCAGGATGCTGAAGCTTTTCTCGGCGAAGAGGTAAACCAAGCGGTCATCACTGTCCCGGCTTACTTTACCGATGCCCAGCGCCAAGCGACGAAGGATTCAGGCATCATTGCGGGATTGGAAGTTCTACGCATCATCAACGAGCCTACGGCAGCCTCTCTGTCCTACGGCTTGGACAAGCAAGAAGAAGATCAAACTGTTCTCGTCTTTGACTTAGGGGGGGGCACCTTCGACGTATCCGTACTCCAACTCGGTGACGGCGTTTTTGAGGTGAAGTCCACCTCTGGCAACAACCACCTAGGCGGTGACGACTTCGACAACGTTATCGTCCAATGGATGATCCAGAGCTTCAAAGCCCAGGAAGGTGTTGATCTAAGCACCGACAACATGGCCCTCCAGCGCCTACGGGAAGCAGCGGAGAAAGCCAAAATTGAACTCTCTGGCACTCAGAGTACGGTCATCAACCTGCCCTTCATCACCGCCGATGATTCTGGCCCCAAGCATTTGGAAACGGAGCTCACCCGCGCCAAGTTTGAAGAGCTGGCCATTGACTTAATTAAAGGCACCATCCAGCCAGTACAGCAGGCGCTCAAAGACAGTGAATGCACTCCCGATGACATCAAGCGCATCATTTTAATTGGGGGATCTACCCGCATTCCTGCGGTTCAGAAAGCCATTAGCCAATTCTTTAGCGGAAAGGCTCCGGATCGCTCGGTCAACCCTGATGAAGCAGTGGCGCTCGGTGCTGCCATTCAAGGTGGCGTATTGGGCGGTGAGGTTAAGGACCTTCTACTACTGGATGTGATTCCCCTATCCTTTGGTCTAGAGACTCTGGGCGGTGTGTTCACCAAGATCATTGCACGCAACACTACCATCCCCACCAGTAAGGGTAAGGTGTTCTCCACTGCCACTGACGGCCAGACCATGGTGGAAATCCACGTACTCCAGGGCGAACGGGCCATGGTAAACGACAACAAGAGCCTGGGCCGCTTCCAGCTCACGGGCATTCCTCCTGCTCCCCGTGGCATTCCCCAAATCGAAGTGGCCTTTGAGATTGATGCCAACGGCATTCTCAATGTCACCGGTCGCGACAAGGGAACGGGTCGTGAGCAAAGCATCAGTATCACTAGCACTGGTGGGCTTAATCCTGCTGAAGTGGAGCGGATGCGCAGTGAAGCCGAAGTTTATGCGGAAGAGGACGATCGCCGCATGGCGATCGCCGAGCTACAGAACACAGCTGAAAGCCTGTTCTACAGCTACGAATCCACCCTGCGCGACAACATAGAGCTCACCAACACCTCTCTCAACGAAGCCGCAGACACCAAACGAGCAGCGCTAGAGGCAATCCTTCAGCACCCCAGTGCAACGCCGGAGCAAGTTAAGGCTTGCCTAGACGAATTCCAAAAAGCGGTTCTCGCCATTGGTGCATCCATGTATGAACAAGGCCCAGCAGATTCAACCTCCAATGGCGCAACAGCTAGCAGCCCAGAGCCCCAGGGCAATGTTCCGATGGAAGAAGCACCCACCGTTGCAGGGGAAGCCATCAGCGACGACGACTTCTCCTTTGATGATGACGAAACCATGACCTCGGACTACGAAGCTGTGGAATAACACCCACCGCCATCTACTATGTCTCTCTTAACCGCCCTCCACCTTGGCACAACCAAAACGGGGAGGCGGTTTAAGTTCGGGAGAACCGACCCTCTAACCGTCTCCCTCGGCAGACCAATTGTTGATAAAGTTAGAGCGGCGTAATTGCCCCCAACGGACTCTTATATAAAACCGTTCTATGGCCCGTGATTTCTACGAAATTTTAGGCGTCGCCCGTGGCGCGGATAAAGATGAGCTGAAACAGGCTTATCGTCGCCTGGCTCGCAAATACCACCCCGATGTAAACCGCGAAGCGGGGGCGGAAGAGCGCTTTAAGGAAATCAACCGCGCCTATGAGGTTCTATCTGAGCCTGAAACGCGAGCTAATTACGATCGCTTCGGTGAAGCAGGCGTCTCAGGGGCAGGCGGCGGTCCAGGCTTCCAAGACATGGGAGACATGGGCGGCTTCGCCGATATCTTTGAAAGTTTTTTCAGTGGTTTTGCCGGACAAGGACAACCCGGTAGTGGTGGCGGTGGCCCACGCAGACGCGGCCCCATGCGCGGTGATGACCTGCGCCTAGACCTACGCCTAGATTTCCGCGAAGCCATCTTTGGTGGCGAGAAAGAAATCAAGATTAACCACCTGGAAACCTGCACCACTTGTAGCGGTAACGGTGCCAAACCAGGAACAAGACCCAAGCAATGCGGCACTTGTAATGGCTCAGGCCAAGTCCGCCGAGCCACACGCACCCCCTTTGGTAGCTTTACCCAGGTTTCCGTTTGTCCCGCCTGTGATGGTTCGGGCCAGATGATTGAGGACAAATGCGGTGACTGCGGTGGCTCAGGCCAAAAACAAGTCCGGAAGAAACTCAAGATTACAGTTCCACCCGGCGTGGATAGCGGCACTCGCCTAAGGGTTCCAGGAGAAGGCGATGCGGGCCAGCGCAGCGGCCCAACAGGTGACCTCTACGTCTACCTCTATGTCAACGAGGACAGTGAGTTCCGCCGCGATGGCATCAATATACTTTCCGAGCTAAAAGTAAGCTATCTCCAAGCTATTCTTGGCGCAAAGATGGAAGTTAGTACAGTTGATGGCACAGCAGAAGTGACCATTCCTGCTGGTACCCAGCCCAATACAGTCCTCACCTTGGAAAACAGAGGAGTTCCCCGCCTAGGCAACTCTGAAAGCCGTGGTGACCACCTCATGACCATCGTCGTCAATATCCCCAGCAAGCTCACACCAGAGGAGCGGGATCTACTAGAGAAGCTAGCCCACATTCGCGGTGAAGCGACGGGCAAGGGCGGCATCGAAGGCTTCCTCGGTGGACTCTTCCGCAGCTAATCCCTGTAACGAAACCGTTAACTCCTCTGCTATGGCCAATTCTTCTGCTCCCAGAGCAACCCCTGATGTCCAGATAGACCTGCGAGGTACTCCCTGTCCACTCAATTTTGTACGAACAAAGTTGCGTTTAGAACAGCTCAATCCAGGCCAGCTCCTAGAAGTTTGGCTAGATGCAGGTGAGCCTATTGAGCAGGTTCCTGACAGCCTTCAGGTCAATGGCTACAGTATCGAAACACTAGAGGCACAGGACGATTTCTTTGCACTTCAGGTTCGTCGTCCGGTCGAGAGTCCTTAATGGAAGCGCGATCGCCAAACCTCAAGGCTACCTCCCAAAATCTTGACGTTTCCCCAGAAGCCTCCGCTCCTAGGCCTGCCGATGGGAAAGCTGCTCCAGCTCTACAAGGCGTTGTAGTCGCTGTCCAGGCCAATTACTACCAGGTTCAGCTCAATGAACCAGTCCTAGCCAGCAGCGTCTTAGACAAGGCTTTAGACTGTGGTGGCCCCAGGGATCTAGCAGCAACGATCAGCGAGCTGCTCTGTTTGCGGCGTAACCGCTTAAAGAAGCTGGGGCAAAAGATTATGGTGGGCGATCGCGTCCAGGTCGAAGAGCCGGACTGGATGGGTCGTCGCGGTGCAATCTCCGCTGTCCTAGCTCGTAAAAGTGAACTAGATCGACCCCCAGTTGCCAATGCGGACCAAATTCTGCTGGTCTTTGCCCAAGAGGAGCCAACCCTAGATCCACACCAGCTCAGTCGCTTTTTAGTGAAGGCAGAGTCAACCAAACTCACCATCCTGCTGGGACTGAGCAAAAGTGATCTCGTCAGTGATGAAGTGCGGGAGCAATGGCGCGATCGCCTCCTTGACTGGGGCTATGACCCATTTTTTCTCAGCCTTTATGCAAGCGACGAGTTTGAGCGCCTCAAAACTCAGCTCAAAAGTAAAATCACCATCCTGGCTGGGCCTTCCGGCGTTGGCAAATCTAGTCTGATCAACCGCCTCATCCCAGAGCAGGATATTCGTGTGGCGAAAGTATCAGGAAAGCTGGGCCGAGGCCGCCATACGACCCGCCATGTCGAACTGTTTGAGCTACCTGATGGCGGGCTATTGGCCGATACGCCCGGATTCAATCAACCTCAGCTAGACAATAGCCCCGACAACTTACCAGAACTGTTCCCTGAAGTGCGCCAACGGCTAGCAGAGCAGCGCTGTCAGTTTAGTAACTGCCGCCATAGTCAAGAACCGAACTGTGTTGTAAGAGGGGAAAATCTAGAGGGCGATTGGGAACGGTACGGGGACTATCTTGTTTATTTGGAAGAGCTGGAAGCTTTGCAGGAAAGCCGCGATCGCCAAGCAGATCCAGAAACGACGTTAAAGGAAAAGCGTGACAGCGATGGCCAGGTGACCTTAGAGCCGAAGCTGGAGCAAAAGCGCTACCGCCGGGAGTCCCGTAAGTCCAAACGCCAGGAAATCTCAAATTTCAAAGGTGATGTTTCGGACCTTACGCAGTTCCTGGGTAATGAAGACGAAGATGCAGAATTATAGGCATTAGGAACGGAACGTAGGGGCGGGGTCTCCCCGCCTGGCATCATCACGCAACAACCAGTAGGAAGCATGGCAGAAAAACAAAACAGCCTTGCATCGGGTAATGTCTAACAGCCGGGCGAGAAGACCTCGCCCCTACGATCGCATCCTCTATTTCGCAGCAGCTTCAGCTTTTAAGGCATCAATAATTTGCCCATTGGCTTTGGGGAAAGGGAATTGGTCCAGCTCATTCAGCTCTACCCAACGTACCTCGTCGCATTCAATGGTTTGAGGTTCACCCGTCAAATGTTTGCAGCGAAAGACATTGAGGGTGACTTTGAAGTGGGTATAGGCATGGTCGAGGGTCATGATCTTTTCCCCTACTTCAATCTCAATGGCCAACTCCTCTTGAACTTCTCGGGCAACGCAGTCTTCCAGGGTTTCTCCTTCCTCCAGCTTGCCTCCTGGGAATTCCCACAGGCCACCTAGAAGTCCCTTTTGGGGACGACGGTCGATGAGTATTTTGCCTTGGTCATTCCAAATCACAGCCACACCAATAATCTTGTGGGGCAGGGGGGCTTTAGCTTCACGCATGGGGAGCTCCAACTGAGTTCCTAAATTGTAGGCGGCACAGTGCGATCGCCAGGGACAAATCAAACAAGCCGGATTCTTCGCCGTACAAAGGGTTGCCCCCAAATCCATCAGTGCTTGATTAAAGTCGCGGGGATTGTCAGGATCGAGCACCGCTTCCGAGATCTCCCACAACCGATCCATCGCCTTAGCAGGGGGGCGATCTAGAGCCGTGAGCCTGGCCAGCACTCGCTTAACATTGCCATCGACAATAGCTGTGGATTGGTTAAAAGCGGAACTGAGAATGCCCCCTGCCGTAGTGCGTCCAATCCCCGGCAACGCTAAAACCTCATCAAAACTTCGGGGAAACTGACCGCCATATTCCTCAGCAATAATCTGGGCAGTGCGGTGGAGATTGCGGGCACGGGCGTAATAGCCTAACCCCTCCCATTGCTTCAACACCGCAGTTTGATCCGCCATCGCTAGGCTTTCCACCGTGGGAAAATGCTCCATCCAGCGCTGGAAATAGGGCAGCACCGTTTTCACCTGGGTCTGCTGCAACATGATTTCTGAGATCCAGATGGCGTAGGGATCTGGATGGTTGCGCCAGGGTAACGTTCGTCCACATCGGCTATACCATTTCAACAGAGACGCACGCAGGTCAAGAACAGGTAACGGTGTCAGAGAATCCAGCACCGCTCTCTCAATGGGCTTGATTGTATAAGCTGTAGCTGCCGCTTTAACGGAGGGAGATTTTTCAGTCCCAACGCGGCCAGCTTTCGTCGGGCTAGTTTTGGCGGTTGCTTTGTTTTTCTTGGTTCGGCGTTTCTGGGACCCTGCCTTCTCTTCTGGCATTGACTCAGAAGGATTGAATGCCTTGGCTTTCGATGCCCGCCGCGAAGGCCGCTGCTTTTGACCCTGATTTTTCGATCCCACAAATCGACCTAAAAAGACAACCCCCACTTGTCATTATGTATGACAAGTGGGGGTTGAGCTTAAGCAGCTTTGAAGTGCGATCGCGAAAAACAATGTTTCCTTAGATAGCACTAATTTCGTCTAAACACGGAGAACTAATCCTCAGCATCCTCTTCGGTCGTTGTAGCACCAAAGCCAGCCAATAGGGACTGTTCCATGGTCATGCGCTGCTCAGCAGTCCGAAGAAAGTAGCCGCCCATCATTGCAGAAGCAAGCAAACGGCCCAAGTGGTCGCGATTGGTCGTGATCTCCACATTGAAAGGCCCATCAGGCAAATGGCCCAGGAGACCGCCAATATTCTGTTCCATGATGTGGAGAACTTCTTTGTTCTCAGGCTTGGAAAGTCGGCTTACGATTTCGGGGTGGAGGGAATGAATGTACTGGACTAGGGCGTTGTCATCCCCTTTGGAAGAATCTCCGAAGGAGCCGGATGAGATTTGAAGGTCTTCATTCACAGTCAAATACCTCTTGCCAAAATCAGCTATTACAAAGACCTAAGACCAGATGATGGTCCAAAAAACAAAAAGTTTAGCGGCCTTTGATTTCTGTACTCAGCATAGCAACTTAATCCAAAGGGCGAAGTCGCTAAGACCGTACGATTAGGGCGGTTTCTGCGCTACTGAGGCAAATCAGAGCGTTAGGCATGTAAGCCCTAATGCCCTAGAAACACTCAGCAGTACAAGAATACGCAGTGCACAAAGTGATTCATGGCACACAGCAATTGCCTTAACTTCAGACTGCCCTAACCGACGAGATATTCGAACATATCACCTTTACGTTTACGCAGTTTGTTCAGAGCTTCTCGTTCGATTTGACGTACGCGCTCACGACTAATGCTGAGATGCTCACCAATCTTAGCGAGGGTCAAACCTTTTCCATCCTCCAAGCCGAATCGCAGACGCAGCACGGTTTCCTGCTGACTAGTCAACTCGGATAGTAAGCTCTCCAAGTCGTTACGCAAAGCAAACTGGGCAGTGTAATCTTCGGGGGATTGGCCATCATCCTGAAGTAGCTCGCTTAACTCAGTATCGCCATTTTCTCCAACTCGAAGGTCGAGGGAAAGAGGCTGGCGAGACTTCTCTAGATAGTCTCGAACTAGCTTAACTTCAATACCCACTGCTTCAGACACTTCAGCGGGACTAGGGGATCTGCCCAGACTTTGGGTGAGCTCACGCTGGGTTTTCTTGATCTTATTGAGCTTTTCGGTGATGTGAATGGGGAGGCGGATAGTACGGCTCTTCTCGGCGATCGCCCGAGTAATTGCCTGGCGAATCCACCAATAGGCATAGGTCGAGAAGCGGTACCCCTTCGTGGGGTCAAACTTTTCAACCCCCCGCTGCATACCAATCGTGCCTTCCTGGATCAGATCCAGCATGTCCAGATTGCGCTTGAGATACTTCTTCGCAACGGAAACAACGAGACGCAGGTTGGCCTCAATCATTTTTTTCTTTGCATCACTGCCTGCATCTAAAACATTACGCAGCTCTGCCTGGGAGACTCCTGCAGCCTGGGCCCACTCTTCTAGAGTTGGCTCACGCTCCAACGACTCAACAAGTTCTTTCTGCTGAGCCTCTAAGACAACGAGCTTCTGCACTCGTTTGCCATAAACAATTTCCTGCTCGTGGGTGAGAAGGGGGACTCGACCAATTTCACGCAGGTAGATGCGAACTAAATCCGACGAAGGCTGTGACTTTCTCATGTTGAGCGAAGGAATGAACCGTTAATGAGAGAGAGAGAACCTGGTGTGATTACAAGCTACAGCAAACCTACTGAAGGCTATGCAGCAAATGTAACAAAATACGTTTCCCATAACTTCAAGAGCTAATACGCTATCTCCGCAAACAAAATTTGTTTACTTTTGTAACGCTCTCTCAGATTAAACCCGCTCAGGTTTGATGTAAAGCCCCTTTTATGAGAAATCGCAGAAAATTTACTCATCTCAGACCGAATTCATTCGATAAAGCCCCTCCAAAACTTGCTTGAGCCCCATTAACGATGGCTCATAGAAACCTTCAATAGCTCATCGCCATGAAGCCAACATGTGATTCTAGGATCTCGGTTTACATTTACCAGAACGAATTAATCCAACCCGTTTGGCGATCGCATCGTCCTTAGAGTCGAAGGGTCCCCAGCATTCAATCGTGGGAGCATCATCCTCATCGTCATCACCTGCATAGGCAGCGAGCTCCATCGCCGTCACAATGAGACAGCCTCCCGCTTCCTGAGAAACGATGTACCACTTACTTGAAAAGTCACTCATATATGGACCTGCACGAAATTGCGCCTCCAGTCTAGCCACTGTTTTCTAGACATGGGTATAACGCATCACTCATTACTGACAGAAAAAGCAGAGCTTATAACCAGCACTCTCATCCCCATGAGTCCAAAGAACAAAAAAAGCGCCTCCCAGAAAGGAGACGCTTTTACTTTAAGGACTAGCAAAAAACTGCTAGGCAGGCTAAATCAGATTTAATCCGATGTAACCTTGCGGAAAGGAACCTTAGACATGTAGTCCATACCTTCCAGGGCAGGAGCGCCAGCACCATAACCCCCCAGGCTCACGCTGCGGGCCATATCCAAGAAGTAGCTTGGGCTACCTGCACCAAGCTGACGCTGGCGGCGTTTGAAGCTGGGTGCAGGGCCACCAGCAAACACAGCCTTGGGGAAGCCCAGGATGTTGCGATGGTAAGCATCGTAACGAGGAGACTGGATGTTGAAGGGAGTTTCACCTTCAGAGCGACCAGGCAAGCTGCGACGACGCTGATAAGGAAGAATATCGTATCCGAAGTTCTCCAAGTACTCATCGCTGTCGAGCAATGCATCAACAAAGCCCTGAAGACCCTTGGTCGCAACAATAATAGACCAAGCAATCTTTTCTTCTTCACCATAGGCATCACGACCCAGCACGCGCTGGACTGTTTGCTCAACGAAGCGATAGTTGCTGTTCTTATCGTAGAAGCTGCTGCGATAGGTACTGGATAACAGCAAGCCACGGACAAAATCACGCACAGTGATCTGACCGTTGCGTAGCTGGGACTCTAGGAAGGTCTCGCGATCGCTCTTGAAAGCATGGAAGAAGATCTGGCGATAACCCGCCTCGATCAACTCCTGCATATCACCCACAGAGAGCAAGTTCTCAGCAGAATAAATCCGGGGTTGGTCGTCACCGGAAATCTCATACCCTTTCACCCGTGCATTGACGGTGATGGGCGCGTAATTTAATAAAGGAATGGCCACGTGAGTGTCGTCTCCCTGCCTACACGGAAATCTTAAACAAACATTCTTGTCAAATCATACGGCTCGACGGTTCTATTCTCGTGCAGTTGTGGCAAAACATTACAGAGTTTAACGTTAGGAAAATTCATACTCTCCAGGAGCGAGAGATGAGCGGGGTCAAACGATCTAATGCACTCAGGGAGAGAGCTCTGGGATTAGACAGGATTGCTAAGATGCGACGAAATCACCCCCATTACTCCTGTTGATGGATATTTTAATTGTTGAAGATGAGAACGAAATCGCCCAGTTAGTGAAGATTTTCCTAGAACAGGAGGGCTTTCACTGCCGGGTGTGTGGTGACGGGTTAGCAGCCCTCGCTGAAGTGGAGCGTCAGCCGCCGGATTTGATCGTGCTGGACTGGATGATTCCCGGTCTGGATGGGTTGGAGGTCTGTGCGCGGGTGCGGCGTCAAGCAGGACCGAAAGACCCCTTTATCTTGATGCTGACGGCTAAGGGAGAGGAGGTTGACCGAATTATTGGGCTTTCGACCGGGGCGGATGACTATTTGGTAAAGCCCTTTAGTCCGAAGGAGCTGGTGGTGAGGGTAAGGGCCTTATTGCGGCGATCGCTGCGTCAGGTGGGCCCTCCCAGCAATCTCTGTCAAAGTGACCATTTCCGTCTTAACCTCGACCAGCAGCAAGCCTATCAGCTGGACCGTGGCAGCGAAGAAAAGTTGGATTTAACCACCCTCGAATTCAAACTGCTCAAGACCTTTGTGAGTGCTCAAGGAAGAGTCTGGAGCCGAGCTCAGCTGATTGAGCAGCTCTGGGATGGAGACTTCTTTGGTGACGAGCGCGTCGTAGATACTCATATTGCCCGGCTGCGAAAAAAGATTGAGGCAAATTCCAGCAAGCCGAAATTTATCCAAACAGTGATTGGAGCTGGCTATAAATTCGAGGACAGCTGAATAGGCCATGCTCACGAACCATCAATCCGATCCTCCGCCCAAGCTGGGCTTGCAAACTCGGCTGCTGCTGTCCCACCTCGTAGTTATGATCGTGGGCTTGTCAATTTTGGTGGGCGTGGGCCGCATCTCCACGCCCCAGCTATTTGTTTGGCAGTTACGGCAGCTGGAGGGGCGGGGCATTCGGGTGGGCTATCGCTATGAGCTAGAGCAGGTTTTTGAGAAAGCCTGGAGCCGTGGGGCGTTATGGTCTGTGCTGCTCGGAGGAAGTGCAGCGGGGGGGCTGAGCTATTGGCTGGCAAAGCGGATTACGGAACCGCTCACAAAAATTCAGGCCGCGACCCAGCGGTTTGCGGAGGGGGAGCTGGAGTCACGGTTGCCGGAGAGTGAAATCCTGGAGCTAAATGAGTTGGCCACCAGCTTCAACGCCATGGCAATGCGTCTGGAGAATGTGGAGCAGCGGCGACGGGAGTTAGTTGGCGATCTGACCCATGAGTTGCGCACACCCCTTACGGTACTGAATGGCTATCTGGAAGGCATGGCCGATGGGGCGATCGCCCCTAATTCCGAAGTCTTTGGTCGTCTGACCCAGGAAACCAAGCGGCTGGGTCGCCTCGTGGAAGATTTCCAAACGCTCTCCAAGGCGGAAGCAGGGTATTTGCCGATTCAAACCACAGCGGTGGCCGTGGAGCCTTTGTTAAGGAGCTTGCGCGATCGCTTCGCCGACCAACTATTAGAAGATGGCCCAGAGCTGAAGCTGGACTGCGCAGCCAGTTTGCCTCCCCTCCAAGCAGATCCTGCCAGGGTGGAACAGGTCCTAGTGAATCTAATTGGCAATGCCATTCGCCATACGTCCCAAGGCTCAATTACGTTGCGGGCCTGGACGGAGACTGAGCGCGTTTGGATTGCGGTGGTTGATACGGGTCAAGGCATTGCGGAGGCGGATCTGGCCAGGGTGTTTGAGCGGTTTTGGCGATCGGATAAAGCTAGGACACGCGATAGCGAAGGTGTTGCGGGGTCGGGGATTGGTTTAGCGATCGCCCATCGCCTGGTGGAACTCCAGGGTGGTGAGATACAAGTCAGCAGCGATTTAGGCCAGGGCAGCGAATTTCGCTTTTGGCTACCGATATCCGCGTAGGGTGCATTGTCTCGAACGGGCAATGCACCGATTCGCCCAATTTCGGTGACCGAATTTCGGTGCGTTTTGCTGCGCAGAAACGGCACCCTACGCCACGGGGCTAATTATTCGGCCTCGGCTTCGTCCACTGCGGTTTTCTCTGGGCGCATGAGGGGGAAGGCAATCACATCGCGAATGCTGGGGGAATTGGTCAGGAGCATGACAAGGCGATCGATACCGATACCCAAACCAGCCGTGGGAGGCATGCCATATTCCAGAGCGGTGAGGAAATCCTCATCCACATCATTCGCCTCTTCATCCCCCGCTGCCTTAGCAGCAGCCTGGGCTTCCAAGCGCTGCCGCTGATCTACAGGGTCGGTCAGCTCTGAGAAGCTATTGGCCGTCTCACGCCCAACAATAAACAGCTCAAAACGCTCCACCAAGCCAGGCTTGCTGCGATGAGGCTTGGCAAGAGGCGAGATTTCGACAGGATAGTCGGTAATAAACGTGGGCTGAATCAGCGTCTCTTCAACCTTCTGTTCAAAGGCTTCGTTGAGGATTTTGCCGATGGAAGGCATATCGCCACAGCCATGGATGCCTGCTTCCTTGGCTGCCGCCTTGGCCGCATCAAGGTCATCAAAAGCAGCAAAATCGACCCCCGTCGCTTCCTTCACCGCATCATGCATGGTGATGCGCTTCCAAGGAGCCTGAAGATTAATTTGCTCGCCTTGGTAGTCAATCTCTAAGGTGCCAATCACCTTCTCTGCCGCGTCGACGACGAGGGCCTCAGTCAAGGCCATCATGTCGTCGTAGTCAGCATAGGCCTGGTAAACCTCGATGGTGGTGAACTCAGGATTGTGACGGGTGGAAACGCCCTCGTTACGAAAGATCCGGCCCAGCTCAAACACCTTCTCAAACCCCCCCACGATCAAACGCTTGAGGTGTAGTTCTGTGGCGATGCGCAGGTACATCTCCATCTCCGTGGCGTTGTGATACGTCACGAAGGGCTTGGCTGCGGCTCCCCCAGCGGAGGTTTGGAGCACGGGCGTTTCAATTTCGATGAAGCCGTCGGCGTCCAGATACTGGCGAATACCAGCGGTGATTTTTGCCCGGCGACGTAGGGTCTCACGTACGTCGGGGTTGACGATCAGGTCAACGTAGCGCTGGCGATAGCGCTTTTCTACGTCGGTGAGGCCATGCCACTTGTCCGGCAGAGGTAGCAGGGACTTGGTGAGGATTTCGTAGTGGTGAGCGCTGACGGAGAGCTCGCCTTTGTCGGTGCGGCGAATGCTGCCTTTAACGCCGATAAAGTCGCCAGCATCGGTGAGGTTCTTGAGCTGGCCAAAGGCTTCTGGATTGGCCTCGTCCATGGCCGCTTTGATTTTTTTGCGGTCTAGGAAGAGCTGGATCTGACCGCTTTCGTCTTGGATGGTGAAGAAGGCTAGCTTGCCGAAAACGCGGCGATTGATGATACGACCGGCGATCGCTACTTCCACATCAACCTCAGTCCCATTCTCCAGGTCAGCATATTTTGCCTGAAGCTCCGCTGCGCTATGGGTCGATTTCCAGCTATAAGCGTAGGGATTGTGCCCTGCTTGGCGTAGCTGTTCGACCTTTTCAAGGCGGGTATCACGGAGTTCAGACATAACGGCAAGTGAAATGGATGCAGTATCGCAATCAAAATTGCAATGAGAAACTGCTAGCCCTGGAGCTAGTGCAGTCCTTTAGCGTAAACGTTTGGGGCAACATTCCTACAAGAATCCTTAGCTTGAGGCTCTGGATTTAGACAACTTTCAAGGACTGTAAGCATTGTCGAGCCTGGTCTGCATCCACCAAGATCTGAGCTTTTAAGGCGTCCAGCCCATCAAACTTCTGCTCAGGCCGCAGAAATTTTACCAGTTCCACTCTGAGCTGCTGACCGTAAAGGTCACCCTGCCAGTCGAGCAAATGCACTTCCACCGTGACACTCTCGCCCGAAACAGTGGGACGAACACCAATATTTATCACCGCAGGATAGCGATGGAGCGGGGTCACTGGGCGGCTGAGGCTGCCCTCTATATCTTCCAAACTAGAAACTTCTACGGCATAGACTCCCAGCCGAGGAATAAACTTCCGCTCCGGCAGTGAGAGGTTCGCTGTGGGAAAGCCAATTGTGCGGCCTAACTGCTTGCCCTCGACGACCTCACCCTGGAGCCCATAGCGCCGACCCAGCAGAGGCTTTACTGCCTCTATATCTCCTGCCTCTAGGGCAGCGCGAATGCGAGAGCTGCTGATGCGATCGCTATCTTGGGGATACAGCGCCACCACATTCACATCCACACCACGAGGCTCCAACAATTTCTGAAGGCCCTCAGCATTTCCCGTACGACCAGCCCCAAAGTGGAAATCAGCCCCAATGCTAACGCTGCGGCAATCCAATCCCTGGAGCAAAATCTGCTCAACAAACTCTGCGGGGGAGAGCTTTGCTAGGGCTGCATTAAAGGGCAACAGCACTAGCTGCTCGATGCCCAGGGCGGCTAGCTGTTGAACTTTCTCGGTAACCGGGGTGAGGAGCGATCGCTGCTGTCCTGAAAAGAATTCGCGGGGATGGGGCGAAAATGTCACCACCGTACGAATGGGCTTACCGTTCGGATTATGCTCAGCAGAGCAACCTGCCAAGCCTCCTGACACACTATCTTCGCCAACAGGTAATCCCACAGCAGGCTGGATCACCCGTCGATGTCCAAGGTGGACACCGTCAAAATTTCCCAACGCGACAAACGTTGGCGTTATGGCCTGAGTTAAATCTGAAGCAATGCGCACGCCGTCTATCTTGCCACGCAAGGGACTGAGTCCACAACGATAGCTTAAGAGAGCAAGTTGCGGACCTCTCCTAGGAGGAAACCGAGGTACAGTTCACGACCACAGGGGCTCGCTTCAAAACAATCTCCATGCCTTCCTTCGCAATCACAGCCCCCCCAAAATGCTCACGAGCCGCAGCCGCCACATCATCCAGAAAATCATCATCATGGGAGGGATCATGGTGGAAAATCACCAGCTTCTTAACCCCGGCAGCCTCAGCGACCTTAATAGCCTCTTGCCAGGTTGAATGGCCCCAGCCCTTCTTGCTCATTACCGGATCGTTGTATTCGTCGTCAGTATAAGTCGCATCGTAGATCAACACGTCAGCCTGGCGCGCGAGGTAAACGAGATTCTCGTCTAGGCGGCCTGCAAAATGCTCTGTATCTGTGGCATAAACCACCGTATAACCATTGGCGGTAACGCGATAACCCAAGGCCTTGCCTGGATGATTGAGCAGAGCTGTCTCAATGGCAACCGAGTCAAGCTCCAGGACATCACCGGGCAGCAAATCATGGAACGACAGATTACTCGCCATGATTTGGAGAGACACGGGGAAATTGGGATGGAGCATCTGCATGCCTAGGCGCTGCTCTACGGTGGAGCCGTCTAGAGCCACAGCGCCATAGATATGGAAGCGATTCTGGGGGGTAAAGGCAGGTTCAAAGAATGGAAAACCCTGCACATGGTCCCAGTGGTAATGGCTAAAGAAGATCCGAGCCTGCAAAGGGCCTTCGGTCATCATCTGCTTGCCAAGGCAACGCAAACCTGTCCCACCGTCAAAAATTAGACGTTCACCATTGACCTGCATTTCTACGCAGGGGGTGTTTCCGCCATAGCGGATCGTATCTTGACCGGGAGAGGGAATACTACCGCGCACACCCCAAAACCGAATTTTGAATGTCTCGTGGCCTTTGACCATAGATTGACTTTGGAATGCCGAGTCTTGGATGCCGAGGGAAACACCATCAGATAATGATGCAGTTTACTGTAAGGATCTCAATCTGGTGGCGGCGATCGCCCACGTGAACACTTACAACATCAAACGTCACTGTCACCGAGGACATCTGTGACTCAGGATACACAGATGTTACTTATTTATGCACTGAATATGCAAAACATTTTCCCCTCAGTATGGTGTATAAACCAGCTCATTCCCCATAGAAATGATTTTGCAGCCCTGGGAGCACAATGTATAGGTTCGACCCAAGACCCCCAAATGATTTTGACGATTAGGACTTGCGATGAGAACAGCGCAAACTATCCGCCGAAACACTTTTGGATTGTAGGATTAGGATATTGACCACGACACTCTGTGCTGCTTCTCCCTATGGGTGTAATGCCTGCAATCTTTTGCCATGACCTCCCGCATCGACAACTTTTCCGTTCAGAAAATCGCCGAGCAGTTTCGTCTGTTGGGTTGGATTGGTTTTTGGGCCCAGATTGTTCTCGGGGTCATCGCAGGGATCATGGCGGTGGTTGGTACTACCGTAGAAAAAGCAGGTAGTGCGGGCCTGAGCGGTATCCCCTTCACTTTTGGTGGCCTCATCGCCCTATTTGTGTCAGCCTACTGGGCATTTCGCTACACAAAACTATCTCGCCAGCTACGGGCCAGTGACACCTTAGCTAGGCCCAGTCGCGCTGAAACCATTGGCCTACTGCGCAAGGGGCTGATGACAACATTGGTGGGGCTAATTTTGACAACCATTGGCTCTGAGGCCGTTTCAGGCGTTTTGTTTACGAAAGCCCTAAACCAAGGCGTTGCTGGATTCGTCAACACTGATCCAAGCCGCTATATCCAGCCAGTGGATCTGTTTGTGGTTCTGGCTAATACCCATATCGTCACAGCCCATGTGCTGAGTTTGGCACTGTCCCTCTGGCTGTTGAATCGGGTGATTCGCTAGGGCTTCAGATTATCAGCTCAGACAACATCCAGACAGAAAAAAGCCACTGATGCTATCCATTGCATCAGTGGCTTTTTTCACGACCACGGCTTGAGGACAAGGCTGAACTAATCTTGAGCGTCATTCCCATCCGACTCTAGGCTCTCAGGATAAGTCGGTTCTTCCACACCGCCAATACGGCTAGGTGGCCAAAAACGCACCACGGCACGACCAATAATCTTTTCCCGAGGCACATAGCCCCAATAATGGCTGTCGTAGCTGTTATTGCGGTTATCGCCCAAGACGAGGTAGGAATCTTCCGGCACTCGCTCTGGCAGGTTGAGGTCTTCTGGCTGCCACTGGTAATTGGGGCCTTCTTGGATATAGTCTTCCTCGATCATTTGACCGTTCACGAAAACCTGGCACTCCTGGGAGGGGCTTCCGTTAGGGGTAGATGATTCGGCAGGCTTGCAGTCCTTGACTTCGATGCGATCGCCCGGCAGGCCAATCACTCGCTTAATAAAGGCATCCTTAAACTCTTGCCGACGCAGCTCATCCGTGGGATTAAAGACGACGATGTCGCCTCGATCCGGATCATCAAATCGATAGCTGACCTTATCGATGATCAAGCGATCATGGACTTCAAGGGTGGGCAGCATGGAGCCAGAGGGAATGAAGCGAGCTTCCGCCACGAAGGTGCGAATGCCAAAAGCTAAGAGGGCGCTCAAGGCGATGGTTTTGAACGCCTCCGCCACCACATTTTCCTGATTGGCCATCGGTTCTTGATCTTTCATTAATGGTCGTTGGATTGAATTCCCTAGATTTTTCCTGGAGCCCTGGCAAGCTACGAGATGCGCTGAGTAGCAATCATAGCGAAATCCTGTGACAGCGATGATGCCGCATTGGAATTGAAGCGGCTGAGTATCACAGCTATTAAGCAGGATGACATTCTATTCACGATTCAGCAGAACCTAGCCGCTGTCATCTAGGGGAGTGCCGTGATTCCCAAAGGGCCTTGACCCCATCTATCCGCGAAAGGTTGCCCGATCGCTCAAGCCCAAACAACCTCCGTAGAAAAACGCCCATCCGCTTGTAAGTCCAACACCCGAAACCCAGGCCCCCGCGACTCATCCATAACCATGACCTGCTGCTGCGCCTTGCACTGGAAACAAGTCGAAGGACTACCCAGAAACGTCACTCCATTGCGATCGCCTTCAAACGCTTGATGGATATGGCCATTGAGCACCAGCTTGATTTGGAGATGGCGATCGCACACCGCCAAAAACTCCTCCGCATTTTCTAGACCAATCCCATCCATCCAGGCTGAACCGATGGCGACTGGATGATGATGCAGCGCCACCAGCGTCGGTAAGCTAGGCTCAGCCTGAAGTTGCTCATCCAGCCAAGCCAATGCCTCCTGGGCCAAGCGCCCCTGGACCTGTTGGGGCAGCATCGTCCCTAACAAAAGAATCTGCCAGCCGCCCTGCTGAATCGCTTTGCTGGGTGAACAGGGCGGCTCACTGAGGATTTCAAACAGGGCTTCCAGGTTCTGATCATGGTTGCCGGGGAGCCAATAGGTGGGGATGTTCAGTGGAGCCAGGTTGGCATAGAGATATTCGTAGGATGCTTCGGAGTCGTCTTGGGAGAGGTCGCCCGTGAGGAGGAGTAGGTCGGGGCGAGGCGTTAGAGTTTGGAGCTTGGCGATCGCCCGCTGAAAGGTCTGATTGGTCGCACAGCCCAGCATGGTTTGGCTAGGGTCAGCAAAGAGGTGGGTGTCGGTGAGTTGGGCGATGCGCAAGGTCATACCGGGTGCCATGGAAATTGCTCGCGGTGATTGCCCAAGCCATTGGCTCAAGGGCAACTATCAACCTTTACAGTCTCTGTAATAGGACGATTCTGAGCAACCCTCCTTCAACCCCGTCAATTCACGGGCTCAGAACTGGGAAACCTAAACCCAAGTGCTCATCCTCTCTCCCATGCCTCAGCCCTCAGATCTGTTTCCCCCCAACAGACCTCACCCTCTCGATGGTCAGATTTTTGATGCCATTACCACCCATGACATAGCTCATCTGAAAGCACTGTTGAGCGCAGGTGCAAGGCCCAATGCAATCCATCCCAGCATAGGCCACACAGCGTTAAGCCACGCAGTTCAGCAGGGCAATGGCGACGTTATCCAGTTCCTGCTTAACCGAGGTGCTGACGTCAATGGCTCCGGCATCCATGGCGAAACAGCCCTAATGACAGCAGCCAGCCACGGCAACCTCGAACTCGTCCAGTTGTTACTGGAGCAAGACGCTCACATTGGGGCGATGTCCCACGATGGCGACACAGCACTGTGCCTCGCAGCGGGCTCAACGAAGTGGGTGCAAGTGGAAGCAGGTGGCAAGCTAGAGCAGTCCCCAGAAGGCATCACCCGGCAAACCGAAGCAGGGCCAGAGCAACTCCGCCCGATGGGTGAAAGCCAAGTCATTGCAGTAGTGGATCACCTGCTGGACGCTGGAGCCCAACTCAATCGCCAGGGATACAGTGCCACGCCACTGATGGAAGCCGCTCGCTATGGTCAGCTCAGGCTATTGGCATTGCTGCTGAAACGCGGAGCCAATCCCCAACTCGCCGCAAAAGATGGTCAAACCGCTCTGGAGATCGCCAAGCTCTACAATCAAACGCGGGCGCTAACGCTGTTAAAGGCGCACTCCAATGCAGCCAAGGGTGGGGATGACGCAAAACCATCAAAATCTGTCCAGCTCACCGCCACCTAGGCCTTCTCCCAAAGCTTGGACCTTTGCTGAGCAGGCATTGGCGGAGCAGGAAGCGAACCACCGCAGGCGGGAATTGCGATCGCTCACCCCCATAGACACCCTCCACATCTGTCGAGACGGCCAAACGCTGCTCAACTTCAGCGCCAATGACTACCTGGGCCTCTCCAAACATCCCCAGGTCATTGCTCGGGCCGTGGACTACACCCAACGCTATGGAACCAGCGCCACCGCATCTCGACTCGTGGCGGGCGCATTCACCATTCACGAGCAGTTGGAAACGCAACTCGCATCGTCACTGGGACATGAAGCGACACTTTTATTTGGCACGGGCTTCCAGGCCAATTCCACGGTAATTCCAGCTCTGGTCAGGAATGACGCCAAGCAAACGTTGATTCTCTGCGATCGCCTCGTCCACAACAGCCTGGTCAAAGGCATCCTCGCCAGCGGAGCCCGCTTTATCCGCTTTCCCCACAACGACATGGTGGCGCTGGAACAACAATTGCAAAAGGCCTCTGGCAAATATCAGCGGTTGATGGTGATTAGCGAGACGGTTTTTAGCATGGATGGCGATCGTGCCGATGTGGAGGCCCTCATTGCCCTAGCCAATCAATTTGGGGCCTTCCTCTACCTCGACGATGCCCATGCCCTCGGCGTCCTTGGTCCTGATGGCATGGGCCTAGCTGCCCAACGGCCCGGCGTTGATTTACTCGTCGGCACCTTTGGTAAATCCTGCGGTGCAGCGGGGGCCTTTGTCGCCTGCTCCGCTCAATTGCGGGACTATCTCGTAAACTTCTGCGCGGGAGTGATTTACACCACGGCCCTCCCGCCCGGAACGGTCGGAGCAGTCTCCGCCGCGTTGGACTTGATTCCAGCGATGGCAGCCGAACGGCAGCACCTTGCCACCGAAGCTCAATGGTTGCGCCATCAACTCGAAGTTTTGGGCTACGGCACGGGCGGCTCAATGTCCCAGATCGTCCCCGCCATCATTGGTTCAGAAGCAGAGACCCTCGCCCTGGCATCCCACCTGGAAACCCAGGGCTACCTCGCCACCGCCATTCGACCGCCTACGGTTCCAGCCAACACGGCCCGCATCCGCTTTGCCCTGTCCTGCCACCACCAGCGGGAGCATTTGGTAGGGCTAGTGGCAGCGATCGCGTCGCCAGCTTCCGCAGGAATTCTACAAAGCCCCTGAAAGTTAACCCCAAACAGTGCTGGTGAAAACCGAGTAGGGATGGAAAAATGAAGGAGTGAATTTGAATGGGGTGAGCGATGGAAGTCTCGGGTCTCTTGAAATATGGCGGTTACGGGCTGGGCGGACTATTTCTGATCCTGGTCGTGATCTGGATTGTGACCGCAGTGCGTATCGTCAAACGAACCCAGGGATTGCCCCAGGCGTTGAATAACTTCTTTGCGGCGATCGTCAACGGCAAGCTAGATGCTGCCTATGCCATGACCACTAAGGCCTATCGCAACCAAGTCAACCGCAAAGACTTCGTCAAATTCATCAAGCAGAACAACCTCAAGCAGTACAAGACTTCCAAGCTGGCTGCCCCCATGGCGGAAAGTGGCTTTCAACGCCTCAACATCACAGCCGAACTCAACAATGGTCCCGGCGTTCCCCTCAGTTTCTTGTGGACCAAGGAAGGCGAAACCTGGCGAGTTGAGCAGTTAGTCAAGCGTGACGAGTAAGACATTGCCAACTGACGCGCCCCAAGCCGAAGCCATTGCCTACCACGGCTGGGCCTTTGACCGGCAATGCTGGCAACCTTGGCAAGCCAAATTTGCAGAGCAAGGTATTCCCCTAAAGGCCTTTGACCGGGGCTACTTTGGCAATCCGACCCAGCCCACTTTCGAGTATCCCCATAGCCAAAAAATCATCCTGGCCCATTCCTACGGCCTCCACCTCTGCCCCTCCCAACAACTCAGGGTGGCGGATTTGATTATTGTCTTTGGAGGCTTCCATCGCTTTCACCCCAGCGCTCCCAAAGCAGAGCGACGCTCCCGCCGCGTCCTCCAGCAAATGATCGGGCAATTCGGCCAAGCCCCGAACCAAGTGCTGCAAGCCTTTTGGCAAAACTGCGGCCTGCCCCCCAAGCAATGGCTCGACCGCTCAGCCAAGGTTCTGCAACCGCTAGCCCATGATTTGCAGGATTTGGATCATTCCTTGCTCTGCATTGAATTTTTGGCCAGGCGGCCCAAGATTTTAATTGTTCATGGGCGGGAAGATGCGATCGCCCCCCTATCCCAGGGCCAAGACCTCGCCAAAGAACTGTTCAACAACGCCGAACTAATTGAACTGAAAGGTCCCCACGCCCTTCCCTTCATACAACTTGAAGCCTGTTGGGAAGCGATCCGGCCCTCCATTAGCGCAATCCTGTAGGAGCATTTTGTGAAGTGACCTAAGCCTTTGCTACGGACTGCTGCACCAAGACCCTCCAACCACCGCCACCCCCTTAGAATCAACAGGCCCCGTTCGCGCCCTATCCCCTTGGAACCACTGTCTCCCCAGCAGCTCCCCAGCTCCCCCGAAGCCATCGCCGCATCCTTTGGAGCCGCAGCCCACACCTACGACGACTACGCCCTGGTACAGGAGCAATGTGCTCGGCAGCTCGTAGCATTTCTCAGCGACAAAGACATGGGACAAGTCCCGCCAGCTCCCATTCTGGAAATCGGCTGTGGCACGGGTTTCCTGAGCGAGCAGTTATTGGGTCACTATGGCGATCGCCACCGCCTCTACTTCACTGACCTTGCCCCTCAAATGGTCCAGGCCTGCCAACAGCGCCTCACGGCCCCCCACTTTGCAAACCTGGGCCCCGACGGCGCGTCCCCCATCTTCCAAGTACGCGAAATGGACGGCACCGACCTCGATCCAGAGCAAACTGAAAGTCGCTTCAGCCTCATTGCCAGTAGCTTTGCCCTGCAATGGTTTGAGAATCCTGAGGCCATCCTAAGCAAATGGCTGGGTTGCTTAGTGCCGGGGGGCTGGCTGGCGATCGCCTTCCCCACCTGCCACAGCTTCCGCCAGCTCCAAGCCCAATGCACCGAGCTCAATCTGCCTTACCCCGTCATGGCCATGCCGGACCCAACCCCCTTAATTTCATGGGGCTGGGAGCAAGCCAGCCAATGCATCTTCCACCAAGATTTTGTCTCCCTCCAAGCCCCCAGCGCCCAAGCCTTCCTGCGCCACTTCCACCGCATCGGTGCAGTCCCCCAGGCCCCATCGAAGGCAATCTCAACGGCCCAATTACGCCATCTGATTCGCCACTGGAACCAATCCACAGCCAGCAATCCCGCTGGACTTGAAGTTGACTACCATGTCACCTATTTATTGTTGCAACGCTAATCTTGCTCAGAGGTTATTGAAGAATTCGGCCAAGCGTCACATTCGAACCCTCAACCAGCGATGAAACGTCGGCATTCCGTTAATTTTGGCAGCATCATAGATCATCCTGCTATAGCTAGATGCCTGTCTCAAAAAACTCTCAGAAGGCTTAAAACCATCTACTGGATCACGTTTGCCCGATTTTAACGACCCAACCTTCAAACCCTGCGAATATCTGCTCAAATCCAGAACCAGTCGTTATTTCCATGAAGCTCAGATAAAGCTCTCGGGTTGTTGGAACCGATTCAGAACCATTGCTTAGGCGGAGTTCCACAGCATGAACTCAGCATTGGGAAATCGGCAAAGCCTAAAGCGAACAGCAGATGTCAGCAAGATAGCCCAGGGCACATCACTGAGTCCGTTAATGGCCCGCCAAACTCAGGCATGGGCAGCAATGTGAATCGCAGCGTTCTAACCAACCTAAATTCGACCGCACAGTCTTCATCGAACTCAGGTTAACGCGTGAGGCCATTGCAATATCACGCACCCAGCCCCTTATTGATTCAGGAGCGAAGCATCAACATGACTGCGTTTGACGAGGAACGGGCTCACCTCAATGCTGCCCTGAAGCGATCGCCTTCAATTCAGCCCGGCTCGGCCACAATGGCAAAATGCAACAATCTTCCTTTGATCAAAGTAGGGCTAGTCGGCTGTGGCGACTGGGGAGCCCATCTCGCCTCCCAATTTCAACAACTCGGTGATGCCCAGCTCTCGACTCTGTGCGACCTCTGCTCGGATCGGCTCATCCCCATGGGGAAAGCTTATCCCGAAGCCCATCTCACCCAAAACTTCAAGGAGCTACTCACGTCAGATATAGACGCGATCGCGATCGCCACCCCCGTCCATAGCCACTATCTCCTAGTGCAACAGGCACTAGAGGCGGGCAAGCATGTCTTGGTCGAGATGCCCCTCGCTGCCAACCTCGAAGACGCCCAAGCCTTAACCAGCCTCGCCCAACAATGCAAGCGGATTCTCATGGTGGGCCAGACCTTCCAATACAGCCCCGCCATTCAAAAAGTTCGCGACATTGTTGCCTCCAGCGAACTCGGCCCCATTCAATACATCGACTCTGTTCGGGTCAATCTGGGCCTGCTACGTCCTGACGTCAACGTGATGTGGGACTTGGCACTGCACGACATCTCCATTATCAATTACATCTTGGGAGTATCAGCCCTTCAGGTCAGCGCCACTGGCAAAGCCTGCACCTTGCCTGAACTAGGACTCCATGATGTCGCGATGCTGACGCTGCAATACCCCCAAAAGCTACTCGTCACCATTAGGGTTAGCTGGCTAGAACCCGTCGAACGCCGCACACTCATCATTGTCGGGGGCGATAAAACCCTGGTCTATGACGAAGCCGCAGAATTTGCCGTCAGCGTTTATGACAGTAACGTGAGGCTCGGAGCCGTCAGTCAACCCTTGAACGAGGCCGAAGATTGGCCCGTAAACTACCGGCGGGGCAACAAAAAATCCTATGCTTTGCCGAACACAGCTCCTCTCACCCAACTCAGTCAAGATTTCCTCAACGATATTGCACAGCATCACCTGGGGCAGTGCCCCAGGTCTCGCAGCTCGTCTCAAATGGGACTCGCCGCCGTTCAAGTGCTAGAAGCCGCCCAAAACTCCCTTGAGGCTGATGGGGTCTTCGTGAATGTGAAAACTCAAGCGATCGCCAATCAGATATTCACCGGTATCGAGCCCGAAAATTTCCCAACGTCAACAGCAAAGACTGAGTCGAGCCGTTCTGAGCCCTTACCTCCACAAGAAACCAGCTCCATGGAGTCTCAGTCTCAGGAACCTCGGTCTCAAGGCTCTCTCTCCCCAGACGATCGCGCCGCAAACCTGAGCGCGCTCATTGGCATTGTGATCGTGGGCCAGAACAAAGGCGATCGCCTCCACCGAGCTCTCTGCTCAGCCCTAAGCGATAATCACACAGTGGTCTATGTCGATTCTGGCTCCACTGACGGTAGCGTCCCCCTAGCGAAAAGCCTCGGGGTTGAAGTAGTAGAACTCTCCCCCCAGGAAGCCTGCACCCCTGCAAGTGCTTACAACAGGGGAATTGAACGTCTCCAATCAGTGGCTCCCAGCGCTGAATTTGTCCAATGCCTGGATGGTGACTGTGAACTCATGGCTGGCTGGCTTGACAGCGCCTTCGCCGAAATGGAAAGAGATAGTTCCATTGCAGTGATCTACGGGCGACGACGAGAGGAATTTCGCACCCGCAACGTCTTCCATCGTCTCGTCGACATGGAATGGAACACCCGCCTTGGCGAACTGAGCGAATATGGCGTTGAGGGACTCATGCGTCTGAGCCGATTCAGCCAAGTGGGAGGCTTCGACGATCGCTTAATCATGGGCAAGGAATTAGAACTCTGCCTCCGCTTGCGCCGAGCCGGAGTCAAGATCAGGCGCATTGATGCCGATGTCTCTCTCCACGACATCCAGATGAGCCGGTTAAGCCAATGGTGGCAACGCACCTTACGCAATGGCTATTCCAGGGCCGAAAGCGTATGGCGATACGGAACAGCAGAACGGTATTCCATCAAGCAGTCCCTCAGTATTTGGTTCTGGGCCTTAGTGATCCCGAGCCTAGCGATCGCCGCCGCAATTCCCACCCAGGGATCAAGCCTCGTGAGTCTAGTCTCGCTCTACGCTTTTCAGACTTACCGCGTTGCTCGTTATCGCAATCTCGCCCATGGCGATGCCATCCTAGATTCCTGGCTCTATGGTCTCTTTTGTATTTTCGGCAAAGTGCCAGAACTCCAAGGACAAATTGAATTTTGGCTACGCTTAGCCCTAGGACGCCAGCGAGACATCGTCGAATATAAACAGCCCATCAATCCATAACCTCCATTGCATTCTGCCCTCACCCATCATTGACAGTCACGGTAGGGGTTCAGCATTGGGCACAAGTATTAGGACAGTCAGCAGTAGATAATTGTCCAATACTGTCGCTGTCGCCCTACCGTCGCGTTATCCCATGTCTGTTCCCATTCCTCCAGCTCTCTTCGTCACGGGCACCGATACCGATGTGGGCAAAAGCATTATCTCGGCCATGCTCACCCTGGGATTGGGAGCGAGCTATTGGAAACCGGTGCAGTCCGGACCTGGACCAGACGGCACCCCCGGAGACAGCGCTTATATTCAGTCCCTCACGGGCTTGTCGAAGGAGCATTTCCTCCCGGAACGCCACCGCCTCAGCCGCCCCCTTTCCCCCCATGCCGCCGCCACAATGGATGGCGTAGAGATCCACCTCAGTGACTTTGTCTTGCCCACCCACAGCCGCAATCATCTCATTGTCGAAGGGGCCGGGGGCTTACTCGTCCCGCTTAATCAGCAGGACTACATCCTCGATTTAATACGCCAGCTCCAGCTCCCTGTGGTCCTCGTTACCCGTAGCAGTCTAGGCACAATCAACCACACTCTACTGTCCATCCAGCAATTGCGCCGAGCCCAGGTGCCTGTCTTGGGAGTAGTAATGAATGGACCGAAAAATCAGGGGAATCGAGCAGCGATCGCCCACTATGGCCAAGTCCCCATCTTGCTCGAGCTAGGACCCATAGCGAAGCTAAATTCAGCATCGCTACAGGCTGCCTTTAACGCGATCGCTTGGCCCTCATGAACCAGAATTTATGAAGCCCGTATCAATGACCTAATCCTGCCAAGATTTAAGCTTTTGCTCTTCTTGAGGTTCATGCTTCAGCCCAACCTCCAAAATGCTCATAACGGTCTAATTTAATCCTCATTCCGCAGCTCAGAAAACTCCCTCCAATCGAAATCACGGACATTTTTTTACAGAAGATTAATAGTAGAAACGCAGTTTAAGCTGGGTAAATTAGCGGTACTCCTGCCCGCCAATGATGTGGCTTTTATCCACTCCTCCCACAGATGTACCCAGTCAGTTTTTAATCTGTCCATCCTGAAAACAGACATCCATAGCAGAAGAGGTAACTAAGACCTAGAGCGCAATAGCAGCTCAGCACATACCGAAAGGGGATTGTGCCAGCTCGAACATCAAGACTTCGACAGTGACAGCATGGTGCGAGCAAGCCCGAGGGGTAGCAAGCCCATTCTCGTAAGGCCTTTCGCCTACTTCACAATCCTCCACCCAACAGACAACAATGGGAGAGTCATCGTGACTTTGGCAACCTCGCTCAAACAATCCACTCCCCAGCATCCTCCCCAAGATGTCCCTGCCATGAATGGCCTTAAAGAAACTGCTGTAGCAACTTCCCCAGCCCAATACAACCAGCAAATTTATCAGCGGCTCAAGGTGTCATTGAGCCTAGGCTTGCGTCGTCAGCTCTTCGTAGCAGTCTGTGACGATCCAAACCTACGCAATCGCTTAGCGGGACAACTCCACCGAGAACTGGTCCAGCAAGGTGCGGACCAAGTCGCTGCTTCCATAGAGCGGAGCGGAATTCCCACGGTCCATGAAAATTTGGTCAGCCTCAAACTCGACCTCAACGACCCCAACCCCATTGCCCAGGTCTCCCACTGGCTGCGTACAAATGTGCCCCGGTCCGAGCAAGACCAGCCCATGCCCTCCTTTCAAATCCTAGGCATTGAGCAGCTCACTCGTCAGCCCGCAGCGGTCCAGCGCCTATTTATCAGCTACCTGCGAGCCCTAGAGCGCCAGCTCCCCGCCCTCAACTCGGCCCTCATTCTCTGGGTAACTCGGCCCTGGTATCACAACATTCGTAAGTCAGCGCCGGAATGCTGGCAGTGGTGCAGCGGCACATTTGAATTCCAAGCCGAGCCCCTTCCCCTCAGTGCCGATGAGCGCCCCCAAACCTCCGTCCCAGAGATGGATGCCCTCACACCAGGTGCAGAATCTGGTGTAACCATTCCTAACGGCGTTAGGAATGGCGTGGGCAACGCCGTCGCCCAACCAGTAGATCATGACGACGAAGAACCTAGCACCGGAGACTACAGCGCTGCCAAGGTTATTGCTGCGGAAGCTGCCCTCATGGCTGCATCCGGTGTAGAAACTCGCTTAATTGAAGACGATCTTGCCGAGCCACACTCACCCAGTCATCTGTCAGTCCCCCAAGAATCTCTCCCCCAATCCCCTCAAGAGGTTAAGGCTGACGAAACTCCCAAGGCGGCAGACCCAGCGACCCATGGACATCTGGCTACACCGCTCGCCGAAGTTCCCCCTAAGCCCCCTACAGCCGTCACCTTCGATCGCATCTACGGCCCTGAAGAACAGACAAGCCTCCCCGCAGAACAAGAGAGCCACATCACAGCGGACTCCAGCGATAACCCGGAAGACCAGAAAGGTCAGGAAGACCCAGCCTTAACCGAACAGACAACTACCCCAGAAGAACCCGCCAGCCCCTTCACGCCGCCGAGCCGGGCCAAAGAAGTTGCGACGGCTCCAGCCACCCAGACCATCTCCCACACCTTTGCCAGCGTGGCCGAGCGGGAAGAGGCACAACTACTCGCCCACATCGAAGTCCTGCGTCAGCAAAACGCCAGCTCCGAAGATTTGGCCATTTCCTATCTGGACCTGGGTCGCTTCTATCGCCGCCGCATGGAGCAAGGCGATCAGTCCCAGGACTTTACCCGCTATGCGATCGTCGCCTATGAGCAGGTCCTGGAATGGCTTTGCTTTAACGACCCCGCCGCCAGTGGCAGCCGCCTCTCCTGGCCTGACACACTCAATGATCTAGGGACCCTCTATTGGATGGCATCCCGCAAACCCGAGTCTCCAGAGATGGGACTGTCTTACATCAAGCTTGCTATCCAGACTTACCGCCTTGGACTCAAGAACACTAACCCCGAGGAGAATCCCAAGGCCTTTGCAATGTTGCAAAACAACCTGGGCACAGTACACAGCGATTTTGCTCACCACCAAGAGGCAGCGGAGAACTTAGCGCACGCCATCGACGCCTACAAAGAAGCCCTGCGGTTCCGTCAGCCAGAAACCGCACCGCTGAAATACGCCTCCACCCAAAACAACCTGGGTACGGCTTACTGGCACCTAGCCCAACATGCCAATGCACCAGAAAACTTGAAATGGGCGATCGCAGCCTATTCCCAAGCCGCCCAGTACTACAACCCCGACGAACAGCCCGACAGCTACGCCATGATCCAGAACAATCTGGGAACAGCCTACTGGAACCTGGCTCAGATTTCCCCCACCGAAGAATCCCCCCAGGGCAATGGCCACTTCATGGCCCAGGAATGGCTCCTCCTCGCCGTCAATGCCTACAACAACGCCCTACGATTCCGCACTCTGCAAGTGGCTCCTGGCAGCTACGCCTCCACCCAAAACAACCTGGGCACCGCCTACTGGCAACTGGCAAACCAGGCAGGGCAGAAAGCCTCAGCCTGCAAAGAGTACCTACAGTTGAGCATTCGCGCCTACGAAGCAGCCCTCAAAGCAGCGGACTTCCTCGAAGGGCAGAACATGCTATCCCAGCTCAACTTTGACCCCTTCGCCACCCACAGCAACACCGGCTTAGTCCATTACCAACTGGCCACAGACTTCGCAGCAGACATCCATAACGAAGCCCAGCAGCAACATCTAGATCAGGCCCTGGCGCACCATGTGCAAGCCATGACGGGCTGGAAAGAAAAGCCTGAGCTCTATGAGCCTGCGGTAGCAGTATTGGTTCAAACAATTCAGCGTTGTTATGAGAAGTGGGGCAGCAGTGGGCAAAATCGAGCGCTGGGCTTAGTGCCCGGTGAATTGCTACCTGAGCTATTACCGAAGCTGTAGCTCCCTCTAGGCTGAAGCTTGCAAGTTATCACCCCCGAAAGGAGCGGGTTTTCCCCGCCCCTTTTTGCGTTTGGTTTAAACGTTTGGCTTGAGGCGAAATTTTACGTTGGAGGCTATCAATCTAGTGCTTTTGGCTACGGGCACAGAGGGGGTGCATCTAGGGGCGCTGACCCTAGTCCCCCGCCGATTGGGAACAGGTGTTCCCAGACGGGTTAACCCTTCCCAACCTACGGCTCATACATGCTGGGATAGGGCATTTACAGGCTGACGTGCTTTTCTCTGGGCTGGTTTGGTCTGCTGGGCTACCGCTTACGCGGATCGAAGTGCTGGAGCTTACGGCAGCAGCCAACATCCCCCCTCCCCCGCCCCACAACAGCGCCCGTTAACTCGCGCAGCCCACAGTACTCACCCACAAAACCGAAGCAACCCAGCCCGCATCGGAGGGTGACCCGTCAGGGACGCGCTCGTCCATACGGCTGGGGTGTGGGGAGAGTTCCCCACGGATTTGCTGCTTGCCTCTTCAAACCAAGCCAAAAGCAACCCCAACCCCTCAACGCAACCAGCCCCAAATGCCCAACCAATGATGTAGACAGTCAAAAAACTGACCCCACAGAAACCAACACAATCCTCCCAAACTCAGCAACTTAAAGAGCTACACCCAACTCCATCCCCAAGACCCATCGCTCACAACCACCCACCAGAGCCATAAATCTGGCAAATAGCCTGCCCAGGCCCCCAGCTCATCCATGGTCACACCCCCCAGAGGTCAGAGCCCCAGGGACCTCACCCCACAAGGGCGATCGCAAATGTCACACATTCCCAAACAGCGGTATTACTAATTCCAACAGCGCAGTTGCCCCGTGCTCCCCCCAAATGCACAACCGCAACTCCACCCAAACTGCTCGAAAAGAAAAGGCTACGACAACGACCTATGCACCAGGCCGAACCTCTCAACTTCACCGCTGAAATCGCCCAACGCTATGACCTCCCCAGCACCCTCCGCATCCGCACCTACTGCGACAGCGAACAAGAACTCAGCGTAACCGTCCCCACCATCGCCGCCGCCCACCATCAATGGCGACGCATCCAGCAACTCAGCCGCGCCGCCGAACGCCTCGACTGCCTCTGGCTCCGCATAGACATCCAAGGTCGCGAAGAGCCCTACCGCCGCTGCCCTCTCGAATGGGCCTTATTCTTCGGCTCCGACGAAATGCCCCGCCCCCTCCTCAACCGCAAAAGCGAGCGTGGTTAGGCATCAGAGATGAACGCGTAGGGTGGGTTGGAGATTCCCCATACTCCAACCCCACCCCCCAAAACTCGCCAACCCCACCAAATCCCCAATCCATCGCCACGACAGCCCCAGCCAAAGCCACCGCGTTTACCCCAACGCCAACCGCAATAAATTCAAAGCCTCCAACGCCGCGCGATCGCGAATCACCCCCCGCTCCCGCTGACCAAAGAGGCACTTCACCGCCTGCACCGAGCCATCCGGCCCCGCCACGCCAATGTAGACCAACCCCACCGGCTTCTCATCACTCCCGCCCCCTGGCCCCGCAATCCCCGTAATCCCAATCCCCCAGCTCGTCTTCAGCGCTGACCGAACCCCCTGGGCCATCTGCTCAGCAACGATCGCACTCACCGCCCCCTGGCTCTCCAGGGCATCTGCCTCAACCCCCAGCAAATTCTGCTTCACCGAGTTGTCATAGGAAATCACCCCGCCCCAAAAATAGGTCGAGCTGCCCGGCACCTCAGTCAGCTTCTGTCCTAAGCCACCGCCCGTGCAGGACTCCGCCACCGCCAAGGTCTCACCTCGCCCCAACAGCAGCTCACCCACCACCGTCGCCAGGGTCTGCCCATCAGCTCCAAAATAATAGTCACCACCGATAGCCTCTAAGCCCTTCGCCACCGGCTCAATCAGCGCCTCAGCTTCCGCCTCAGTCTCCGCCCGCGCCGTCACCCGCAGCCGCACCTCTCCGTCACCGGCATAGGGTGCCACCGTGGGATTCTCTCGCTCAAAATAGGGAGCCACCTGCTCCGCCAGGGTCGATTCACCAATGCCGTGGAACTTCAATGTTCGGCTAGCAAAGGTGCCCTGACTCCAGCCCTGCTGCTTGAGCCAGGGCACGGAAGTCTCGCTCCACATGCCCTTCATTTCCCGAGGCACCCCCGGAAAGGTCATCAGCACCAGTCCAGGCCGCGCCTCCCAAATCATGCCCGGAGCCGTGCCGCTGTTATTGGGCAACAGTTCAGCCCCCTGGGGCTGGAATGCCTGCTTAAAACTGCTCTCTGTGGGCGTCATGCCAATGCTGGCGTATTTCTTGCCAATATCGACCACCACATTGGGCCATTCGATCAGCGGAGCATCGAAGAAGTCTGCGATCGCCTCCGTGGTGAGGTCATCGGGGGTAGGGCCAAGGCCACCTGTGAAGAGGATTAGGCAGGAACGCTCACAGGCGATCGCCAAGGCCCTCTGAATGCGGTTGGGGTTATCCCCCACAACGGTTTGGTAATAGTGGGGAATGCCCAGCGCCGCTAGCTCCTGGGCCAGATAACGCGCATTGCCATTGAGAATATCTCCCAACAGCAGCTCCGTTCCCACGCAAATGACTTCTGCTGCGCCTTTACCGTTGCCCACGACCACTCTCAATGATTTTGTGTGGTTTCTATCCTAATGGTTTGGGCCAAGAACGGTACGTTTGTTTGGGTCAGAATGGCAGGCAATAGAGACAAGACTGGGTGGCGATCGCTGCCTGAGATGCACCTTTAAACAACGTAGGAGCGATGCATTTGGCAGATAAATCTAGGATTTCGCCCCAGACTTACTACCAAATACATCGCCCCTACAGGCTAACTATCAACGCCTAACCAGAAAACTATTCCTTCGCCTGGCGACTCGCTCGGCTTGCTTGCCAACTCGTATAGCTCAGCAACAGCGTCGCCCCCGCCGCATAGGCATAGCCGCTGGGAATACCCGAAAAGGCCATGGCCAAACTACCCACCCAGAGGGTCAAGCAGTAAATCACTAGAACCGTAGAGCGGTGGGACAAGCCCGCCTCCAGCAAACGGTGGTGCAGGTGACGCTTATCCGCAATAAAGGGAGAATCACCGTTGCGCAACCGCTGGAAGATGACCGCCGACATATCCAGAATGGGAATCGCCAAAATCAAGTAAGGCAGCAACACCGCCACCGTCGTCACACTCTTGACCAAGCCAATCACACCCACACCCGCCAGGGTAAAGCCCATGAAATAGGCCCCGCCATCGCCCATAAAAATCTGGGCTGGGTTGAAGTTGTAGCGCAGGAAGCCCAAGGCTCCACCCGCCAAAGCCGCCGCAATAATTGCCGCAGCAGGTTGATTCATGAACAAGCAAACAATCAGCATCACCACTGCGGCAATGCCGGAAACGCCAGCCGCGAGGCCATCGAGACCATCAATCCAGTTAATCGCATTGGCCATGCCCACTAGCCAAATCGTGGTGATGGGCAAGCTGAGCCAAACCGGGAAAGCCACTAAGCCATAAGCAGGGACGGTCACAAAGTCGATGCGAACACCGGCCTGCCAGGCCAGAGAAGCAACGATAATCTGCAAAAACAAACGGCTGAAGGGGGACAGATTGAAGAGGTCGTCCGCCAAACCGATCGCAAAGAATGCGACGCCGCCAATGACGACGCCCAACACCTGGGACATCTTGTCCGGTGGCAGCATTTCAAACCCTCTCAGGCTCCAAATGGCAGCAAGGGCAAGCATCGTGCCGCAAAAAATTGAGACACCGCCCAGACGGACCATGGGCTTCTGGTGAACCTTGCGATGGTTGGGCTGGTCAACCCGGCCACTGCGGAGTCCCCAAGAGCGAACCAGGGGAGTCATGCCTAGGACCACCAGAGCGGAGATACCAAAGGCTAAGAGATGATAGAGCTGTACGGGCATTAGCACTCAAGGGGTAACGGCTAAAAACCAAAAACCTGACAAATATCGCTGATGCATCAACCTGAACGCCAAACTTTGAGTATCACAGCATTGACGGTAACGAATCCAGCAACGGTAGCCAGCCCTGGTAAGTCAGACAGAAACGTAAAACAGAAGAAGCCTTAGGTCTACGCCATTCCCACTCAACTTAATCCAAGTATATGAACTAGCGTGAAGTCGTAGCGCCAATACAGTAGCTCAAAAAGGCCGGACTGTACATCGAGGGAATACTCAGCCCAAACGTTTATCATTTCTAGGTTTGAGCCATTGGACCTCCCAGAAAAACAACGCAAAATCATCTGTCATCAGGGATCCAGCGCGATCGCTCCTAGGTAACCGATATAGCGTTAGCCTTCCCAAAAACAAAAGCGATGGCTTCCTAGGGTTAGGATTCCATCGCTTTTGTTGTTAGATGCGGACAATCTCAGGAGACAGACTCATCCAACGTCCACATCTACTATGGAAGCCATCAGCTGAGGCTTAGACCAGGGCTGCTTCGCGAGAGCCCAGGTGAGGGTAGAGCGGGAAACGGGAGCAGAGAGCGGCAACGCGATCGCGGCATTGCTGCTCAATAGAACTGTCTTCAGGGTTCTGGAGGCGATCGGCAATGATATTTGCAATCTCCTTGAACTCTTCCACACCCATGCCTCGGCTAGTCATAGCTGGGGAGCCCAGACGCAGACCGCTTGTGACGAAGGGAGACTCAGGATCAAACGGAACGGTGTTCTTGTTCGCCGTAATATTGACTTCACTGACCAACATGTCTGCAACCTTGCCGGTCATGTTGACGGAACGCAAATCAACCAGAACCAGATGGTTGTCAGTACCATTGGAGACCGTCTTGAGGCCTCGTTCTTGTAGCTGAGCTGCCAGGGCCTTTGCGTTAGCAATGACGTTAGCAGCATATTCTTTGAATTCAGGCTTTAGCGCTTCACCAAAGGCAACAGCCTTAGCCGCAATCACATGCTCCAAGGGGCCGCCCTGGGTACCGGGGAAGACTGCCTTGTCGAACTTCTTACCCAGCTCTGCATCATTCGTCATGATCAGGCCCCCACGAGGACCGCGCAGGGTCTTGTGGGTGGTCGTAGTGACCACATGGCAGTGGGAAATGGGGTTGGGGTGGAGACCCGCCGCAACGAGGCCCGCGATATGGGCGATGTCGGCCATGAGATAGGCACCCACTTCATCCGCAATTTCGCGGAACTTCGCGAAGTCAATGGTGCGGGGATAGGCAGAATAGCCACAGATCAAGATTTTGGGCTTGTTTTCTAAGGCGATCTTGCGAATTTCTTCGTAGTCTAGCTGTTCCGTTTCTTTGCTAACGCCGTACTGAACTACGTTGAACCATTTGCCGGAGACGTTCACGGGAGAACCGTGGGTCAAATGCCCGCCATGGGACAGGTCCATGCCCATGATGGTATCGCCAGGCTTGAGCAGGGTTAGGAAAACGGCGAAGTTAGCCTGGGCACCAGAGTGGGGCTGGACGTTCGCATGGGCTGCACCAAACAGCTCCTTGATGCGATCAATCGCAATTTGCTCGACTTGATCTACAAATTCACAGCCACCGTAATAGCGCTTGTTAGGCAAGCCTTCGGCGTACTTATTGGTGAGGCAGGAGCCCTGGGCTGCCATGACAGCAGCGGACGTGAAGTTCTCGCTCGCGATCAGTTCCAGGTGATCGCGCTGACGACCTAGCTCACCGCCAATGAGGTTCGCGATCGCCGGATCGCTCTCTTGTAAAAAGTCAAAGTTAGTTTTGGTCACAAAACCTAATCCCCGGTATCAATCGAAACTCAACATTAATCATAACAGGGGCTTTTAGAGCAATCCGTAAGCTTTCAACAGAATATAAAGTATCCTCGGCAGTCTTATTGCTGTGCTCGGGCTGTTTCAAATATGAAGAACGCCAAATCCATAGCCTTATTCCCTTGGCATAGGCTGTGAGTCGAACGATGCGAGATGAGAAGCAAGAAAATAGGTCAAAGCAAGTAGCAATTTCCCGCTGCTACTTGCTTTGACCAAACAGCAGGCTTTCACTCATGGGGTAGTAAGTCGCCCAGCGCTTAGCATTGGGCTGACCGCGCCACTGATTACGGCTCACATTCAAAGACAGCACCGGCATTTCCACACCGCCGTGGCCCCCCGTCACCGTGACATTCACCTGAGTCACCAAAATGTCATTGTCAAAACTGCGCTGGGCAGCGGCGCGGGCAATCTGCTCAGCACGGCGGACCATCGTGCGGTAGCTGGTGCTGGCACCACTATCAATGGAAACTGCCAACTGAGACACATAGGCCTGGGCGGGTGCAGGCTGGAGCATCGTAGGCAATGAGGCTAGCCCTAAACCGAGACCAGCACTCAGGACAAGCGTCGCAGCAGTATTACGGAACTGATTGGAAAGATGTGCCATGGGTAGGTTATGTCTTGGAGGTGGACCAAGCCTTAAGTGATTCGGTCTGGATAGGTCTAAAGGCTGTTGTCTGTTTTAACAAACCAGGGGATTTTTGTGGGGGTGCCGTTGGGGGCAAAACTAAAACTTTGTTTTTTAGTCTGACTTTTGAAGCCTTAGAAGGCCTTGTAGGCATTTGCCTAGGAGGCATCTCTCCCCCTGGGTCAATGGGTCGCCTCTGAGCTAAGAAAGAGACAACACCCAATCTTCACGGACCTCTTTACCACGGAGATTCACCCGTCGTAGGATCTCTTAGGAATGGCAGGAAATGCCCTTTCTATGGCCATTCGAGTCATTGTCTCCCCAGGAGCCCAAGCAATGGGTCCAGAGAGAATCACATAGAATCACCAAATTAAAGGTCGATCCGAGAATTTTCCGGTAAAACCTTATATAACTAACGGGCTGTCGCCCAAGACCTATGGAATCGATATTCGGTTCCCCAACAATTAGGTCTGGCCAGGGCTGGCCAGAAGGTGAAATGAAAGTCTCCCGCTTATCATTTCTCCCTAGCGACACAACTTCCCACAATCCCAAGAGATTCATTGAACCCATGGCTAACCAGTGGGCGATCGCCATCGGCATCAACACCTACCGCGCCTTCCAGTCGCTGAACTACGCCCAGCAAGACGCGGAGGCTCTCTGCCGCCATCTGATCGACTCAGGCATCACCGCACCGGAAAATTGCCTGCTGTTGACTCCGGCTTCTGCACTCCATCGGGGCCATTCCACCTTTCCCGAGCGGGAGACCATAGCCCAATGGCTAAAGGGATTGGTGACGGGGGGCATGGGGCCAGATGATTCTCTGATTTTGTTTTTTAGTGGCTATGGCGTCCATGCCAATGGCGAGGACTACCTCATGCCAGTGGATGGCGACCCAGCGGATGCGGCAGCCACAGGCATTGCCGTGAAGTCCATCTATCGGCTGCTTAGCCAAGTGCCTTCGGGCAAGGTACTGATTGCCCTGGATATGAACCGCAATGCGGGCAGCCTGGGAGAGCCCGCCGGAGCTTTTAGCGCCCGCATCGCCCAACAGGCCAATCAGCAATATCCCGAAATGGCCACGCTGCTGTCCTGCGAGCCACCAGAACAGTTTGCGCGGGAGTCGGCGGGGCTACGCCATGGCTTTTTCACCGCTGGAATTCTCGATGTGTTGCGCAGTCGCCAGCGGGAGCAACCGGGGGAAATACTGGATTTTAAGCGCTTTGGCACACAGTTGAGCGATCGCATGGCGGAGCTGTGCGAGCACTACTGGCGACCCGTCCAAACGCCAGTCGTCATTGGACGCTACAGCATTCCCCTGGGGCAAACTGCTGCCAGTGCTTTGGTGAGTGACGGGGGCACCGAAAAAGCCTTGGGCATTGATGCCAATGGGGTGGGGGTAGATAGCGCCAATAATGGCTCAGTGGATAGCTGGGACTGGGGGAATGCGATCGCCGTCGGCGGAAATGCCTCGAATTCTCCCCAAAGCCGCCCCCCCGCCAATGGTTCCAGCCCATCCATCACCTCCCCGACAGAGAACATTCTCACCCCCCTAGACATTAGTCGACCGACCGATGTGAGCGAGGGCTTTGGCGACGACTTTGCCAATACCTGGGCCTGGTCACTCAATGGCGAGGGGCAGACTGATGCTACGAATGATGGTTCAGCGAACGGCAACTCGGGCCAGGGGGGGGCCATTACGGACTCTGCCGCATCTTCAGCGGGGGAATATGACCCAGACTTAGATCCCTATGCCGCTGCTTGGGAAGAAGACTTTGGCGACACAGTTCCCTTCGATGCCAATTCCGATGTGGTGCTCAATGCCCAGGCCCAACTGGAGCGTCAAGAAGCTGATCTGACCAGTGACAGTACTTCTACTCTCGAAGGAGGTCCAAACTCCGGACAATCCGGTGGTCAGGACATTCCTGCCCAGGGCATTGCGCTTGAACCTGAGCCCGTCCAAGGCGGTCGCCCTGGCCATGGAGGAGATGGCACCGACTGGCATTGGGCTGATCTGAGCGTTGCCGCCGCGACAGAGGACGGGCCTAGTCTTGGACTGGGGAATGGCGAACAAAATCCCCCGGTTGACCTAGGTGAAACTAGTTTCGGTGAAGCTGGCCTGGATGAAGCTGGCCTAGATGAAGCAGCCAGTATCTTTGAATATCCCGATCGCATTTCTCCCAATGGCTTCCCTGAACCCGGTCCCCAGGCCAGCGCCAACAGTGGCATGAACGGTGCAGCGGCAGGTCTAGCGGGTGCTGGACTCGTTGTTGCTTCCCGCCCTGGCATTGGCCAAGATAGTAGCCAAGGTAATGGCTCCGGTAGCGCAACCTCCCCACTCAATCCCACCCAGACTATTCTGGAACCTCTAGAGCCGGAAGATCCCAATTGGAACTGGATTGGCAGCGAAACCGCCATTGATGTGGAACCCGAAGATGGACTGCATAGCGGTCTCAATGGCGGGAGCAACGGTGGGAGCAACGGTCATCCCGGCAATTCCTACGGAAATTCCTATGGCCGCCCCCCAGGCAATCTCCCCGACTACGACGAGAAAATCCATGCCGCCGCAACCTACGAAGATGTAGAGGCCGATTGGCCCGAAAACGCCCTCGATTTGGATGACGACCCCGAGGGGCTACCCATCGTTGAGCTAGAGTCCGAAGAATTTTCACCTTTCCTGGAACAGCAGGCGGTGGAATCGGAGGGGCGACCCGCCTGGCTCAGTCTGCGGTTGATTGGAGCCCTGGGGCTAACTTCGCTAATTGCCCTGGGCTTGCTAGGTTTCTTCAGAGGCCACCAGGGTGAAGGCATTTTGCCTAGGCTCCAAAGCAAGTTCAACTTGCCTAGTAACTTCGGGCTGCCTGGCTCTTGGCCAGGTCAAGCTAGCGAAGAGACAGAAGCAGGCCAAAACGCCACAGGAGACGGCCCCCAAAGTGGGGAAGTCGGTAACTCCGCCAACCCAGACAGCGGAGGTGGCAAGGCCGCTGCTTCTCAAAACCGTTCGGGGGGGACAGCGCCAACGGGCGGCGATCGCACCACGACCCGCCCCAACCCAGAGCTAAGCCAACCCACTCAAACCAACACCGCTCAAACCACCAATAACCCTCAAACCAACACCGCCCAAACCAATAACCCTCAAACCAACACTGCCCAAACCAACACCGCCCAAGACACAGACCCCCGTAACTCCACCCAATCAAGCGCTCCGGAATTTTCTAACCGTGACAGCCGCCAAGGAGGGCTCCTCAGCAACGCCCAGCAACGCATTCAAGCGGACCAGGCTTCCTCCTTCAACCGCGCCATCGATACCGCTCGGAAAGTCCCCCCCGGTGACCCCGATTATGAGCTTGCTCGCCAGTCCATGAACCAATGGAGCCAAGAGGTACTGGCACTTTCCCAACAGCGAGCCAAAGCTGGGGAGTACTCAAAAGCGATCACCACCGCCCGCCTAGTCCCCAGCGACCTAGAGGGCTTCAGCGAAGCCCAGCGCTCCATTAACCAATGGCAAATTCCAGCCCAACTAGAACATGCCAAGGCCATCACCCGCCCCGATAGCGCCTCCTCCTACAACCGCGCCATCAGCATTGCCCGCAATGTCCCCGAAGGCAGCAAAAGCCACCCCCAAGCCCAAAAGTTAATGCAGAGTTGGGGCAATAATATTTTTGAGATGGCCCAGCGGCGGGCCAACCAAAAGCAATGGGGCCTGGCCATCGCTGCGGCAGAACTGGTCCCCCCTGATATGCCAGCCTACGGAGCTGCCCAGAGCGCGATCGCCGATTGGCAGGCCCAGCTCAGCAAACCCAAATAATGGTCGTCGCTCATGGGCGATCGTGAGCTGTATCCCGAGCCCATGCCCGTAAGCCATGCCCGTAAGCCATGCTCGCAACCATGAGCATCCATCGACCCCCCGCGACCCAACTCGTCTTTGCCCAGGGACCCATGCAAACCTACAAAGTTAAAACCGGCGACACCCTGATTAGCATTGCCCGCCAATGGATGGGCACGGGCGATGCTTGGCGGCTGATTGCCCAGCTCAATGGCCTCGGCGACCCCAGTCAGCTCAAGGTGGGGCAAACCCTCAAAATTCCTGTCACCGAATACATCGTCAAAAGCGGCGACTCCCTACGACGCATCGCCCAACAAGAACTGGGAACCGAAGCCGCCTGGCAAAATATTGCCGTCCTCAACCACATCACCGACCCGCGCTTCCTGGTCATCGGTCAAATCCTGCGCCTTCCCGTCCCCATCACAACAGGCAACGTCACTCATGGTCCAGTAACGAATGGTGCCGTCACAAACGCTTCAGCCTCGAACAGCAACGCTCCCATCCCCACCCATCACGCCCCAGAATCCACCAATAGCAACGAGCGAAATTACACCGTCCAGCGAGGCGATTCCCTCATCACCATCGCCCAAAAAACCTTAGGAGACCGGGGCCGTTGGCGAGAAATAGCCCTGCGCAACAGCATTAGCAATCCCGCAGACCTGCGCGTGGGCACCCTCCTCAAGCTGCCCCCCTTGAAAGGCTCCAGCCCGGCCCCCAGCAGCACAGTGCCTGCAACCCAACCCCCAGCAAACCCCACTGCCTCTCCCGAAACCACAGCCCAACCTCCCCAAAGCTGGAACTACACTGTGGTTCGCGGCGACACCCTTATCGGCATTGCCCGCAAAACCCTGGGCAATGGCAACCGCTGGCAGGATATCGCCGAACTCAACAACCTAGTCAGCCCCAGTGACCTGCGCGTCGGTCTAGTGCTGCGCATTCCCGGTAGCCAGCAGTCCTCGGCCCCCAGCCAACCGACTCAGCCCACTCCCGCAACACCAGCCCCCGCCCAACCCGCTCCAAGCAAGCCCGAAACGGTAAGCCCCAGCCAAACCACCCGTAGCTATCAGGTTCAGCGCGGCGACACCTTGATCAAAATCGCCCAGAAGACCTTGGGTAACGGCGATCGCTGGCGAGAAATTGCCCTACTCAACAACATCGTCGACACCCGCGATCTGCAGGTGGGCATGACCCTAAAAATTCCGGCGGATAGCAATCAGCCCACACCGGCTCAGCCAGCCCCGTCACCCCCTGCCACCCCAACGCCCAGCCAGCCCCAATACGACAACTATCAAGTCCAGCGCGGCGACACCCTGATCAAAATCGCCCGGAACACCCTCGGCAACGGCAACCGCTGGCAAGACATCGCCAAGCTCAACAACATCGTTGATACCCGTGACTTGCGCGTCGGCATGGCACTGAAAGTCCCCCGCCCCAACAACATCGCTCCCGCAGTTACTCCCCCGCCTGAAACACCCGTCAGCCCCGCGCCGCAACCTCCCACAACCGTCCCAGCCCAATACACCGTCCAACGGGGGGATACCCTCATCGGCATCGCTCGCAAAACCCTGGGCGACGGCAACCGCTGGCAAGAAATCGCCAGCCTCAACAACATCAACCGCCCCAGCGACCTGCTGGTCGGCATGGTGCTCAAGCTCCCGGCCCAGGCAGGCAGTATTCCGTTACCCGCTCCCCCAGTTGTTACCCCCATTCCAACCCCCGTCACTCCCCCCGCTGGTTCGACTGAGCCTGAGTCTGAACAACTCCCCAACGGCCCCAGCACCTACACCGTCCAGCCCGGCGACAGCCTTTTCTCCATCGCCGAGAAGCGTTTAGGCGATCGCGCCCGCTGGGGAGAAATTGGCCGCCTCAACAACCTGCCCGACCCCAGTAACCTCCGCGTCGGCACAGTGCTACTGCTCCCCGGCCCTGACGGCGATTCTGGCCCCCAGCCCATTGCCCCCGTCCTCAGCGAAGACCAGGACAAAGCCAACCGCAAACTCCAGCCCGTCAAATTCACCACCCGTCAGGACAATGTCTTTGCGCAATGGCTTAAAAGCGAGGCTCAGGGAACAGGAGATCAAAACGAACGAGAAGAGCGGGTCGGTGTCCTGTTCCAAAAAGGTCTCTATCGTCGGGGTGATGCAAAGCCCCGCGACTTCATCCGCCTTGCCAGCAGTCTTCTACGTCGCCTGCACCTCAGTGACTCTGAGATGAATGCCATTGCCGCCATCTCCGACAACGAAGGCTACCTCGACGCCGTCAATACCTGGGACAGCCAGTACCTCAGCTTCGGCCTCTTCCAATGGACCGCAGGCAGCGTCGAGCGCCCTGGTGAACTGGGGGCTCTGCTCACCCGCATAAAGCAAACCTACCCCGACGAATTCCAACATTACTTTGGCCAGTTTGGCCTGGATGTGGAAGAGAGTGATGGCGTCCGGGGCTCAATTAGCCTCAACGGTGTGCGGCTAAATAGCGAGTATCAAAAAAGTATTTTGCGCCAGTCCATTTGGGCTTATAGATTTGCGATCGCAGGCCAAGACCTCGCCGTGAAATCCACCGAGATCCTCCATGCAGTGGACCGCATCGACCGCTTCTACTTCATCCGCCACAGCGGTCTCGATGGCTACAGCCTAGCGGACCTAATCCAATCGGAATTTGGCGTTACCTTGCTACTGGACAACCACGTCAACCGCCCGGCCTACGTGGTGCCTGGCTTGGCTGAAGCGATTAAGCAGCTCAACAGCTCTCCGGCGACTCTGGCTAACGGGTCAACTGAGACTGAGTTGCGGGTGTTGGAACGATATTTGCAAGTGCGTCAGACGTTTGGCAGTAATCCGATGACCCATGCGAAGACAAGGGGCGATCGGATTAGTCGTCAGGTGCGGGAAGGGTATCTTTCTCAGGAACGGGGTTCGTTTGTGTCGAATAAGCAGCAGCGGGTGGGGTAGAGGTAAGAGGCAAGGCATCCTCTATCCCTAGCCCTTTCTCCTTTAGGAGAAAGGGGACTTGAGGCAAGAAGCAAGGCATCCTCTATCCCTAGCCCTTTCTCCTTTAGCATTTCTCGAATGATTAGCCTAGACTCAATGGGGAGCCCCGAGAGAAAGAGGAACGGTCAATGAACGCCTACTCGTTGGACTTGCGTCAGCGGATCGTGTCGGCCTACGAGGAAGGGAAAGACTCCCAGCCTCAGATTGCGGAGCGCTTTCAAGTCAGCCCGAGTATGGTGCATCGTTTACTCAAACGCTATCGAGAATCGGGAAGCTGTGAGCCCAGAGCCCATGGAGGAGGAGCCAGTGCCAAACTGAATGCCTCCCAAATGTTGCAAGTGGCTCAAATGATTGAGTCAGATAACGATGTAACCCTGAAAGAGTGGTGTGAACAAGTTTTGGAAAAGCTAGGT
>CALIGI010000091.1 GCA_938021205.1 uncultured Pseudanabaenaceae cyanobacterium
CCCCGCACCATGCAAGACCACTTCCTCAACCTCATGGAGAAATTTGACCTCTCCTACAAAACCCTCGACAACCAAGAAATCAGCCTCGTCGTCGAATGTCTCGCCCTCGACGAAGCCCCCTACCACGACAAATGGGATGAGATCGCCCAGCAACCGAACTGCCGCGAAATCTCCATGCGCTTCGAACTCAACACCATCCCCGCAGGCATCCCCACCTGGTTCATCGCCCGCCAGCACCGCTTCACCACCCACATCCACTGGCGACTCGGAGCCCTCTTCGAAGATCCTGGCCAAAAGCATCTCGCCCTCCTCAAAACCTTCCCCTACGATCGCTACGTCCAGCTCACCGTCCGAGGCCCCCACCCCCACAACTTCTTCGCCCTCCTCCGCGATGGCCTCGAACTCACCATCGACCGCTTCCCCGGCCTCGTCGAAACCATGAAACGCAAAGTCCCCTGCCCCGGCCACGAAGCCGAGCAACTTTGCAAACACCTCTTCGACTACGCCCACCTCGAAAAAGCCATCCTGCAAGACCCACCGATTGAATGCCTGCCCTGCATGGAATCCTCTGCTTTCGAAATGATGCAGGTTTCAGAGCTACTCTACGGCATCAACTGGAACACCAAAGAAAAAGTCTTTTCTCGCATCGAAGAACTGGAAACCACTCTCATTACAGGACAGCTAGATATTCAAGACAGCATCGTTGAGCTAGGCCATGGCCAAACAGAGTTGATAGACCAACTCAAAGATCTCCGCGAACTCACCCAACGAGAATTTGCTAACAGCTTCCGTCGCGAACAAGCCAGCATCGACGCCCGCTGCCCCAACATCTTCCTGCTCAAACCCGTCAACCAAAAGACCTGGCGTCGCAACCTCGTCGGAGACCGCATCGAACTCCAACTCTGCTGCCAACAACCCGGCTGTTGGCACACCCTCCCCAAAGGCAACGGCACCTACACCATCAACGATCCAGCAAAATGGCTCAAAACCATGAGCCCCTACATTCGCCACCTCGTCACCGTCCTCAAATTCGCCGCCCCCATGTTTGGCCCCTGGCTGGGCCTCACCTTCAGCCAAGAAGACTACGAACAGTTCTTCCAATACCGCGTCGAACTCATGAAAGAGTTGTCTGCAAAACTCCCAGACATTGAAACATCATCCCCCGACAGCGACTTCCTCGAAGGCCGCAACCTGGCCGAGAAATTCCCCACCACTGCCAGCGGCTCATCCCTCCGCGCCCTCCGCGCCTTCCTCGACGAAGCCGATCCCCAACAGCATTGGGGTGGCCTCAAACACGTCCTCACCCCAGAAGGCCACCACCTCTGGCTCTGCGACCACCACGCCCAGCAATACCGGTCCTAAAGCGACTTCCTAGGAATAAAGCAAAGCATCCGAAGTAAAACAGTTTTCTGGGCATCTCTACATTCAATCCTTGCCTGTTTGGCTTCGTCTGGCTGCTGTGAGCTAAAGTTCACAGCTAAAAAATCAAGTCCGTCCCTACCCATCAAACAGCCCGGACTGAACAGCCGTCAGTTCTTGGGTTGCAGCCCACTTTAGTGGGCTTTCGCTCTTAGTCTGGGGATTTATCCCCAGGCGTTTCGGGGAGTTATTCCAAGCGCTATCAGACTGAGCTTGGGATGTCTTATTTCTGGGATTTCCCCTAAAGAACGAGGATTCAATGAGACTGTTAGGCATCAAACTCTGGGGCTGACATGGCATGCCATGTCACTACCGTTGTATCGGGTCTGATTAAACTTCCATTCCGAGTTGAAGCAGCCTCACCCGCTTCCAATCCAATCAAACCAGCTCTACTACAAATTCTCCCGCACCCAACGCCGAACAAACTTAGCCCAACTCGTCTCCCCCATCTCCGAGACCTGCCCCAGCAACATCATCAAATCCCCAGGCTTCACCCCAGGCAACGCCAAAGACCGCTCCACCGCACCATATTCCCCAGCCACCAAACTCAAAAACGCCAACCGCTCTCCATCAAACCGCCACACCTCAGGCACCCCCAAAGCCCCATAGATCGGCAGACGAGGAATCGACAAACTCGTAATATCCACCTCAATCGCCACATCCGGCGGCGGATCAACCTCCAAATCAATCTCCATCCGGCCCCGAATCACCGACTCATTTTGAATGTAATAACATTCATCCGCCTCCACCCCCTTCGCCAAATCCCGACGATTCCAAGTGCAAGAGCCCAGACTACAAATCTCTAAATCCAGCTCCTCCGTCAAAATCTCCACCAAACGCGCCAAAAACTTCTTATATCGTTCATGGGGTGGCAGGGGCATCCAAATCTCCAATGCGCCATCGTCATAAGTCAACCGTCGCCCCGGCTGGGATGCCAAGTCTTGGATTAAACCTTGAAAAGTCTCCCAAGCAATGCCCGATAGCAGCATCTGCGTAGGCGCAATGGGCGGCGACTGGGGTTTCGGCTGGGTGGCAATCATGCGCTTTCCCTGTCAGCTCAAGGAATCAAACTGCAATGCTCAATTCCTCCCATATTAAGCGATGCCCAGAGGGGCTGCACAGGTCTTAGGAACGGGAATTTATTAATCCCGCAATCTGTAAACTCCCCCTTTTTAAGGGGGTTGGGGGGATCTAGCTACGGCAAGCCAAGCAGCCAATCCCCCTCAAATTCTCCTGCACCACCGCCCGCAGATAATTCAACTCCTGCAAGCTCTCCCCGTTAAACTCGCCATGGTTTGCCCAAGCAGCATCCACCGCAGCCTGAGCTTAATAGCGAAAATCAAATTGCTGATCCACCGCCACAAAGTGTAGACACTGGGTGTTTTCATAGAACCTAGAGCTTCAACCACAGCTTTCTGCCCCCCCCTGTCTGCTTCCGCCAGACCTTTCCATCTATGGCCGTCCTCCCCCTCCACACCACCGACCTCCTCAGCCACTACCGCCGCATCGCCCAACAACCCCTCACCGTCGTCGACGTCGAAACCACCGGCTTCAAGCCCCCAGACGCCCGTGTCATCGAAATCTCCGTCCTCCACGCCAGCCTCACCGACGGCATCTACGAACAAAGCACCCACCTCATCAACCCCAGCGTCCCCGTCCCCAGCCAAATCACCCAATTCACTGGCATCACCCAAGCCATGGTCAACCGAGGTACCCTGGCCGAACAAATCTGGCCCCGCTACCACCGCCGCCTTGACGACGGCATCCTCACCGCCCACAACCTCAGCTTCGACTACAGCTTCCTCCGCTCCGAACTCGCCCACCTCGACATCCCCTGGGAGCGCCCCCCCGAAGCCCAATTCTGCACCGTCAAACTCTCCCGCCTCATGCTCGCCGACCTGCCCTCCCGCAGCCTGCACAAGCTCGTCGCCCACTTCGGCTGGGACGTTGACGGCTCCCACCGTGCCGAAGCCGATACCCTTGCCTGCTGGTACCTCGCCAAACTCATGCTCACCGAACTCATGGAAGCCTCCCCCCCAGCAGCCCTCGCCAAACTCCAGCAAGAATGGCTCCCCCTCAGCACCTGCTCCAAAATCGTCGGTCTCTCCCGCCAAAAGACCCAGCGCCTGCTCCACGCCATGGACATCACCCCCCGCAAATCCCAGCGCAGCGGCAACTACCGCTATCGCCGTGCCTGGGCCGATCAACTACGGGAACAGGTCTTAGCCGACAAGACCTGAAGCCCAGCAGAAATACCACTGACAGCTCAGCAATCACGACCCCAGCTCACCCAATGCAACGAGAATTTAATGAAACCATCATGAGCCCCTAATTAAGTTGGATGGAAGCATGAAACCTATCAGGGGCAAGGCTTAACCTCCGGCATCGTTGGGTTTCGGAAGCTTCTACCCAACCTACAGTCATCAAATATGGTCTTAAATAAATCCCTGCTCCAATGCAATTTGAAAAAATTTAAAAACAGAAAATCATCAGCCCCTACAATAGCGAAACTACGGAATATTATGAAGTCAGGAATCAACAAAGCCCCCTAGCTTGACTCACTATCTCAGTCATACGGCTGGCAACGGACAATCCCTTGCCCAGAGATGGTCTCAGGCAGTCAGAGTCTGTATTTTGTCTTGATTCTCAATCTCCTCCGGCATTCTCTGGCATCAGCAGAATTACTGGGTTAGCAGACTTCTACCTTCCAAAGCCTAGACCCGTCCTCGGGGGCTGTGGTCAGGCTGCTTTTTAAGTCAGTGTTTTAGGAAATCGAGCCCCCATGGTTTCTTTCAGAATGTCTGGAAAACCCACACTGTATGGACTACTAGCCCTATCTGTCATGGAAATTGTGGCGAGCCAAAAACCTGGCTCCCCCTTGGCAATATTGCAGCAGCCCACCCAAGGTTTTAATGCATTGACCGTCGCAGTCTCCTCACCACAAACTGCCCCACCCCCTCAGCCAGGCAGCCCCACCCCCCTCAAAACCAACAGAATCTCCCTAATAACCACTCAAGCCCCAAGCTTTGCCCAGCCAGCTCTAAGCTCAACCGCAAGCCAAGGCAACGCTGCAATGCAGCAAGCTATCCCAACCCAACCCCCTTCATTCAAGGCCACTTCCTTCAAAGATTTGCAATCCCACTGGTCCCAACCCTTCGTAGAGCTCCTAGCCGCCCGAGGCATTGTTAGCGGCTATACAGATGGCACCTTCCAACCCGATCGCAACATCCAAGCCGCCCACTTCGGCATAATGCTGCACCAAGCCAAGCTCTATCGCCTCAAAGTACGCCGGCGAGAACAGGCAATGGTGATCAGCTCAACCACCCAAATCTCCCCACCATCCCTCCATGAACCCCTAAGCGCTTCGACAACCTCTCCCATTGCAGAAACCGAAGCAACAGACCTACTACGCAGCCATAATATCCGCACCAGAGCCCAAGCCGCAGTCTTCATCTATCGAAACTTGCAAGCCCCCTTGGTAGGCAATGCCTCAGCCACGGATTCATTGGCAGTCCAAACGGCCCCCGCATCCAGGCCTTGGCAAATCTTAGAACCCACCTTCTCTGAATCAGACGAAGATCAAACATCACCAGGATTATCCGAAGCCTACCAATGGTCAGTCATCGAACCTGATTGGGTTGCCCAAGGTTGATTTGAATAGCAACCCCCCCACCCTTGAGCCCATTGCCATTCAACGCTTAACCTCTAGCCCTCTAGCAAAGGCTTGCCGATACTGACTCCAAGCCCCTACTATTAAAGACTGTGTCTAAATCCTAGACACAAGGCTGTTCAAAAATACTAAACATGCCCAAGCTAAAAACCCGCAGAGCTGCCGCCAAGCGGTTCCGCAAGACTGGCACCGGCAAAATTATGCGTCGCAAGGCTTACAAGAGCCACCTGCTAGAGCATAAGACCACCACCAAGAAGCGCAATCTCTCCAAAGCGGTTGTGGTCCATGAGACCGACGCTGAGCGCGTGACCTTGATGATGCCCTACAGCTAACCCTGTAGCTCGCAACATCCAGACCATCGCAATCAAGCTGCTTGCAATCTACGAAGACCCATCGAAATAGGTTCGCTAACTCCGAGGCCCAAGCCTAACCCCCTTGCCCGGACGCTGAACCGAGAGTCTTCCCAACCCAACACCAAAAACAGGGGAAAATAACCTATGGCTCGTGTAAAGCGCGGTAATGTAGCCCGCAAACGCAGAAATAAAATCCTGAAGCTCGCCAAGGGCTTCCGGGGTTCCCATTCCAAGCTCTTCCGCACAGCGAATCAGCGGGTAATGAAGGCGTTAACTAACGCCTACCGCGATCGCCGCAAGAAGAAGCGCGACTACCGTCGCCTGTGGATTGCCCGCATCAATGCCGCAGTGCGTCCCCACGGCATCAGCTACAGCCGCTTCATCGGTGCGCTGAAAAAATCTGAAATCGGCCTCAACCGCAAGATGCTCTCCCAAATGGCCATCTTGGACCCCGAAGCCTTCAAAGCAGTCGTTGACCTGGCGAAGAAATCCGCCTAGAGCCACCTAAGCTTGCATAAAAATCCGGTTGAATCGCTTCTACTATTGAAGGGGGTCAGCCGGATTTTTGTTTGGAATAGCAACATTAGGGAGGCAAAACGACCCCTTGCCCCAAAAACAAGTTTGGGCGCGATCCCCCTTGAACCAAGGGGACAAACATGATCTCCGCATCGCCACAAAATGCCACTAGGTCATCCTTCGGCTGCGCCAGCAGCAACCCGCCCAACCAATGCAAAAGCTTCTCACTAAGCTACGCCCAGCATTTGCCATCCTAACCCTCGCCACATCCCTAAGCCTCCCTGGGCTCACTAGCTCGATCGCCAATGCCACCCCCCTAGAAGCCATTCAAAAACGCGGCACCCTCATCATCGGCGTTAAAGATAACCTCCGCCCCCTCGGCTACCGCAACCCCAGCGGTGATCCAGAGGGCACCCTCATCGGCTTCGAAATCGACCTCGCTCGCAACCTGGCCGAAACCCTCCTCGGCGATCGCCAAGCCATTCAACTCATCCCCCTAACCAACCGCGATCGCCTCAACGCCCTCCTCACCGGCCAAGTCGACCTCACCATCGCCCACCTCACCCCCACCGCCGATCGCCGCCGCATCGTCCAATTCAGCCCCACCTACCACTTCAGCGGCACCGCCCTCATCACCGAACAACCCGGCCTCACCCAACGAGCCGACTGGCAAGACCGCCCCATCGGCATCATCGAAAACTCCAGCAGCATCGCCATTTTGCGATCGCGCCTGCCCCGCGTCACCCTCATCCCCTACCCCTCCTACCAAGCAGCCCTCACCGGCACACAAAACGGCGAAATCGACGGCTTTGCCGGAGACAGCACCGTCCTAGCAGGCTGGCTCCAAGAACATCCCTCCTTTCGCCAAGTTGGCCCACTCCTCTCCGCCGAGCCATTGGCGATCGCCTTCCCCAAAGGCCAACAACACGAATCCCTCCGCCAAGCCCTCCAAACCACCCTGAGCCAATGGCAACAATCCGGCACCCTGCAAGACCTCGCCCAAACTTGGCAATTGATGGAATAGCCCACCAGAGACCCACCTCACCCTCAAATCACGCCCCCCATCAAAACCCAACTGTTGTGAGATGCTACAAGCCAGCCAAGGCCTAAACGTCATTTGCTAGGCTTAATCACAAGCGGTAATGCTACTCAACCTGAGTTCGACAAGAGGCAATACATCCTCTCCCCTAACCCCTCTCCTAAGGTCACGGGGAACCGAGACAAGTTGAAAACCCTCGGTTTTGCGTTCGGTTCCATTGCTCCTTTAGGAGTAAGGGCTAGGGAAAGAGGTCGGCTGTTTGGCTGTCGAACTCAGGTTACTCAACTAGCCACCTTCAGGGCATCTGAGCTTCCATCTCCCTGAAACCATCAGACCCGACTTAAAAAACCTTCCTTTTAGTGCCCGCGCGGCGTTTCACCATGAAATCCGACCTTCCCCTCATTTACCTGTCACTTCTTGTTGGTCTGCTGGCCGTTGCTGGCATCCTCGTCATTCGCCAGGTTTGGAAAACGCGCAGCACCGAAATGAAGCTAGCCAAACTCCAAGGCCGCCTCACCAGTAAAAAAGGCAATCCCCAGGATTACTACGAATTAGGCGGAATCCTGCTCCAAAAGCAGCTCTACGGCCAAGCCGCAGCAGCCCTCAAACAAGCCTTAAAATCCAAAGACTTAGAAAGCGGCGAGCCCAAAGCCATGGTCTATAACGCCCTAGGCTACGCCTACGCCGCAAAAGAGCAATACGACCTCGCCATCCGCCACTATAAAGACGCGATCCAGGAAAAAGAAGACTACGCCACCGCCTACAACAACCTAGGCTTTGCTTACGAACGCAAGCAGCTCACCGTCCAGGCCCTCAAATCCTACGAACAAGCTCTAGAAATTGATCCCAGCAACAGCACCGCCAAAAAGCGAGCTGAATCCATGCGGAAACGCATCATGCCCACCGCAGTAAAAGGATAAATCAATCGCATTGTAGCTCTGGAGGATGAACCTCAAACCCTCTTCCTCCTCCAACGACAATCAATCCCAGCAGTCAATAAAGCGGGCCAAGATTCAACTCCTGGCCCGCTTTATTGTGGTTGCAATACATCATAAGACCGCATTTCAAGCTTGATTGCATCTGAATTCATCCCATTCAAAACACCCTCACCGTCAACAAGAAAAGCAACCCCCCGGCGTCTAACGCTAGAATTCATAGCGAAGGTCAGCCTTGGGCCTAACCCCATCGCTCTAAGCCTTAACCTAATCCTGTCGTGAGCGACCTCCTTAGGCCACACAACTCAAGATCTCCACCAGCAATAGCAATCCTACTCTGGCATCTATGACACTGTTCGCCCCTCCCTCCCAACAAAGCGCAACCCGCACCGTAGGGCGATCCTCCCAGTCCATTGTCATGGTCCTGATTTTCTCCCTCATGTTATTGGGAGCCCTGGGCTCCCGTCTCGCCTTCCTTCAACTTGTTAACGGCAAAGAAAACTACCTCAAAGCTCGGGAAAACCAAATTCGCCTCATCCCCAAGCCCCCAGAGCGAGGCCGCATCTACGATCGCAACGGCAAGCTCCTCGCCACCAGCCGCATCAGTCATTCCCTTTACGTCTGGCCTGTAGAAACCGAGTCTAAGCGCTGGCCCCAAACCCAAAAAGCACTTGCAAAAATCATCAATCTTCCCGAAGCCGAGATTGAACAGCGCATTGAAACCGCTGAAAACCAACCCTATCGCGTACGCATCGCCCGAGATCTAACCCAGGCCCAAATTGTCGCGATCCAAGAAAATCGCCGTCGCCTCAAAGGTGTAGAAGTTCAGCCCGAAACCATTCGCTACTACAAAAATGGTGACCTCGCGGCCCATGTTCTGGGCTATACCCGAGAAGTTACCCGTGATGACCTAAACAAACTGAGCCAGGAGCAGCCCAAGCCCACGGACCCCAGCAAACTAGAAGCCTGGGAACAAAGCCACTACCGTCCCGGCGACGTGATTGGGAAAGCCGGAGTGGAATATTCCCTAGAAGATGAACTACGAGGGAGTTGGGGGGGGTCCCAGGTGCAGGTCAATGCGGCGGGGGACATTGTCAAAGTTGTGGGCCAACGTAAATCTCGCCAGGGTAAGGATATTCGTCTGACCATCGATATTGAGCTGCAAAAAACAGCAGAGAAGATACTCGGTAATCGCATGGGGGCCATCGTCGCCATGGACCCCCGCAATGGCGAAGTGTTAGCCATGGTGAGTCGCCCAGCCTTTGACCCCAATCTCTTCTCCAAGCCCCTCCCCCCCGCAGCTTGGAACAAGCTCAATGCACCGGATGCTCCCCTGGTGAATCGAGCCATTAGCGCCTTTCCACCTGCAAGCACCTTCAAAATCGTCACGACTGCAGCGGGCATTGAATCAGGCAACTTTGATCCAGAAGTCATTTTGCCGACCTATCCCAACATTTCCATTAGCGGCAGGCTGTTCTGGGACTGGAACAATGCAGGCTTTGGCCCATTGGGCTTCCGAGGTGCTCTCGCTTGGAGTAGCGATACCTTTTTCTATCAAGTGGCTCGCAGGATGGGGAAGGACCCCCTCATTCAGTGGACTAGAAATTTTGGTTTTGGCACGGAGACAGGCATTGAACTGGGCCATGAAGAGGATCCTGGCCATGTTCCTACGGAGGTCTGGAAACGCAAATACTTTGATGAGCCTTGGTACATCGGTGACACCATCAACATGTCCATTGGCCAGGGCAACATGCTGGCCACACCGCTGCAGGTGGCCAATATGTTTGCCGTGCCCGCCAATGGCGGTGACTTGGTCAGGCCCCACCTGCGTAAGGGGGATGAAGAGGCAAGGCGTTGGCGCAAACCCGTTGACTTTCAAAATGCCAAGACTCTCCAGGTGATTCAGCAGGGATTGCGGCAGGTCGTGGCAGGCGGCACAGGCCCTGCAATCAATATCCCGACCTTGCCACCAGCAGCGGGTAAGACAGGAACTGCTGAGGATCCTCCGCGTAAATCCCACGTTTGGTTTGGAGGCTATGCTCCCTATGATGACCCCGAAATTGTAGTTGTAGCCTTTGGTGAGAACTTAGGCGGCGGCGGTGGCAGTGTGGCAGGCCCCATGGTGAAAGCCGTGATGGAAACCTATTTCGGGACAGCGAAACCGGAAGAAGAAAAAGAAAAAGAGAAGAAAACAGTTGAAGAAGAACCTGTGGCCCTGAATATGGACTCCATTTCGCAGGTTTTAATGAGTCAGTCACAATGCAAGTTTTTAACATGTGACTCATAAGGCTCGCTAATGGAAGAAGGTTGAGATCCTCTGGTCTGCCGCCTCGGTTTCATCCCAGTCCCCCCCAAGGGAACTTGCTTAGGTATGCTGGGTTCTGGTCGATGACTTAATGAGCTGAATTAACAGCCCATGGGAAACGACAGCCAATGCTCTTGGCAAAAGCCCAGAGCAAGACTTAACGTGACTAAAGTTTGTTTGATCCTTGTCCACCCCGTCTGTCGTTGCATAGCCTGTGAAATTCTCGATCTTTCATACCCCGGAACAAACCCCTGAGTCTCCGGTTCCAGCCTGTGCGATCGCCATTGACGTGCTGCGCGCCACAACGACCATTGCCACAGCTCTCCATGCTGGTGCCGAAGGCATTCAAGCCTTTAGTGACCTGGACGAACTCATGGCCACCAGCGAACAGTGGCCTGCAGAGAAACGTATCCGTGCAGGAGAGCGTGGCGGCAAGCAAATCGAAGGCTATGACCTGGGCAACTCCCCCCTGCTCTGCACCCCAGAGCGGGTTGGTGGCAAGCGCATCTTCCTTAGCACCACAAACGGGACTCGTGCCCTAGCTAAAGTTCGTCCCGCTCCCATGCTGCTCACGGCTGCGCTCATCAACCGCGCCAGCATCGTAGACTACCTGCTCAAGCACCAACCAGAAACGGTCTGGATGGTCTCCTCCGGCTGGGAAGGCACCTACTCCCTAGAAGACACCGTCTGCGGTGGAGCCGTCCTTCACGGCGTCATGGAAGCTACGGGCAAGCCTCTCCTAGACCTCATCGATAACGACGAAGCCTTCGCCGCAGTGGCTCTGTTTGAGAATTGGCAAGACCGTATGCTTGACCTCATGCACCATGCAAGCCACGGTCAGCGTCTGCTGAAGTTGAAAGGCGATCGCGACATCGAATACTGTACCCAGCTTGATACCCTCAACATCGTCCCCCTCCAAACCAGCCCCGGCATCCTCCAAGCCGCAGACCTCAGCTAAGAAACAAGCATTACATTAGACTTTCCCCCTTCAGAAGGAGGATTTGAGGGGATCGGCTGGTTTTTCTGATCCCGTACTAGATCCCCAGCCTGATTGAGCAGCAGGGCTGCTCAATCAGGCTGAATGGGGAGAAGGCATTTTTATTTTTAGGCTATCGAACTCAAGTCAGACTTTGCTGACTTTTCCCACATCCGCTTAGAACAATCGCTCACAAACAAACCAAGCCATTCCGGCACTCCCCAAGGGGACCGTCAAGTTGTCAATGCCCCAAGGCGAGAAAGACTCAAGCAAGGCCGACACGACCCCTATGGCAAGGGCCAAGCCCAGTAGCGAAGGCCAAGGGCTCACCCCCATTCCCCCCAGAATGATTAGCGTAATCAAGCCACTGACGCTAGCCATGGTCAAGCTCCCCTCCCAGCTTTTTTTCATTCCCGCTAACTCATAGCCATGGCGACCCCAAGCCCGACCCACAAGCCCGGCTAAGCCATCCCCCCAGGTCATAATCAAAACGCCCAAAGCTGCAAATTGTGGTTGGGAGAGCGGCCAAAACCAAGCCACTAATAGACCAATCGTCACGGCATAAAAGAACGTGCCAAAACTGCGCCGCCCCACACTATTAATTCCTGGTAACAGTGGCAAGAGATAAGAGAGCAGCGCAATACATCCAAAGAAAAAGCTGGCTGCAATGCCAACCCAGGTGGGAATGTCCAGCACCCAGGCAATGAGAATGACATTCCCCGTACCAATATGGACGACCTTACGAGTAAGTTCCGCTTGCCGTTGGGGGCACTGATCTAAGCGCCAGGCTACTAAGCCAACGAGGCCCAGCCAGGCCGCTGCGATCGCCAACTTAAAGCCCAGGGCCATGGCCAACCATTCCTCACATCAAAAGTCTTGCGCCAATCCCTCCGCAGCCCCAAGCAACAGCAACAGGCTAAGTCCAAGAAAGCGCTGAAATCCCCGGCTTCTCCTAAATCAGAGCGCAAAAATAACAGAGTAGCCAGAGGGATGATGTTATCCTATCCCCTGGTAGGGACAGCAAGAAAACGCTTGGCGTCACGATCACTTAGATAGCAACTCGATGGGCGACGAACTAGCTTGTGGCTGGCTTGGGGTCAGTGTAAATCGAGAAGTTTGACGACGCAAAACGCCCCTTCTTCACCCGTTTGTAGGCCAGTTTCAGCGGAGTTGGGGAGCACCAGGCCCCGGCCCTAGGAGTTCGAGCGATGACAAAATTTATCTTTGTAACCGGTGGTGTGGTATCCAGCATCGGTAAGGGCATTGTGGCCGCGAGTCTGGGACGACTCTTAAAATCCCGAGACTATTCCGTTTCAATTTTGAAGCTGGATCCTTATATCAATGTGGATCCCGGCACCATGAGCCCCTTCCAGCATGGTGAAGTCTTTGTCACCGAAGATGGCGCAGAAACGGACCTAGATTTGGGTCACTATGAGCGATTCACTGACACCTCCATGTCGCGCCTAAATAGCGTAACGACTGGCTCGATTTACCAGGCCGTGATCAACAAGGAACGACGAGGCGATTACGAAGGCCGAACCGTCCAAGTTATCCCCCACATCACAACCGAAATTAAAGAACGGATTCACCGCGTTGCTCGGGATACGAACCCTGATGTAGTGCTCGTTGAAATCGGTGGCACCGTCGGTGATATCGAGTCCCTTCCCTTCATGGAAGCTATTCGCCAATTCCGTAAGGATGTGGGCCGAGGCGAGGCCATCTTTATGCATGTCACCCTGCTGCCCTGGATTCCTGCGGCGGGGGAAATGAAGACCAAGCCGACCCAGCATTCCGTCAAAGAACTGCGCTCCATCGGCATCCAGCCCGATATTTTGATCTGCCGTTGCGATCGCCCTCTCCAGCCTGGCATCAAAGAAAAAGTCTCTGACTTCTGCGATGTCCCTGAGGAAGCGGTAATCACCGCCCAGGATGCCAGCACCATCTACGAAGTTCCCCTCATTGTGGAACAGGAAGGCTTAGCCCACCAAGTCCTAAACCTACTACAACTGGAACAGCGGGAACCGGATCTAGCGAGCTGGGAAGACTGGGTCAACCGCCTCAAGCAATCCGGCCCCACTCTCACCATTGCCTTAGTCGGTAAGTACGTGCGGCTGAATGATGCCTACCTATCCGTGGTGGAATCTCTAGGTCATGCCGCTGCGAGCCAGCGCTGTGGCATCAACCTTCGCTGGGTCAACGCCGAGGATGTGGAAGCTCAGGGAGCTGAGAAATTCCTCCATGATGTCGCTGCCGTGGTGGTCCCCGGCGGCTTCGGAACCCGTGGCGTGGATGGTAAGGTCAAAGCCATTCAATATGCCCGTGAAAATAAGCTTCCCTTCTTGGGACTCTGCTTGGGTATGCAATGCGCCGTCCTAGACTGGGCCCGCAACGTCGCCAAGCTAGACAATGCCAACAGCTCCGAATTCGACGGGACCACTCCTCACCCCGTCATTCACCTACTCCCAGAACAGGAAGATGTTGTGGATCGAGGCGGTACCATGCGCCTGGGACTTTACCCTTGCAGGGTTACACCAGACAGCCTGGCATCAGAGCTATACCAAGACGAGGTGATCTACGAACGCCATCGCCATCGCTACGAATTCAATAATGCCTACCGTACGCTCTTTCTAGACACGGACTACCAAGTCAGTGGCACCTCCCCCGATGGTCGCTTGGTGGAAATGGTGGAATACCGTAATCATCCCTTCTTCATTGCTTGCCAGTTCCACCCCGAATTCCTCTCCCGTCCCAACAAGCCTCATCCCCTTTTCAAGGGGCTAATCGTCGCGGCTTTAGCAGGAGATAGAGGCCAAGCGTCGGCCATTCAAGCAGCAACCCCGACTATGCCAACGGCTGAAGTCTCTGGGTAACTGCCTGGACAACCTTCGCTTCACATTGATTGAGAAAGTCCTCCGGGCCGATGCGTTCTTCAAACAGTGCATTGGCCTGTTTTCTAAGCTGGTGAATTCGCTCAAATCCAATGGTGCGGATCAAGAATGCAGCCAATGGAGAGCGATTGAGGTCAAAGTGACAGACTCCCTTTCGCCCCTGTTCTGCCACCTCTAAGGTCTGAGATTGGGCCACCGTACTTAGGGGATGACTTAAATTCAAGCGGCTAAAGCTGTCTTCCCAAGGCAGCTCATTGAGGTGGGGAGCCATCCATGTGGCCATAGCTCCCCCCCCTTGGTAAAAAGGAGTCAGGGCCTCTAAGAGTGCGATCGCCACAATCTTAGTCTGCAAATAGAGCTGCGCCACAGCCAGATTATGGCGAGCACAACGTTCCCGACTTTGGCAGGTTGCATCATCGGGATATTGCCGAAACTGCTGAAAAATCGAATCCGCCTCCAATTCTCCAATAAACACTTCCATCCTTTCCAAAGCCCTGCGATAATCCCGCACCGTGTAATGCATCGGCTCTCTCAGCGCTGGATTCAATTCTGGCAACAGTTGCCAAGTGCGCTCTAGAAATCTAGACGGATCAGCCGTGGCAAAACTATCCACATCTCGATTGGCAAACGCAACTGCTCGATGAATGGCCAAGGTCATCGTGGACTCATCTAAGCCAAAATCAAATAATAAATTTGCCTGGTGCAACCGCCCAAACAATTGCTCAGCAGGACTGCAACACAGCGATTGCTCCGGCTTAACTCGAAATGGAATACTCGCTTCAATCGCCACAGTGATCTGAGCCAACTCTCCCCAACTCAGCAACGGCTCTAAACAACACACCGCCAGTAAGGCACTGAGGAGCTCATTATGCTCACTCGCGATCTGGGGCGTAGTCTCCTGAAAATCAAATAGATAAGCCACCATGGCACTACCGCGCCATCGCTGAAGTTCTCCTAATCCCCGAATACAAATCTGGCCACGATGATAAAGCAGATAAGGCTTCAAGACATCCATAACAGGAGCAGCCAAGCCACCATCCACCTGCATATACACCGCATCATGAAACAAAGCAGCTAAAGCCTGAATGGCGTCGCCCTCATCACTCAAATGCAACACATGCTGGGCATTGTGGAACAGGCGAGAATGGCTGTTCACTGCCGACCAAATCAATCGAAAGCAATGCTCCACATCCGCCAAGGAAGGCTGCGCATGGAGCTGTTGAAGCGCCCAGTTCAACTGAGAGCGACAACGGACCTTTCCTGTAAGTTGTTGCTGCGCACTATTGCGGAACATTGAGTTTCCCAGACAAACAAGTCTATATTCGCCATTCCATCCTGCTCGAGCCACAAGACTGCTTTATGTAAAGCCTTACAGCTAGACTTTGAGGCAGTATTTAATACATGAGCAAGAAGAACTAGCACGTTGAAGTAGAACTACAAGACCCGACAGGACGATTTTCCAAAGCAAAGAAAAATCTTTATAGGAAGAGGTTTTCAGCGCTACCCCAGGTAATCGATCAAGTCAGCCAACCAGCATCCTTACGACTTTATACGCAAGTTTCTACGGGGCAACCTAACGGAGATCTACGTCAATAATACTACTCGTGCAGGAGGTATCCCTGAAACTACGGAGGTCTGATCCAAGATGGTCAATAAAGTTAGGAACGTTAGCGGGAGGAGCAAGATGCCCCATCCGTAAACTGACTGAATCTAAATTCGACCAATTCTGCCAGCACTGTCCTGAAAGTCCAGCAACGAGGATTCAATGAGGCGGTCATGAATACGGTCTTAATAAATCTTCGTTCCCTAGGAATAAATCCCAGGCTCAGGGCGGATGTCGGCGTTAGCCGACTTCGAACCAAAGTCGGCAAGAGTTTCGGTAAGAGTTTTAACCCGTTGAAGCGGGGTTGAGTGTGTGAGCTGTGAGCTAAACCTCACAGCTCACGCAGAGGCTCAAAATTAGGCAGTCGAACTCAGAGGATGTTGGCAAAGTGCCTTTGGCGGCTGCAAGAATACCGATTAAGGCCAAAATTTCTACTAAAACTAGCGAAAAATGACGATTTTGGATATGAATTCTGCTGTTTCGTTGACTTGCCAAATATCTTTGTAGGTTAGCTGAGTCTTTGTAGACTTATAACTCTGCTCCTTTGCTACTGCACCGTCTCAACTTCAGGTAAGGCCAAACTTGGATCTTCTGGATCACCAATCTCGGTTGTAATAGGGCGGCTAAGATCAAGTGCTGCTGCTCCAGGAATATCAGAGAGATCGGCTTTACTCTGCTGGATATTACCCTCGTCAGAGGCTCCAGGATTGAAGAGAATTTCGAGCCCTCGATTGAGATCTTCTTCCATGACGATGCGATTGCCATAGGCCACAATGACGCGGATCAAGGTTGGAATACTGTTACGCTCTGCTTCCAGATACAAGGGCTCCACATAGAGTAAGGATTGCTCAATGGGAATCACGAGTAGATTCCCTTGAATAACACGGGATCCCTGACGATTCCAGAGGGAAATTAGCTGGGAAATTTGTGGATCTTGATTAATGCGTGCCTCAATTTGCTCCGGCCCGTAAACCAAACGCTGCTTGGGGAATTGATAGAGCAGGAGCTTGCCATAGTTATCCCCATCAGAGCGGCCTGCTAGCCAGGCGATCAAGTTATTGCGTCTCACTGGAGTGAAGGGGTGCAAAAGTACAAACTCCTCTTGCTCCTCTGTGGGCAATCGCATGGTGAGGTAATAGGGCTCTACAGCCTGGGATTCATTGGCATAGATCTCCGTGGGAACCTGCCACTGATCCTCGCGGTTATAGAACAGTTTGGCGTCGGTCATGTGGTAGGTCAGCAGCCGCTCTGATTGCACATCAAAGAGGTCGACGGGATAACGAATGTGGCTGCGCAGGGAATCGGGCATGACAGACATGGGTTCAAGCAACCCAGGGAAAAGTCGCTCCCAGGTTTGAATAATGGGGTCATCGCCATCGGCAACGTAGAGATGGGTGGAGCCGTTATAGGCGTCAATGACGACCTTGACGGAGTTGCGGATGTAGTTGAAGGGATGGTCACCCGGATCGGAATAGGGATAGCGATCGCTGGTCGTATAAGCATCCACAATCCAATACAAGTTGCTGGGATTCTCTTCAACCTCCTCGCCCTGGGGGTCAGCAATGACCAAATAGGGATCAGCGTCATAGCGCAAGAACGGTGCAATGGACTGAATGCGGCTCTTAATATTGCGCCGGAATAACAGCTTTGTATCCGGGGTAAAGTTGCGAGTTAGGGCCATCTGCCAATCCCGCAGGTAAGCCGCAAAGGTCCAGCGACGCAGGGTGTTACCTAGAGAAATACCACCCCGACCGTCGTAAACGTTCTCGGCATTGTTATTGCCGCTGGGATAGTCCAGCTCTTTATTACGGGTGGAGGTCATCACATAGGTATTGGTGAGACCGCCGTAATAGATCCGGGGGGAGCCAATGGGAATGTTGTCCTTGACCTCTTGGTCGCTAATGCCCAGGGCATCGCTGCCCTGGAGGGTGATATTGGCACCGATGTCCCGTACAAAGTAGTTGGGCAGGCCGCCACTGCCTACGGAATTGACTGGGCTCAGGGTAAAGCCGTAGCCATGGGTATAGACCAGGTGCTTGTTGACCCAGGTTTTAGCAGCGGCTGGCACGGCCTCGTAATCCAGTTCGCGGGCCGCGACAATCACCTGTTGTTTGGCGGTGCTGTCATCTTGGAGAGGATAGCGGTCAATATCCGCGTCGGAAAAGCTGTAGTAGAGGCGAATTTGCTGGAGCTGGCGATTGGCCAATAGCAAGGGGCGAGTATCCCAGAGGCGAACGTTATCTAGGGTGCCGCGATTGTTTTCGAGATCCTGGGGAGTGAGATTGTCTGTGGGGTCAAAGGTCTTAACCTCAATGTCTTCGAGGTCAAAAGCTTGGCGACTGGCCGCGATCGCCCGAGAGATATAAGGCCGTTCCCGCTCCAGCTCATTAGGCAAAACCGCAAGCTGTTGTACCGCTGCGGGCAGGGCATTGCCCACCACCAGAAC
>CALIGI010000092.1 GCA_938021205.1 uncultured Pseudanabaenaceae cyanobacterium
CTCGGCTGTTTGATGACTTTGTGGCGGTGTTTGTGGATGCGTTAGAGATAGAGCTGCGTAAGTTGGGCTCTCTGACGATGAAGCGGCCTGAGCAGCGGAAAGGGCTGGAGCCGGACTGTTGTTTTTATATTCAGAATGAGGCTGCGGTACGGGGGCTGAGGAAGTTGGATTTTGAGGTTCATCCGCCGCCGGATTTGGTGGTGGAGCTAGATAACAGCAGTGGTTCGCTGGATAAGTTTCCGATTTATGTGGCGCTCAAGGTGCCGGAGATTTGGCGATTGCGGGGGGGAGTGCTGAAGATTCATCTGCTGAATGGTGAGCAGACGGGGTATGAGGAGTCGGAGCAGAGTTTGGCGTTTCTCCAGATGCCTGTGCGGGAGCTGCCGCTGTGGATTGAGCGGGCGAGGGAAGTTGGACAGCGGGCGGCAGTGCGGGAGCTTTCGGCGCAGTTTCAATAGACTTTCACTATGAACGTTGAGCGTGAGTAACAGCAGGAAAAGCTTGTAAAATGACGACAGATAATTCTTCTGGTACGCCAATCTTTGTAAAGGAAACAGCTCAAAAGATATTGGATTGCCTGATCCAGCCACGCTTTGAACTCCTAGAGACGCTGTCGAAAAAAATATCTTTAGGGGAACACGTAGAAGGATTCTGTATATTAGAAGATGCATACGAAAAAGGTGCTTTTCTTCTTCCTCAAGCCGAAGGGCTTCTTAGCAAGATTGGTGAACTTAGTACTCAAAATCTGTCCGACAGAAATCTCAAAAAACTTATAAAAATTAAGTTTGCATTGGCCTCTAAGCAAGGAAATATCCTCAGTCTCGAACAAGATGCATTACTCTTCCTAAGAAAGTTTGATAGGGTAGCCGATAAAAAACTTTATGACGGCATTCTTTTAGCTCGTGCAAATATTGCTGCTCAGACTGGTAAAAAAGAATTGGCTTACAGTGTTTATAAGTCAATACTGAAACATGAAGAAGTAGATAAGTCAGTGTCCTCATGGGTTCATAGAGGACTTGCAATTACTTTGAATTGCAAAGACCCAGAATCTTATAATCACCACAGACTAGCAGCGGATGCCTTTTTACATGCTGGGTATAGAAGAGAGGCTGCTAAAAGTCTTTACTCTATGGCTAGATTTCACGAAGACCGCGATCTTGATGCTGCTTTTACACTGATTTCTGAAGCTGATGAGCTTCTATCATTGGATGATTTCAGACATAAACCGTTAGTCGCTGCCTCTCATTGTATGAAGTCGCGAATGAATTATCAGTTAGGTAACTATGAGCTAGCATTGGCAGAAGCTCGTGCCTCGATTAAGATTTTGACCAATGTTAGAGGGGCTGAGGACGAACTGCATGCATCGCTTACTCTGGCTGCGAATGCTTGTGAATGCTTGAACCTTGGAAACTCATTAGAGGAGATTGTCTCTCATCAGTCTAGAGTCAGGCCTTTTTTGCGTGACCCGCACTATAGACTTACAATCTACTTTACGGAGGCAGTCAACTCTAATGACTTTAAACTGCTCAGTTCTTTGTACGAAGAAATTGAAAACTCTTCTTCTCTCACAGTAGCTTTTCATCTTCTCGATGCTTCCAATAATCCCCTTCTGAAAGTGGAAGAAAAACTAGAGAAGATTGATCTTGTGATGTCTATTTTAAAACAAGAAGTATTGCCAACAGATGTATGCTCTGTTACTTGCTTTACTGCGGGGATCGTCTTCCTTGAATGTGATCTAGAGGATAGGGCACTCCATTGGTTTGAGAAAGCAATTGAGTATGACTCTCTTAACTTTGTTGCCATTCAAGAATTTGTTGAAATATTGAGAAAATATGAAAGATGGGAGGAATTGTCCTTATTCTTTGAGAAAGAAGTAGGACGATTTGGAGATAGCCACAATTTATTATTTCTGTATGGAGAAGCTCTACTGAACTCTGGCGAATCTGGAAAAGCTGCCGTTATTCTGGCAAAGTCTCGAAAACTGGCGGAAAATTTAGGCTCTAGCGACATTAGTCGAATCGACTCTTGCCTTTTTCAAGCTTTGTCCGATGCAGAAGATTTTTCTTGTGAGCTTCAGCATCTTCCTCGAAAGAGAGTAGATCGAAAACTATTTGAAACTTGTTTAAGTGATTTCAAAGATTTTGTGCAGTCGGAGCAGAGGATGACATTTTGGGAGGCTCAAAAAAATGAGACAAAGAAATGGGTCGGTTCACCTGAGAAACATTCAAAATCCCTATTCTATTCGTTTTTGAGAGGAAGGTTCTCAGACGACATTAGGATTTTTGAGGAATTAAAGACTGGTGCTGGAAGAATTGATATTTTTATTGAATTAGCAGATACACTTTCGACTGTTGTTGAATTGAAAATGTGTGGTTCTGGATATAGCACTAATTATGCTTTAGAAGGGCTTGAGCAGTTAATCCACTATTTAGATAACAAAGGAACATCGTTAGGCTATCTCATTGTCTTTGACTCTCGAAAACGCGATTTTGGTAAAAGGATTCCAGGGATTTTGTCTAAGGGCAATAAAACTATTTTTACTTTTTGCATAGATGTTAGACCATGGGTCAAGTTGGCGAGTTAGAAATCTTTTCTAGAGGCTTGAATTTATTTAAGCTTCGTATTGCTTATAAAATTACTTTTCTATGATTTTTGGGCTGTTGCTTGTGCTGTAAGGACTGCCGTAGTGTTTCCGCTGTCCAGTCCACATCGGCAGCGACGGCTGCTTGTTTGCCCAGTGTGGGGTGTTGGCACTAACTTAAGTGTTGCTCCTGACTCATACTTTGTTTCTTCAATACTGGCAGCAGGAGCCGCATTTGGAATGCTTCTTGATTTTTGGAAGCTTTGGCGATCGCAATATGTCTTTGCTGGGTTTAAGACAGCTGTAGCAGGCGCGAAGACGTGAGCTGCAATTTCGGAAAGATTGTTGAGACTAATTGCTCATCTGCTATGAAACGCTGTTCTTGATATTGGCCATTGACTAGATTCAGAATCAGCATTTCCGCCTCAACAGGATTAATAATCCAATATTCGGGAATGCCTCGCTGGGCATATTCCTTGCGCTTGAGAACGTAGTCTCGTTCTCGCGATCGCTCATCATCTTCGCTATTGGAAACCACTTCAATCACCAAGGCTGGAGCAGGCATCTCTAGCGTAATCAAAGACCGCTTTTTCCCCGCTAGTGCCGCTGCACAGTCTTCCATCAGCACCATCAAACCTGGGAAACGGGTATTTGCCCTAGCGCCCACTACTTCAATCTCTGTGCCCCGGCAAATCAAATTGAAGGGCAGGAACTTCAGAAAAACCGAAAACAAAAAGCTGGCAATCAGAACGTTGGCGTGGCTCTCAGCTCCCATATCAACTAAAAAAACATCTACCAATTCATAGCGTTCTCCCTCTGCAACCTGAGCCAGTGCTAGATATTCCTCTAGCGTCATCGGTTGTGCTGTCGCGATGGTCATAGGGCCTCCAGCAGCTCGGGAGTTTGGGGCATAAAACTGCTTCAAGCATAGCTCACCCGTCTAGCTTGATTTGCTAAGCCCTAGCCCCTGCAATCTCGCCACACAAAAGTTGTTTTAGCATCGCTGCGGCTTGCTCCACTTCCGCCGCTGTCGTTGGCTTGCCTAGGGTGAGGCGGCTGGCGCTGAGGGCTTCGCGATCGCCATATCCCATGGCCTTAAGCACTTTACTTGGCACGGACTGACCGCTATTGCAGGCAGAGCCCGCGCTGATGGCAATGCCCGCTCGCCCCAGGGTGTAAACCAGTTTTCGTCCGCCTAGCCCTGCAAGGTCATCCGTGAGGTAAAAG
>CALIGI010000093.1 GCA_938021205.1 uncultured Pseudanabaenaceae cyanobacterium
GGGAGAAGGCTTTGGGCAGTGCGCCGGTTTCCAGAGTCAGCTCAATGGCATTGGCGCGGCCAATGGAAAGTCGGGGTGGGAGGCTGCGCTTTGCCGTCACGCGATGGGCTTTGACGCGATAGGCATCGATCGCGGCTAAAACGAACAAGAGCAGATCCCAAGCCAGCATCGCTCCCAGCACAAGATTGAAGGCCGAGGGAATCAACGCGGCGATCGCCAAAGCCGCCGCACTCCCTAAACCAAGGAGCCAATAAAACCGGGATGCTGGAATGGGAATCATCACGACCTAGGACAAGGGAAATAGCAGCCATTCAGGTTTGTAGAACGGGCAAGACTTGGGCTTAGAGATGTGTGAAAAAGCTTAAGACTGAACGGTAGATGCATCTTCAACCATGGCATCCAGGTTGCTCTGCATGGTTGCCTGAAGCTGTTTGCAAAGCTGAGAAACAGTGCCATTGCGATCGCGGCGGTAGTCTTCCATATAGTCCGCAAAATTAATCGGCTCCCCGATCTTCATCTTGGCCTGGCGCTGACGCTTCGCTGGGGGTTGATCGATTTGGAAAATCTCCCGCTGGAAACGTGCCATGCTATCGAGAAAACGCTCCGGTGTGGGATTTTCCCTCACATAGCCGTCGTAGATGGTGTCCAGGTTGAGCAAGCGCTCAATGGAGCGCTTAATTAAAAGTGTTGGAAAGGCTGCTTCGGTTTCACTGTCACCGCTACCGCTCACCGCTGCATTGAGGCCAGCTTTGCGATCGGCGAGAGCCGCCTGGATTCGGTAAGCACGATTGCGACGGGGCTGGCCCCGATTGGAGGACAAACCTACGAGCTCCTCGCAGCGATCCAAGATCCCGTCCCGCAAAGCATTTAAGCGAACATTCCAATTACTGTCCTCCAGCTCCGGCAGATCCAAGTTCCAGTCCGTGCAGTCCGCTTCCACCCGTTGCAAAATGCCCAGGGCAATGCGCTTGAGGCGTGCATAAGCCTGGGGAGGGAGCTTAGCGATCGCCTCCGCTGGCAAGGGATCTGGCAAGATTTCTGTCAGGGGGGGCAGACCCAGCGCTTCCTCGAGTTCCACTAGGGTTTCTTCTACAGGCCCTCGTAGATCACCCTCGTATTGGTAGTAAATACTGACCGGCACTGCATACAGACTAGGCATTTTGCCATCCTCCAAGGGGAGCTTGGCTAGGGCTTGAAAGGCGAGCTGTACACCGCCAGGCTGGAACTCCATGAGGCGATCGCTCTGAAAGGAGCAGCGTCCCTCGGGAAAAATTCCCAGGTGAGCAGCAGGCTGGCGCAGCAAATCGATGGTTTGCTTAATACTCTTACGATCCACTAGACCTCGGCGAATGGAATAGGCTCCAACCCTCTGAAAGAAATGTCGCATGGGCCCTTGGAAGAGCTCATAGGCAGCCATGAAGTAGATCTGCTTATGTAAGCGAGCCGATAACTCATACATCAGCACAGGTTCGCCAAAGGTGGGGTGATTGGCAAAATAGATGACGCGGTCGCTCTTGAGAGCTTTTAGTTGCTTGATCTCATCCTTCGCCACCACTAGCGTTGCTCGACATTTCCACTGGGTGATTTGGGCATTGAGTCTCTGAACCAGCCAAACTAAAGGCTTATTCGGCTTAGGTGGATAAAACGTTGGCGCAGCAGTGGTCTTAGCAATGGCAGAGGAAGTCATAACAGGGAAGTAACTCGCAAGGAAGCAATCGAAACGAATGGCGCAAGAGAGACTCAAATATTGAACCGTCTAGGAGAGACGCCGTTCTTTCTTTCTTGAGTCATTAAGCTCAGCTCTATCTGGGCACAGCCACTTGGCCCAGGATTCCACTAATCACCCCTTCCCCTTGGAGACCATCTAACTGAGCTTCAGGTCTCAGAATAAGACGATGGCGCAGTAATGGTGCGGCCACCTCTTTAAGGTCATCTGGGGTGGTGTAGTCCCGTCCCGTCACCCAAGCTTGGGCTTTAGCCGCTTGGAGCCAGGCCACCGCAGAGCGGGGAGAAGCCCCCACCATGAGGTCTGGATGCTTACGGGTGCGTTCTACTAGACTCAACAAATAATCGAGAATTTTCTCTTCGACCTGGACAGCCTGGACGGCCTTTCGCATCGCCAAGAGCTGCTCAACGGTGGCAACGGGCTCTAGACGCTTAAGTTGCTGACGCTGGGCACGGAAACCTTTTTGATGGTTGATCAGCATCTGTTTTTCGGCGCTGCGCTCGGGGTAATCCACCGCGAGTTTGAACAAGAAGCGATCGAGCTGGGCTTCGGGTAGGGGGTAGGTGCCTTCGTATTCCAACGGGTTTTGAGTCGCCACAACCCAAAATAGCTCCGGCAGGGCCATGCTCTTACCATCGAGGGTGACCTGCTGCTCTTCCATGGCTTCTAACAGAGCGGCCTGGGTTTTGGGTGGCGTACGGTTGATTTCGTCAGCCAGCAAGATTTCCGTAAAGACCGGCCCCTGCTTGAGGCTGAATTCCCGAGTATTGAGGTCAAAAATATTGGTGCCCAAGATATCCGAGGGCAAAACATCAGGGGTGAGCTGGACGCGGCGAAAATCTCCCTGGATTAGCTGGGCCATAACCTTGACCGCCAAGGTCTTACCAATGCCAGGAACTCCCTCCAGAATGACGTGCCCGCCCGCTAACAAAGCCACCAGTAGCTTCTCCACGAGCTGGGGTTGCCCTACAACAACACGTCCCAAGCTTTGACTTAAACGACCAATGACGGGGCGAAGCTCACTCATGACAGTAGGGAGGAAGAAAAGAATGGAGGGGGGAGACAATTCAGTGGGCTAGCTTTAACCCCATCTAGAACATCCATAACCGGTTCAACCTAAACCGAAATAGCGGTGATGGGGATAGCAAGTGCCCTAAGCAGTGAGGTCGTTGCTGTATATCTCCTGGCAAATATGGCTGAGATATTCGCACTTTGGGACAGAGCAAATGAGCAAAGTCAGTCCAGTTCATCCTTCAGAATGCGTTATATCCCAAATCACCCACGCTTGAAAAGTGGATTTCCATGGCCGATTCTAATGCCATCTCATTGTAAGTGTGGCTGCCAATTCATTGTCTCAATTGTTCTGGCGAGGTCGTTGGCATCACCACTCCCTTCCTAGGGAGTTACACCCCTCTTCCTGGAGAGGGCTCTAGCCTTCCTAGGCCGAAATCTCTGAAACACGATATATCTGTATATCTGTGCGGAAGGGGGAGACTGACCTTATATCTGTGCGGAAGGGGGAGACTGACCTTTTCGGCAAAGTCATCTGGGCAGCGAGCGCCTATAACTAGTAGCAAAAAATACTTAAGTACACTTACGCAAGCTGCTAGATATAAGTCGTAATATTTTTTGTTTTCCCGTCAAGGGGAGAAAGGAATTTCTATATGACAAAGGATTTTAATAACCCAAAATCAATCCTTAAGTTTTGCACTTTCTTTTCCCCATGACCTCCACAGGCTTTCCCCCGTATTTCCCCAGCTTTTCCACAGGGGCGATCGCACTTTTCCACAGGCTTGAACGAAGCCTCAAGTCGTTGCCGGGATGATTGTGGAATACATCTTTAAATCGGGGAAATTTTCAAAAATGAGTTAAATGCTACGCAATGTAACAATAATCGCCCTCAACCGGTTAATCTACCGTTGGAGAGGTGTTGAAGCCTTCCAAGCAAGCCTATTTCTGCTGATTGACAGCCTCAGTATGTCCTCGCACAATAAGTCAGCGTTTGTTAGACAACTGCCCCGAGCAACCCAATTATTCTTTTGTGATTTGGTTGTTTTCACGGGTTCGCAAAATCGCTATGCCAGTCGCAAGTCAGCCACCTCTCTCGGCCACAGACGATCGCCTTCATAGCTGGATGCCAGAGATTCGAACGCACTGTACGTGTTAGCAAGTTAGGAGATTCCCTATGATCGCGAATACTGTTAGTCTCCAGGTCGATATTCCTGAAGATCTGCATGATTGTTTGAAGCATTTCCTGGAGAACCGTCCCATGTGGGATCAAGACCGGACTTTTAGTGCGGCTTTATCACTGTTTTTGATTCAAAACGGCGAACGCGATCGCAGCGCCAGTCGGATCTATCTCGATACTTTGTTTCAGCCTGCAGCCAGTGTCTAAGCTTGAGTCGAGGCAGTTGGGGAAATTTCCACAGTCATGGGAAATTTCTGCCAGGCCTTCTAGGAACTCAAGGTGGCCACTCTACATCAGCCACTCGTCATTTTGTACCATCAGCCTTGTTTGAACCTGAGGTCGGTCTCTAAGGAACAAGAATTAAATTAGACCTTCCCCCTTCCTAAGGGGGATTTGAGGGGGATCGGCTGTTTGGCTTACTACGGCCTGATCCCCTCCCCTTGGGAGGCGGAGTTAATTAGATTGCAGGATTCATCAATTTCCGCTCCTCAGCCATCAAACTGAGGTCATGAGAAGTGTTTACGGCTCAGCGCTCTCACCTGCTCTAAATTCGCTAACCAGCGTTTGAGCTGATTGATAGAGCCTGGCCCACCGGAAATGGGAGACAGTAACCTTTGCAGGGCATCAGCGGATTCGCCCGTTTGCTGTTCCCAACTCGTTAGCAAGGCCTCTAGCTCAATGGGGCGGTAGCCTAGGCCCAGTTGCCGCTGGAGCCGCTGACGCTCAGCAGATTGCCATTGACTGAGGACAAAACGATTGCTGCCAGAACGACGTAGAACTCCCGCCAGGGCTTCAATGTAGGCTTCGCTGTTGTTGGGCTTGGGCGTTTCCAGGGGATTGGGCAGGCCCCAGCGGCGGTTGAGTGCAATGAGGGTAATCCCCAGTAAAACCAGTAGCTGCATCCAAGCCAGCATCAGCGGGGTCCCCAAGAAGTAGTCACCCCAGGTCACGGCTGCTGCGCCATCACTGGCCACCTTATCTTTATAGCCGTGGCTATATTCGTTAACCCATAGCTCAGCGCCCTTGGCTTTAACCAGACCGGCCAGAAAAGGAAAGTTACCGGGTGAACTTTGGTAGGCGTTGGCACCGAGATCTGGCGTGACGGAGTAAATGATGCTGCCTGTCCCTTCTGACTCAGCCCAGGCGATCGCGCCATATTGGTCTTCGAGGAGGGTGATGATGCTACCAGATTCAAGGGCCTGGGAGTTTTGAACTGGGCTGGCTAGGGAATAGATCTCGGGAAATGCAAGCTGATGTCTGGGTTGGGCTCTCACTTCCAAGGCTTCTTCAGCCTCTTCGCGCGGGCGATCAAGCCTTAAACGACGACGGGTTTCCAGGGCGACTGGACCCAAAGGAGTTTCAATATCACTGCGATGGGGGGCCAAGGTCACTTCGCCTCGGGATTGAAGCATAATCAGACGATTGCCCTGGGCCAGCCAAGCCTCTAGTGCCCTCTTATTCTTGTCGTAATCTTCGAGCCAAATGGGGCTGCCCCCCACCTGGAGCAGTGTCACCGGACGATCGCGATCGCTATGTTCTTCAATAAATATGTCCAGGGGCTTTTGCCAGCGCTGGATTGGCGTCCCCTCGTCGGCCATGTATTGATACCAGGCTCCGTAGCCGCTGGGGGCTCGTCCGTAGGTGGAGCCGTAGAGAATGGAGTTGCTCTTTTGGGGGGCAAAGAGGAGGGTGAGGAGCAGGAGAACGAAGGCCGCGATCGCCCAGTATTTCCAGCGACGCTTGAGGTTTTGTCTGAGCGGGTTGAGGGGGTCCATCATTGGGCGGCCTCCGCTTGGATCGCTTGGGCTTTAACCCAGGCTTCGGCTTGCTGCTCGATTTTTTGATAAGCCCCTAGGCAATGCTGGAACAGCTCTTCATTGGCAGAAGCACGACTGAAACAGAGACGTTCGTGGGTTTCGAGAAGTAACTGGGAGGCATCCGGTTGGGGCAGATCTTGGGTGAGGTAGAGATATTCGCGATCGGTGCGGCTGGGTTGTTGGGGGATAATTTCGGCTTCATCTAGCTTGAGCAGCATGGCGAAGTAGAGGGCACGACAGGCGTCACCGTAGCGGTTTGCCTGGCGATAGTCCTGGGCTTTGGCTAGCCAACTGGCGACGCTCCCTGAAATAAGGCTGGCTTCTTCGGGCAGGCGTTCGTTACCGTAGGCGGAAAGGGGGCGATCGCCGTAGCGAGCATAAAGCCATCGGCCTAGGAAAAATAAGATAGCGATGGCCAAGGCTAGGAGTAGACCTCGCCAATGGATCAGGGTGAAGCGACCCAGCGCTCCCAGCCAGCGAAAGAATCCTTGTAGCCAGTCGGGAGACTCCCATTGGGGGAGCTCAGGGGGATCGGGCCAATTGACCTGGTCAAACCAATATTCAATTGTTTCCCAGGTGCGGCGCAGGAGTTTTTGTCCCATCCAGCCGGGGCTAGATTCGCTGAAGTTATCTGCCATGCTCAGTCGTCTGTTACAGCCACAGTCACATCACCGTCGGACATACATTATCTGTCAAAGCGAGAATATGGCAGGCGATGATTTGAATCGCAATTGCCCTCGCAATTTAAGGTCGTTGCGACATGGGCTGAATAACTGGATTTTCGAGCCCTGGAGCGATTCTAACCATTTGTGGCAGATTCTTGGGGGCTTAAGTTTTATCCCCAGCAATGGTGAGGCAAAAGATAAACGCAAAAGCGGAATGCTGATTAACCAGCATTCCGCTTTGATTTCGAAGGTGATGACCCACTTTTAGGCTTTAAGCTGCCATGGGATCGATGAAGGGACAAGGCCAGGGGCAGCAGGGGCCACTGGGTTCAATGGAATCAAGCTGACGCTGCTTGAGCTTTGCTGCGAAGGAGTGCAGCACTTTGTCGCGATGATCGACGCGACCACCTTGGATTACTTTTAACATTGCCCTGAGTTCCTAAGAAGGAATGAGTGACTGAAGTCTATCTGACCCAAAATCATCTTCGCCTCAGGGAGAATCCGGACATTTTTAGCGACTCAAAAGTAGGGGGAGTTGCCCCTGTTCCCATTGTTATAAAAGCTTTTTGAAAAGAATTTTACTAAGGCAATTCCTAATCAAATTCTTCTAAGCGAGTTAATTGCCTAGGCGTATCCTGCAGAATCGCCATATCTATACCCTGAGGCTTTTCAAGCGCTAAGTCTTCGCGATAGCCTCCTTGGTGGCGCTGGGCAATCCAGCGAAATGGAAAGGGGCCAAAATAATAGGTACAGCGGGGATTTGTCGTCCGAATTTTCACCCACCATGGCTGCCAACCCAAAAGAGAAAATCGTTTTCCAGGGGGCTGCTGTTGCTTTATTCCGAGGCCCCATTGGAGAGCCAATAATGTCAAGAGGGCGACAATTAATAGATTGATGCTGTGGGTTAAAGCTTGTTGATAAAGCAGGTAATTCATATCTAATTTTTAACGAGGCTGTCGCATTTTTTATCGTGCAAAATGACTAGATGCAAGGGGCACGATGATGTACGGAGATGGGGGGAGTTGGCCCTGAAAGACGATGGGGACCGTAGTTTCAAGCTGGGAAATATGCTGCGCAGAGGCCAAATAACTGCAAAAAGCGGTGTAAATCTAGGCCATGGATGACCAATCTTGTTGTTTTACTGACTTTCCAAGCATTCCCTAATGTTTTACCTGTATACAGATTTCTTATTGGGAAGCTAGGAATCTTGTGGAGTCGCAATATATCACTGAAAGGATATTCCCAACTGCCTTCTCTATCACTCTTTGTGTCATCAGACTTCCTACGGGCATGGAGAGCAGCATCTTAGGCGATGTCTAGGAAAAAATCCCCTATCCTTATCAAGCGACAAACCCACCCCACCTCGCCTCAAAACAGGGGAGGAAAAGATTAGAGAGACGCACTAAGTCTCTTGGATTCAGACAGGCTAATGGGCTCTTACCCTTTTCCAAGGGGAGGCTGGGTGAGGTGGATTTTGATTCCGGGCCAGCAGAGGTTAGTACCATCCTTGGGATTCTCTTTTGCAGAAATCGCCTAAGTCCTTCATGACTAGGTGAAGCTCCAGGTAGAGCAGCGGGAGGGCTTTCAAGAAATCTTCTGGGTTACAGGAGATACGAGGAGTGATTCCATTGATTGCATTTGGTGGGGATGGCGATCGCGCCACCCTCCAGAACATTAATAGTTGGTTACTCAACAATATGGAGCTGGTAGTGCTGAGTGCCTGTAAGACGGGCTTGGGCAGACAGTTGGGTAATGGTGAGGAGATTTTGGGATTGGGGTATCAGTTCCAGCAGCGGGGAGCGAAGGCGGCTGTGGCATCGCTGTGGCAAGTGGATGATGGCGGAACTCAGACGTTGATGACGGCGTTTTATGAGGGGTTGCAGGGCGGGGAGATGACGACGCTGGAGGCGTTGCAGGCGGCGCAGCTTAGGTTGATTGGCAGTGAGGGGCGGGGGGCGGGGCAGAGCCGGTTTGCGTTTAAGCCGCCGGAGTTGCTGGAGGAGTCGGCGGTGGAGGCGGCGGCGTTGAGTCATCCTTATTATTGGGCTCCGTTTATTTTGATTGGGAATGGGTTGTAGGGATGCTGGGGATTGCGGTTTTGCGGGATTGGCGTAGGGCGGCTTTGGCTGTGGTGTGTTTTGCTGCGCAGCAACGGCCCTTTGCGGTGGGCGATCGCGTTTTTGTCGGGTTCGATTTGGGATGGCTTTGGCTGTGGTGCGTTTTGCTGCGCAGAAACGGCACCCTACGGGAATTCTGGGGGTGATGCTGTGTGTTGGTGGATATGTCGGATTATCGACGGTTGAGGATTGCAGGTGGGTGCATTTTCTTTACGTTGGTAACGTACGGGCGGCAGGATTGGCTGTGTGAGGCGGTGGCTCGGGCTGAGCTGCGGGCTGCGATCGCCCATGTGAGGAAGCGCTATCCGTTTAGGATTGATGCGATGGTTTTGTTGCCTAACCATCTCCATTGTGTGTGGACGTTGCCAGAGGGTGATTCAGATTATGGGATTCGCTGGAGTTTGATTAAGCGCTATGTGACGAAGCGTTGCCGAGGACGGGTGAATGCCATGGCGATGGTGAGTGAATCACGATGGAAGCGTCGTGAAGGGAATTTATGGCAGCGGCGATTTTGGGAACACCATATTCGAGATGAGGCAGACTATCAGCGAATCTGTGATTACATCCATATCAATCCGGTGAAACATGGCCTATGTCAGCATCCCCAAGATTGGCCATATTCAAGCATTCACCGATTTATCCAGCAAGGTATTTATCCCAACAATTGGGGACACCAAATGAACGCGTAGAACGCGTAGGGTGTGTTGTCCCGAAGGGCAACGCACCATTTCCCCAGCCCCCAAATGCGTGGTTCGGGGCTTGGATTTTGAATGTCCGAATTGGCCTGAAATGGTGCTACGCGATCGCAAATTGGACGGAACCTCATGATCGCTCGTTTGACTGATAATGGTGCGTTTTGCTGCGCAGAAACACACCCTACGCGATCGCCATACAACTGTTTAATCACAACGGATAAATCGCACATCCTTTCGATTGAGCAGCACTGAACTTCTGGAGTCAAGCTGTCAAGGCGCTGCGATCGCGTCAAAATAGAACCATGGCCTCATCTTCCCGGCATTGACCCCAGGCCATCGCAGATCGTAAGGAGCGCCACCCCCATGGCTATTCAACTGCCCAATCTTTTTGCCCACAGCCGACCTAGCAAAGCCCTGGCCCTGGCGGGCGGTGCATTCGCTGGCTCCATTGTCTTGGGCCTCAGCCTGACGGCTCCCGCCCAGGCCGCAGCAGGGCTGAGCTTTGACCGCAGCGGCGTCATTAGCGATCGCCTTGACCTCCAGCAACAACGCGTCATCGCCAATATTTGGAGCAGCTACCTCGTTCCCGTCGAAGCAGGCAGCCGCTTTATCTCCGATGCCACACCGCCCGCCCCCGGTCGCCGCGTCATCATTCGCAACGTCACGCCGGGATTGAGTAATGAGCCCTTTAGCGATCGCGCCTACGACAACAACATCGGCTCCGAAGTCATCCTGCTCAAGCCCGGTCGAGGCCATGAGACCCAAACCTTCACCGTCATCCCCGGTCAGCTCTCCGCTCCCCTGCAAAACACCTTTCGCTACGAGATTCGCGAAAATGACGGCACCGTTCTAGAAAGCAACGAATTCTCCCTCAGCGTTGGCATCAGCGATCGGCCCATTTCCACGGTCTATCGCAAGCAGCGCACGACCTATCCCATCCACGGTTACGTGCCAAACTACTACGATGAATACGACAGCTACGGCTACGGCGGCTATCGAGGGCGGCGGCGCTCCATCTATCCTCGTAGCCACTTCCGTCGGCAACTGCGGCAATATCGCCATCATCGGCGTTAGGTAAAAGGCTGAAACTGGAATAGAAGGTATTTGACCCTGGTAGGGACATGGCAATGCCATGTCCCTACGGTGGTATCAGGTCTCCTTCAGTTTCAATCCAAGTTAGCGCGATTTGATTCTTTCTTTTCTTCCCCATGGACCTCGCCGAAAGCCTCAGCATGGCGGTCAAAACCCTGACCGCAAACAAGCTCCGCAGCACCCTCACCATGCTGGGCATCATCATCGGCAACTCCTCCGTTATCGCCATGATTGGCATCGGTCAAGGCGCTCAGAAACTGGCCTCAGAGCAATTCGAGTCCCTCGGCCCCAACGTCCTCTTCGTCGTGCCGGGCACCCGAGAAGCCCGCCGCACCACCTTCGACCTGCCCCGTAACCTCGTCCTGGCCGATGCCGAGGCCATTGCCGAGCAAGTCCCTACTGCCGAAGCCGTCGCCGCC
>CALIGI010000094.1 GCA_938021205.1 uncultured Pseudanabaenaceae cyanobacterium
CGTAATACCACCCAAGCAATAAAAAATATTTACATGAGGAGGGACATACTTGGTGCTGATGTCATCGGCGATCGCCTGGATCTCCAAGCGCTCATCGAACCAGTCATAAACCTTCGCCATGAAACCGCGGTTCCTAAAAGTGCATAGTCATCTCTACGAAATGTAACACGTTCGTCTAACGAAAGGAGCTGTAAACTTTACGCAATCGGGTTTTGATCCGCTTGGTTGGGCTCTCATAATTGATCCTAAGATCTTCACAATGGGCTGGATTCTCCTGACCGCATTGCTTGGCGGCAACGGTTATTTTCATTTTCCACAGCTCAAAGGCAACCGCTACAATTTGTTACATGAAACAATTCGCGTTCAGATCACTTCTTTTGCTGCTGCTCCAGTTGGGCTTTTTCCTCGGGGCTTGGGGGATCAATCCACCGTCAGCCCTAGCTTTGACCCCCGAGCAGCAGCTTTACAACGAAGCCTGGCGCATTGTCAGTCGCTCCTATCTAGATGAGAGCTTCAACGACAACAATTGGTGGAATATTCGGCAGAAGACCCTGCGCAGCAATCCCTTGGAGAGCCGCGATGAGACCTATGGCGCAATTCAGAAGTCTTTGGCCCTGCTGGGAGACCCCTTTACCAGGCTGATGCGGCCTGAACAGTACCGCAATCTGAAGGTCACAACCTCTGGAGAGCTCACGGGAGTCGGTTTGCAAGTCGCCCAGGATGCAGACAGCGGTGAGATTGTCGTCATTGCTCCGGTCCAGGGCTCTCCAGCAGAGGCAGCGGGCATTGTTCCCCGCGATCGCATCCTCCAGATAGACAACGCCCTAACCACCACCCTGACCCTCGACGATGCCGCAAACCGGATGCGAGGCGAAACAGGCTCCAGCGTGCGGTTACAAATTCAGCATGAAGACAACGCTCCCCAGGAAATCAAGCTGGTGCGAGAGCGCATTAGCCTCAACCCCGTTTCCTCTGAATTGAAAAAGACGACTGCGGGCAAAGTTGGCTATATCCGCCTCAATCAATTCAATGCCAACGCCACGGTGGACTTTGAACTGGCCCTAAAGAATTTACAAAAGCAGGAAGCTGACGCCTATGTCATGGACCTGCGCAATAACCCCGGCGGTCTCCTCCAAGCGGGCATTGCCATCGCTCGCATGTGGATTAATGACGGGGCGATCGTCTATACCGCCAACCGTCAAGGCATTCTGGATAGCTTCCAGGCCACCAATACAGCCCTAAATGACAAGCCCTTAGTTGTGCTGGTCAATGCCGGCACCGCCAGCGCCAGCGAAATCCTGGCAGGCGCGCTCCAGGACAGTGGGCGGGCAGAATTAGTAGGTACAAAGACCTTCGGCAAGGGCTTGATTCAATCTCTATTTGAACTCTCCGATGGCTCCGGCATGGCTGTGACCGTCGCCAAATACGAAACCCCAGACCACCACGACATCAACAAACTCGGCATTCAGCCGAACCTAACCATCGAAGCTGAGGGACTCCGCCGTGACCAGCTCGCCACCGACGCCGACCCCCAATACACCGCCGCGATCGAACGCCTCGTCACCCTCAAAAAGCAATGGGCAGAGCGACAAGCAGAAAAGTCCGCAATCAACTCAGCGCCCCTCGAAGCCCGAGCCCAGCCATCAGTCCCCACAGCCGAGCCTGCCCTCGCCTCCTAAACGCGACCCCGAGCGACAAGGCACTCGCACCTACCATGACCCCCTCCATGGGGGCATAACCCTGCGTCGAGATGAGCCCAGCGAAGCTCTACTGATTCAGCTAATCGATACCCCGGAGTTTCAGCGACTGCGGCGCATTCGTCAGTTAGGTCCGGCAAGCTTCACCTTCCACGGAGCTGAAGCCTCCAGATTTACCCATTCCATTGGCGTTATGCAGGTGGCTCGGCGAGCGTTCGACGCCTTAGCCCAATCCTACGAAGAGCTCCTGCCCCACCGAACAACGGTGCTCTGCGCAGCCATGCTCCATGACATCGGTCATGGACCCTTCAGCCACACCTGCGAAGACATCTTTGGCGGTCACCATGAGGATTGGACCGCTCACATTCTGCTGGAGTCGAAACCCATCAATCGTCTGCTGCGCCAGGTGGATGCCGATCTACCGGAAATGATTATTGCAACCTACCGTAAGCAGCATTCTCTGCCCCTAGTGAGTCAGCTAATTTCCAGCCAACTGGACTGTGATCGCCTCGACTACCTGATGCGAGACACCTACTTCACCGGCACTTCCTACGGCAATCTCAACCTCGACCGCATCCTCACCGCTCTACGCTACGACCCTTGGCGACGGGAAGTGGTCGTCGCCGCCAAAGGCCAAGGGGCGATAGAGCATTACCTGATCGTGCGATCGCTGATGTACGCCCAGGTCTACAACCACCCCAAGAACATCGCCGCCGCCTGGGGCCTCAACCAAGCCTTCCGCCGCGCTCGCGAACTCTACCAGGCAGGTCAGCTCACCACCGATGCCACGATGTCCGCTTGGTTTGCCCAGTCCAGCATCAGCGGAGACCCCAGCCAAGGTGAAGCACCGCTTGAGTTAGCCCATTACCTCGCCGCTGACGACAACGTCTTCAGCTACCACCTGCAATGTTGGCAACACCAGGGGCAATGCCATAACGACCCGCTCCTAGCGGACCTGAGCAGCCGCTACGTTGACCGCCGCCTCTTCAAGGCAAAAGCCCTGCCAGAGCAGCTCCCAGAGCAGCAGGATGCTTTACTCGCACAAATCCATAACCTGCTAGCACAGCGAGGCATCAGTCCAACCCACTATGCAGGTTTAGAAGTGGCCTTTAGCCGAGGTTACAAGCCCTACAAGGAAGGCATCCGCGTCCAAACAGCCACCGGCACCCGCGAGATTGGTGAGCTGTCCCCACTCATTCGCGCCCTCGTCCAAACCCACCAAACCACCTGGCTGATTTACCCCAAGCTAATCGAGCATGAGGTCCAGGAGATGCTTAATAACGGACAAGCCTAGCCAGACTAAGCTTACTCAGCAATCAATTCCTGAAAATCACTGCGCGCTCGAATCTTCTTAAAATCCGCATCCACCCGCGCCATCTCCAGATACACCTCGGGATGCTGCTCGATCGCCACCTGTAAATCCGCCACCGCATTATCCGCATCGCCAATCTGGGCATAGCAAGTCGACCGGTTATAGCGACAGTCAAAGTGCTCCGGCTCTAGATCAACCACCAAACTAAAATCATCAATCGCCTTGCGGTGGCGACCTAAATGGGCATAGGCCACGCCTCGGTAGTAAGCCGTGCTGACCCGTTCTGGGCTGTGAACCAAGGCCTTGGTGTAGCTATTGATTGCCTCGCGATAGCGCTTCAACTTCCCCAAGGCATTGCCTCGGTTTTCCAGCACATCCACACAGTTGGGACGCAGGGCTAGGACCTTTCCATAGCTGGCGATCGCCGCCTCATAGCGCTCCAGGTTGTAAAGCACATTAGCCCTGCCATTCCAGGCCTCATCCTTCGTTGGCCTCAACAACACCGCCTCGTCATAACAAACCAGGGCTTCCTCACTACGGCCCAAAGCAAAGAGCAAATAGCCTCGATTTTGCCAAGCCTGGTAATAATCTGGCTCAATCTCCACTGCCCGCTCAAAATCAGCCAAGGCCTCATCCCAAGTGCCCCGCTGGCCATGCAAAAACCCTCGATTATTCAGCGCCCTCGCATAGTCAGGATTCAGCGCCAAGGCCTGGTCGTAACAGCCCAATGATTCATCCAGTCGGTTCAACTTCCGCAGCACTACCCCCCGGCCATTCCAGGCCTCAGGCGCATCCGGGGATAGCGCGGAAGCATATTCCCAATTCTCTAGAGACTCCTGATAGTTCCCCATGCGCTCCAGAACTTCAGCCCGCTGCATCCAGGCAGCATCCCACTCGGGGTTAAGTGTCAAGCAGCAATTGCAACTGGCGATCGCAGCTTCATAATCCCGCAAACGCAACAACGCCTCGCCTCGCTGAAGCCAGTGACCCAGGTTTCTGGGCTCAGCGGCAATGCGGCGATCGCACTCATGCAACGCCTCTTTAAGCGCCAAAAAGCGCTTCTTAGCATGACCCGGTGAGACCTTGATCCTGTCAAAGTCAATACTGCTCTCTTCAGCAGAAACCTCTAAGTTTCTATTGACCGGGCTGATTTCAGCTTGGCTGGGCTCAAGGCGAGTCATAGGACAGACAAATCAAAATGACGCTCAAATTCGCAACCGGGCCATCCCTTAGTGAATTACCTTATCGCATTTCGCCTAGACCAATAAGATGACCAACCGACGAGCGTAACAATGACAAGAAGGGCCTAGCCCCTTGCCGACGACCCAATCTCAAGAAAGAGGTGAATTTGCTGTAGTTGAAGCCCATTACACCGCTCAAAAAGCATCTTGGTAACGTCAAGTTACATTACCAGAATGCTTTGCCAGGCTTGAGACAACCTGAGTTCGACAGCCAAACAGCCCACCTCTTTCCCTAGCCCTTACTCCTAAAGGAGCAAGGGAACCGAACGCAAAAGTTAGGCTTTCAGGCTTTGCTTTTCCCCGCGACCTTAGGAGAGGGGTTAGGGGAGAGGATGT